>JAYSWN010000144.1:0-57007 GCA_043718025.1 Pseudomonadota bacterium
ACCTTTGGCCTGCTTGGTTTTGTCGACGTCCCTCTTCACTCATAGTGAAAGGGTTGCTTCAGCCGCACTGCGTGCGCCTTCGGTAATGACGGCGAAATACAAGCGTCAACGCCTTGCGTCGACCGGGCAAAAAAAAGCCCCGACCCTTTTGGGTCGAGGCTTTTGCTAATTAGAAAGTACGATTAGTCCTGCGGGCGGCGTAAGAAGGTAGGAATGTCGTACTCTTCGGTTTCGAAGAAACGTTTTCCAATTTCTCTCGCCATCTGACGGGCCACTTTAAGATCCTGTGAGCCGCCTTCCGTTTTTTGCAGGGGGTTAGGCATCTGGTTGGCCGAAAGAGCGGCGGCATTCGCTTCCATCGCTGCGGGCTGCGGCTGCGGAGGCTGAATCACCGTATCTTTTTTCGCCAAGGCTTCGGCCTGCACCACCGGATTAAAGCCGGTGGCGATTACCGTAACCCGCACTTCATCTTCCAACGTATCGTCGATAACCGAACCAAAGATGATTTCGGCATCTTCGTGGGCCTCTTCGGTAATCAAAGACGAGGCTTCATTCACTTCAAACAAAGTGAGATCGGAGCCGCCGGTAATGTTGATGATGATGCCGGTGGCACCGTGAATGGCAATGTCTTCGAGCAATGGCGAAGAGATCGCTTTACGGGCCGCCTCGATGGCGCGGTTTTCACCGCTGGCCACTCCGGTTCCCATTAGCGCCAACCCTTTGTTTGCCATGACCGTTCGCACGTCGGCAAAGTCGAGGTTGATAAGCCCCCGGATATTGATCAGGTCAGAGATGCCCTTTACCGCTTGGTACAACACTTCGTCGGCTTTTTTGAAGCAGTCGAGCATCGTCGTGGTTTCGTTAGCCACGTAGAGCAGACGCTGATTGGGAATGCAGATCAGCGTATCGACGGCCTCGCGAAGTTCGGCGATGCCTTTGTCTGCGTTCTTGCGGCGTTTTTTACCTTCGAAGTTGAAAGGCTTGGTGACCACCCCCACGGTGAGGGCGCCGGCTTCCTTGGCGATATTAGCGATTACCGGGGCGCCACCCGTTCCGGTTCCGCCACCCATTCCGGCGGTGATGAACACCATGTCGGCCCCGTATAGCGCTTCGGCGATGCGTGAGCAGTCTTCCAAAGCCGCTTTTTTGCCGACCTCAGGATTAGCTCCGGCTCCTAAGCCTTTGGTCAGCTCATTGCCGAGCTGAATCTTATGGGGTGCGGGATGAACAAACAGTGCTTGGTTATCGGTGTTGGCCGCGATGAAATCGACCCCGGTTAATCCCAGGTTAATCATCGTGGTTACCGCATTAGTGCCGCCACCACCTACACCAATGACCTTGATCTTGGCTCCCATTACCGACTGATTCTCTTCGATTTCGAACATCGGGCCCCCTTTTTCAAAAAAAAATTGTGATTAAAATACTTCTTCGATCCAGTTGCGTACGCGCTTAAACACCTGCTCGAAATTTCTTTTCTCTGGAGCCGGAGTCACTTTGGAACGAAGACCGTTTTTGAAGGCATACATTGCCATGCCCAAGGCCGTAGCCAGGGCGGGATGGGTCACGCCTTCAGACAGCCCGCCCACATTGACAGGGCTGCCTTTGCGGGTGGGGATTTCTAAAATGTATTCCGAAAACTCGGCGAAACCTTTCAGTAGGCTGCCACCGCCGGTCAAAACCACTCCGGTGGAGAGGTTGGCGCGGTAGCCGCTGTGATCAATTTCTTGGGCGACGAGATTGAGCAGCTCTTCGACCCGCGCTTCGATAATGTTGACCAGATCCTTTTTGGCCACTTCGCGGTGTTTGCCGCCGAGCAGCGGAATTTGTAATTTCACATGTTCGTCGCCAACTTCGGGAGTGGTAGCGCCGTGCTCTATTTTGATGGCTTCGGCATCTTGAATGGTGGTGCGTAGGCCGACCGCAATGTCGTTAGTGATGTGCGAGCTGCCCATTTGCAAAGTTACGGTGTGAACCACGGTGCCGCGTTGAAAAATAGCGAGATGGGTTGCCGTGCCACCGATGTCGATAAGGGCCACGCCCAGCTCTTTTTCATCGACGGTCAAAACGGCCTCGGCGGTGGCCAAGCCATCGAGCACGTAGCCGTCTAGTTTCAGTCCAGAAAGCTCTACGCACTTGGCCATGTTTTGCAAATTGGTTTGTGACGCGGTGACGATGTGTACCCGCGCCTCTAGCCGAACCCCGGCCATGCCCACCGGATCTCTTACGCCTTCTTGGTCATTCACGATAAATTCTTGGCTTAAGATATGGACCCGTTCGCGATCGGGCGGAAAGGCGATGGCACTCGCCGCGTCTAAGGCGCGCTCTACGTCTGAAGCGCTGACTTCGTTGCCTTTTATCGCCACAACCCCGGTGCTGTTAAAACCTTTGATGTGTTGGCCGGCGATGGATATGGCGGCGTGAGTGATGGGGAAGCCCGCCATCAGTTCGGCGGTGGCAACGGCCTTCTTAATGGCGTCGACGGTAGCCGGAATGTTGGTAATGGCCCCTTTTCGCAATCCCGCGAAAGGAATTTGGGCCACGCCCAAAATCTCTAACTGCTCTTTGCCTTTGGCGGCAACGAGACTGATTTTAGTCGTACCTAAATCGAGTCCTACAAAGAGCTCTTTAGGTTTGTCTGAAATTTTCTTAGGGCTCGACATGGTTGCGACCCGTCCTTTTTGTGTTGCGCAAAGGCGTGAGGTCGCAAATTCCTGTTAACTACCAACGGGGACCGACCTGGGAGTTTTTTTGGGTCCCACCCTTAACGCGAAGCACTTAGAGTTAAACTGCTAGAAAAAGCTAATACGAATAGTACCGGACGCCCTAAATTTATTTGTTTTCATGCGTGGTGACAATCGTTTTTTTTGGAAAAACCAGATTGATCTTCTTGGGTTGGGCCGCGAGGAGGGGGGGATGACGCAGTAGCAAAACTAAATAGGGCAGTTGTGTCGACCAGGTGGTGAAATCAAAAGCCACTTCTATGGGCACCGGCGTCAAAAAAATACGGAAGTACGGGAAGCGTTCTAAATTTAATTCGGAAACTAAAAAATCTGGCTCAAGCGATCGTTGAATGCGGTGTACTGCTTCGAGCACCTGCGCCCTCGACCATTGGTTAGACACCCCGGGCTCTTGGGTGACGATGGGCAAACGTAAATTTGAAAGCGGGCGCTTATCCATTCGTTCGATCAAAATGCCACGGGCGTCGACGTAGAAAGGGTACCCATCTTGAATCCAGAGTGCCGAAACTGCGCGTGGCGTGGTTTTGACGAACAGGCGATTGGGAAACTCTTTTTTTACCGTGGCCTGGTCTACCCACACCAAACTTTTTAAACGAAGCATCAACGATTCAGCGTCGATGGTGATGAGACTGGTTTTGAGACCTAGGGGAATGGAGCTTCTGATCTCGGCTTCGGTGAGCGGACTCTCCGTCTCAACGACAATCTCCTTAACGTGAAACCACGGAATGCGTTCAATCCACGCTAGGATCGGTAAAGAAAGCACCAGTGCGCCGAGGGTGGCGATGAGAACAAAGCGGGCAATCCATTTCTTTAACTTTGGTCTGGGCAGGGTCTGAGTTTGGGCGTAACCATTTCTCATGATGCGATTGATTCAAGGGTTTCTTTACGTGCGGCCGAAGCGGCGAATAGAAAAGCCAGTCGATCGGCCTTTTGCGCGGTTGTATAGTTGAGCCCCAAATGGATCCGCAGGGCTTGGGCGAGGCCGGTCTTCATTTCGCGGCTGGCTTCCATACGCAGGATCAGTTCACCCATGACCTTGGTGTCATGCGGGGGAACGATGAAACCCGTTTTGCCTTCGATTATAAAATCTTCGATGCCGGGAAGCTCGTTAGCGATTACCGGCAAACCAAAATTGGCGGCGTAGAGCAATGGGCCGAAGTGATCGTTACGAACGGGTATGTACAAAAAGAGGTCGAGTCCCTGAATTTCGGCGATGTTGGTAGTTTCGCGAACGGTTACGTTCTTCTCCAAATTCAATCCGCCAATCATTGCCTTTAAGTGGCGGGCTAAGGGGCCGTACCCCATCAATGAGAATTCAATATTTGGATTTTGTTGGGTCACGTAATGGGCCACGGTGACGGCGTGGTGCAGATTTTCAGCGGCGGTAAACCGCGAAAACATTCCCACTTTGAACTTAGGCCGAATCAGCGGGCTGGTGGTCAATGCCAGTTCGGGCTCGCTCTGAAAAAAGGGTAGGGGCGAAAAGTGAAGCTGCGATTTGGTGATCCCCTGCATTTCGCCTAAGAACCGAAACGTGAACGGGCTTAAGCACAAAAAGTGCTGATGGCGCTGGGGCGTTTCCCACTTTTGCCACAACAGTGCATGCCAAGAGCCTTCTTGCGGGGAAGCTTCAATGACCGTAATCAGCACCGGCACGTCGGCAGGCCAGTCGCGGGTTTGGCGCACGGCTTGTTTCCAGCTGCGCGAAATAAACCAGACGGGCGAAGGCGTGTGTTTTAGATGGCTTGCGGTATCGATAAATTCAGCTTCTTCTATTGCAAACTGAAGTCGTAGCGCGTTAACCGTGCCCCGAAAGAGCTCTCGCTCCCACGGTAGCAGGTCATTGCTGAGGATGACTTTCAAAGAGGGGAAGGCGGACATGTCTGAAGAATTATACCGCAGACGGGAGCATGCGCCTGCGTCTTTTGATCGCGGCTATTTAAGGCAGAGGCGAAGAGGGCGCAGACTTGCGCACGGCCTTGCTCTTTGCCTCTTGCCCCGCATCCGCGCTTTCAAAGACGTTTTTAGGGGCGTCCGGGATTAGCCATTATCGTTAATGAAGTCGATCAATCGGCGAAGGGTGCCAATGTCCTTGCGATCGAACGGAAGTACCAAACGCGGCAACCCTTGAATGTCCGGTTCGTTCATCTCTTCCGGCAGCGCCGCCGAAAGCTTGATCTCTTCGCCTTGCGCCAGCGCCGCAAAGTTTTTATTGATGCCGGCCATCACTTCCCGAGTCAGCGGTTTCTTTAAGCGCAATACTGACAGGTGACGGACGAATCGCATCGAATGAAAAATTTTATAAAAGTGTTCGATGTGATCAATGGCCTCTTTGGGCGTGTTGATGATCTTCATCAGATGAAAATCACTCTCGGCAATGAAGCCCTTAGTGACTACCGCCGTTTTCAAAAACTTTACCCACTCCGTCCAAAAATTAAACCCGGCGGGCTCAACCAGCACGATGGGAATAATGTTGGTTTTGCAGGTTTGCAAAAGAGTGAGCACTTCAAACGCTTCGTCAAAAGTGCCAAAACCCCCTGGAAAAAACGCGAAGGCATTGGCTTCTTTCACCAAGAAAAGCTTGCGGGTGAAGAAATACTTATAGTTGATAAGCCGCGCTTTGGCGTCGATGAACGGGTTGGGCATCTGTTCGAAAGGAAGGCGAATGTTCAAACCAAAGCCACCCTGGTTCTCGGCCCCTTCATTTCCCGCCGCCATAATTCCCGGGCCGCCGCCCGTGATGATCATGAACTTGCGCTTCACCCCCTCGGCGGCAAAATTCTTGGCGAGGTTATAAACTTCGGTGCCGACCGGAACTCTGGCCGATCCAAACATGGTGATCTTAGGCTGACTGCGGTGCGGGCTAAAAGTTTTGAATGAGTAACGCAGCTCACGCAAGGTGGTGGCGGCGATCTTTAAATTTAGGGTTCCCGGGGCCTCTTTAGCGAGCTTGATCGCCGATTTAAAAATATCGGCCAGTAAGCCAACCTGACTGGGCTTTTGGCTGCTGCTGGCCACCTGGTGAATCATCTTTTCAATGTCTTCCCAGCTCGTGGTTTTCTCTGCCGCCGCGTCGATACCGCTTTCGGTAAATTCTGAGGGGTCAATGGCCTGGGTTTCATCTTTTTGTTTCAATTGCCTGCCTACTTTCTTTCCGCAATAATCTTTTCGTGGCCACTACAAATAAAAATACATCTCAACGTTGGTACTGGACTGCGGTCACGAGTGCCTTGGTCGGCATCCTACTCAGTCTCTACCTCTTGGTGCAACATACTCGACTAAAGGCTGGAATCCAAGGCGGGCCAAGCCTCTGCAGCATTGGTGGCCCATTTAATTGTGAGGCAATCGACTCCAGCGCCTACTCCGAGATTTTAGGCATTCCCCTGGCCGGAATCGGCGCCGTATTTTTTGCCTTTTGCGTCTTCGTTTTATTAACGGCCGCGCCTTCGCGGCGGCGGCTTGGCTTATTGACGGCGCTTTTGGTGGGGGCCTCCCTGTTTACGGCCCTGGCCGATCTGTTTTTAATGGGTATTCAGGTGTTCGTAATTAGCAAATACTGCCTGTTTTGCCTGCTCACTTACGTGGCGAATGGCCTAATTTTGGTAGGATCGGTGCAAACTTTCATCCCCGAAGGGCGATTTGGCCTGGCCAAGCTTAAACAGGCCCTACGGGTTACGGGCGAAGGCACGTCATTTTCGGCTCCAACCTTGCTGATCGTGGGGGTGGGGGTCTTGGGCGCGATGACCCTGGTGGCCTTGGTTCCTTCATTTGTTCGCACCGACGCCCCGGCCAATCTAAAGATGGAAGATGCCATGACCCAGTTTTTTGAGGGGTGGAAAAAGCAATCGATTAAGCAGATCGACATCAAAGAAGGGGATGGCACTTTAGGTAATGCTTCATCGCGCGTGCGCATCGTGGTGTTTAGCGATTTTGAATGCCCCCATTGTCGAAAAACGGCGTTCACCATGAATTCGGCGCTGCACTCGCTAAAAGACCGGGTTTATATGGTGTTCAAGCATTTTCCCTTAGACTCTGCCTGTAACTCGTTGTTGCAGTACAAGTTGCACGCTCACGCGTGTGAATTGGCCAACCTTGGCTACTGCGCTAAGCGGAAGGGGAAGTTTTGGGAGTTTCACGATCGCGTATTTTTCAACATGGATGAGGAAGACATCAAAAAAGGGTCCGACTTCATCAAGGGTCAGTTAAAGGATCTGTTTACCGCCAAAGAGTACGATGCCTGTCAGAAAGACGCGGCGGCAAAAAAGAATACTGAATTAGATCTAAAACTGGGAAGTGATCTGGGCGTGCGTGGTACCCCCACCGTGTACATCAATGGTAAGCACGTTACCATTCCACTCACGGTCGAAAATCTTCAAAAATTGGTGGAAATCGAATCCGCTCTTTAAAGTGAGCGCGGTGGTAGAATTCTCTAGTGCTTTTAGACGTGAAAAACCTAAGTGTTGATTTTCAAACCTCCGAGGGCACGCTTTCGGCGGTTTGTGCCGTGTCCTTTCATATCGACCAGTGCGAAACACTGGCGGTGGTTGGTGAGTCGGGCTGCGGAAAGAGTGTGCTGGCGTTAAGTTTATGCCGTCTGACGGCGGAGCCTCCCGCTACGGTATCGGGCGACGGGGTGTTTCTTGAGGGTGAAAACCTGCTCACCCTCCCACCTGAAAAATTGCGCCATGTGCGCGGAAAAAAGATCGCTTACGTGTTTCAAGATCCGCAAGTTTCGTTAAACCCGGTAATGACCATTGGCGATCAGATTACTGAAGCGTTGTTCAATCACGACCCGGCCCTAACCAAAGTGGTGGCGCGTGATCTCGCGATTGCGGGCCTTCGGCAAGTGAAGATTGCCGAGCCCGAGAAGCGGCTTAGCGAGTACCCACACCAGTTAAGTGGAGGCATGCGCCAGCGGGTGCTGCTGGCCATGGCGATCGTGCTTCGTCCGGCGTTGTTGATTGCCGACGAACCAACCACCGCGCTCGATGTTTCGGTGCAGCGACAAATTTTGGACCTTATCGACGAGAGAAAACGCGACGGCAAGATGGCGGTCTTATTCATTACCCATGACTTAAGTCTGGTGAGCGAGCGGGCCGATCGCATTATGGTGATGTACCTGGGTCGGGTGGTTGAAACCGGCAAGGCCGCCGATGTGCTCAACCGGCCCAATCACCCTTACACGCAGGCGCTTATCAAATCGATCCCCTCGTTTTTGTCGGCCGACGCCAAGGCGAATGGTTTTTTTTCGCTGCCCGGAGAAATCCCCAATCCGATGGCGCGGCCTCAGGGCTGCGCGTTTCAAAATCGCTGCGCCTATTCTGTGGATCGTTGTCGTCAAGAAGAGCCGCCATTGGTCGAGGTCACCCCCCAGCGTTTCGCCCGCTGTTTCGAAGTAGACCGGGTCATCTCCGGGCAAAAAAATGCGTTAACCACGGCTCCAACCTAGTGCGGTTTAGAATTAGATTTTTCGGCGGCTTGGAGATAGCTCAGCAGACTGCGGGGCAGCTCCCAACCAGGCGCCAGCTTCGCCGATCGGATCGCCTCCGCCTGCGCTTCAGGAAAACGTCCCAGTTTCGCCAGCGTTCGCCCCAGTTCGAAGGCGATTACGGCGGAGGTGGGCTGTAAGGCCGCGGCCCGCGTCAGCGCTTGGTAAGCGTTCTCAAAATTGCCCAACTTAAAATGGGTGGTTCCGGCCTTCGAATACTCCTTAGCTAGCGGGTGAAGCCCCAGGGCTTTTTCATAAAGCGCAAGGGCGCTCTGGAGATCCTGCCGGCCGACGAACTCGTCTCCTAGTCCATCGAGAGCCAACCAGCTGGCGGGATTAATTTCGAGAACGTGCAAGAAGAGCGCAGCGTTACTTCTCCAGAATCGTTCCTGCCGGCCGCTCAATCCAAAGAGCAAAAGGAAACCTAGAATCAGCGCTAACCCAACCCCGCGTCGTGATCCGAAGCGGCTAACGATCCAGGCGAGCCAAAGCGCCGGGCCGACGAGAGAAAGAAAAAGGTAATGGTCCGCGATCGTCGAATAGAGGATCATGTCGTGTGGTCTTATGCCGGATACCGGTAACAGGTTTGAGACAAAAAGCACGACGCCGACGAGTAGCCAAGGATTGCCTCGCCGTCGGTAGTCCCATACCAACGCGGCAGCAGCGGCAAGCCACAGAAAAAGGGTGGGGTAAAGCCACGCCGACTTTAATACGGCTTCGGGCCGGACGCCGTAATCCACCGTGAGATTGACCGGTAAAAAGAGAATCGCCAAGTAACGCCTTAGTGAATCCAAACCAATCAAGCCGCGCTCCCACTGCGTCGCCGAAATTAAGGAGCTGGGTGCGGGATGGACCAAGAGGGCAATCACTACAAAAATCGCCGAGAGGACGCACCATGGCGTCAATTCCCGTAGCAGCTTGCGCGGCGGTCGCTTAAGGATGAAATACCCGATCGTAGCGAGCCAAATGGGCAGAATAACGCTAATCCCCTTCGCGAACAGGGCGAGGGCGAAGCAGACAAAACCGAGCAGGTAGAAGAAGCTTGCTCGCTTGTGGTTCGATCTCGACCCCTCTTTCGCATCGTTCTCGCAGTAGAGCAGATAAAAATGAATGGCGGCGAGAAAGAAAAAACCGCTCAGCACCCCTTTGAGGCAAGTTACCCAGGCTACCGACTCGACCTGGGCGGGATGAAGGGCGAAAAGCAGGGCGCCGGCGAAGGCACCCCAATCATGACGCGTCAGGCGCTTCAAGATGGCATAGACGAAAACGACCGAACCCACAAAAAAGACGAGATTGACCGCATGAAAGGGCAAGGGGCTCATTTCCCAAGTTGCTCCGGGCTGCGCGCCGGTAAAGGAGAGCGGAACCAGAAGTCCCCACACCGTGTAAGTAAGCGGCGCGTATAAATGCATGTAAGGTTCACGCCAAAAATGGAGAAGTTTTGAAAGCGTGGGCGGAAGAAACCAGGGGTTCTGATGAACAAACGAACCATCGTCAAAGTTGATAAACGGAAAACCTACTACCGGAAGGTAAAGCAAGATCGAGATCAAGCCGAGTGTGGCGGGGAAAAACCACGGATGTTTTTTCAACCGTAGCAGCCGTTCCCTAAACGATGACGCGGGTTCTGACGAAGGCAATGTATCCATGGTAAATGAATGAAGAAGAGCGTTAGAATATTGCTGAAAGGCTAATACTAGCATTTAGCTATTCAGCAGGGGAATAGGGCGGGAAAACATTTGCGGTCGCTTCAAGTTGAAAATTTGGTGAAAGAGTTCCCCCAGGGCGGAATGTGGGCCCGCACGGCGAACGTGGTGCACGCCCTTCGCGGCGTTTCGTTTCATTTGAACCGGGGTGAGACGCTGGCGGTTGTCGGGGAGTCGGGTTGTGGCAAAAGCACGCTGGCCAAATGCCTGGTGGGGCTCTTGCCCGCAACGAGTGGCAGCATCCGCATCGGCGAAAATTTGATTGATGGTTTCTCCGCCAAGGCCTGGCAGCCGCTTCGTCAAAAAATTCAGATGGTGTTTCAAGACCCATTTTCATCGTTAAACCCGAGACTGACGATCGGCGAAATTTTGGAGGAGCCACTTGAGCTCCAGCACCTGACGTTGACGCGCGAAGGGCGAACCGCAAAGGTGGGCAAACTTTTGGAAATGGTAGGCCTAACCCCATCGGTTCGCGGGCGTTTTCCGCACGAACTAAGCGGCGGCCAAAGGCAGCGGGTTGGCATCGCCCGGGCTCTGGCGGTGGAGCCCGAGATTTTAGTTTGTGACGAACCGGTGAGTGCGCTCGACGTATCGATCCAGGCCCAGATTTTGAATCTGTTTCTCAAGCTCCAGAAAGAACTTGAGCTCACCATGGTTTTCATCACCCACGATTTACGAGTGGCAAGCTTGGTAAGCCATAGAGTGGCCGTGTTTTATTTGGGCGAGATTGTCGAGCAGGGGGAAACGAACACGGTATTTTCTAACCCCCGCCATCCTTATACTCGGAGCCTGCTGGCTTCGATTCCAAAGGCACTCGGCCAACCGGAGTTGGCTCGGGCCATTCCACTAGAAGGGGAGCCGCCGAGCCCGGTGAATTTACCACCGGGATGTTCCTTCTATTCGCGTTGCGCGCAGCGTGAAGAGCGATGTCTCATTCACAATCCCGTGCTCAAGCCAATGCAGGATACTCACGCGGTGGCGTGCTGGCCGGAGACCGACCCCCGAACTCTAAAATAATTTATTCGACCGAAGTGCGAAGGTTGAGGCGGAAGAGAATATCTAACCGTTCAATGAGTTCGTCGCGCGTGACCGGGGAGGCCAAGGTGTCGAACAGCCCTAAGGGAAATGCCCGTTTAAAGATCGCTTGGTTTTTAATCTCGTCTTGCGGACGGTAAACCAGAAGAACTGAGCAGTTAGGAATTTCGCCGAGTCGGCGAACCAACTCCACCGGATCGGCCCAAGTTAAGAACGCATCAATCAACGCGAGCATCGGTACAGCTAATCCCGGCTTTTTTAGGGCGATCGCGGTTTCGAACTTGGCGTGGGAGTTAATGGGGGTGATCTCGAAGAAGGGAAAGGTGCGCAGAGCGCCTTCGGAGCAGCCATCTTGATTGATATAGAAGATCGGCAAAGAAATCGGTGCGGCACTCGATGGCGCACGCACTTTCCTGCGAAAGGCCCCTAAATCAACAACATTGGACTCATGCGATTCCAATTTGCGTCCCATTCCCCATTCCCCTGCCTTTGTGTATGCAACCCAAATTTATTTTAGCCAAGCCCCAAATACTTGCAGCTCTTTTTTTTTTGATCTGGTTTATTTTCTTTCGTCTTAAACGCGCCGCGCTAAAGTTTGTGGAAACACCAATAAAGCCTTCTTAAAGTCCTAGAGAATATGTGCCGAAATGTTAAAGGGACGAAGAAATGTCCCACACAGTTTCAAGAACGCTTTAAAAGTTTTTATAAAAGGGCGAAAAAAATTATGAGCGAAAAGATTCTCGTAATCGAAGATAGCAAAGATTATCAGTTCCTCATTCAATCGGCATTGGGTCACGACTACAAAGTGTTGTGCGCCGATACCGGTAAACAGGGGGTGGAGATGGCGCGGGACAACAAGCCCGACCTCATACTGCTCGATATTTCATTGGGCGAGGTGGATGGTTTTGAAGTCTGCCATTTGCTGCGTGGGCAAAAAGAGACGGCGGCCATTCCCATCATCTTTTTGTCGTCCAGAAATGATGCCCACAGTAAAGTGATGGGCTTTGATCTTGGCGCCGATGACTATCTCGAAAAGCCATTCGAGCCGGAAGAGCTTAAGGCGCGGATCCGAGTGCGCATCAAACAACACAATTTACGTAAAGAGAACCTCTCGGTGTACGAGAACCAGGGCCTAAGGATCGATTTTTTGGGCCACCGGGTTTATATCGATGAGAAAGAGATTCCATTTTCTGCACTCGAGTTCAAGCTGCTCTCGTATTTTGTTCGCAATCCCGACCGAGTGCTTTCCCGTGAACGCATCCTCAACAATGTATGGGGTGTCGACACCTTTGTGACTGATCGCGTTGTAGATTCACACATCCGTAGCATCCGCAAAAAGCTCGGCGCGTTCAAAGATCATATCGAATCGATCTACGGCGAGGGGTATCGGTTTAATCCGACCCCCGCCGTGGGTTCTTCCGCCGCCGTTGACGAAAAGGCTGCTTAATCGCCATGTGGCTTGGCTCACGATTGCAAGCAATCGTTTTTGCCCAGGCTAAACTACTCACTCGCCATCGCGCTTACCTAAAAATATTTTTGCTTTGTCTCTTCTTGGTCATTCTTGGCGAAGCCCGGGTGTGGTTCATTCTGCCATTTTTTGCAAAACTCAACTATCGTTTTGCCGGAACTCTTTTCTTAAATGGCACGATAGTTTTTTGTCTTTTCGGGGTCGTTCATTTTGTTATCGCCAAGAAGTGGACTGCCTTTACCCTTTCGCTTTTCCCGCTGCTCATTCTGCTAATTGCCGACACCTTAAAACGGCGTTATTGCCTGACGCCCCTCGTTCCGACGGATTTCTATAAAACTGGTTTAGCCCTTAACGTATTTGCGGTCTTCTTTCATTGGACCATCCAGGTGGGAATTGCTGCGGTTCTTTGCTTTTCGGTAGCGCTGATTATTTTCGTTTTACGCAGGGAAAAGGCTTCAGCAACGCTAAAGCAGAGAAGCGCGGTGCTGCTTATCGGGTGGAGCCTGGTTTCGTTGTGTCTTGTCTCGCATCCGTGGGTGAGAGCGGTGGTTTCATCCTTTGCTTCTATATCGCGTCACAATCACAACACCACGAAGCTGTACCAAGCGAATGGATTTTTCCTCGGCTTGCTTCTGGAGTTCCAGAGCATGGGAAGAACGCCAGAAGGCTATGACGAAAATACCGTGAAGGCGTGGTTAGAGCGGGAGTCAGAGAAGCAGCAACTTACGGCAGTAAATCCATTTGTACGGCGACCAAATGTAATCCTTTATCTGATGGAGTCCTTTAATGACCCTGACGATTTAGAATTAAAAACTACTGAAGACGCCACTCCTTTTTTTCATGAACTGAAAAAAAAATACTCTAGCGGGTATCTTTTAACTCCTCAATTTGGCGGGGGAACCGGTTGCACTGAGTTTGAAGTGCTTACTGGTTTGCGGCTTGACCATTTCGGGACCGACAGTTCTCCCTACGAAACCCACGCCTGGCCTTTGCCCGCCGTGCCGAGGCAGTTTAAGGCCTACGGCTACCAGACCCATAGCAGCCATCCCTTTTACGGCACCTTTTACGGCCGCGATTTCGGCCACGCCATGGTTGGCTTTGAGACCGCTGATTTTCTCGCGAGCTATCCCAATCCCAAGTTGGTGCACTCTATGATTGCTGACGAGGCCTTGGTGGATGAGATCATTCGTAAAACAAAAACCATGACTTCGCCCTCGTTTATATTCGGTATCACCATGGGCGGGCATGGGCCCTATTCGTTAGATCTCGCCCAGCCCGAAGGGCTTCGGGTAACCAATGCCGTTAATCCCAAACTACAATCGCGCCTCGACACTTATGTAAGGCTGATGCGTCACTCTGACGAAGCGCTGCGCCAGCTAGTGACGCATTTTTCACGGGTAAAGGAACCTACGATAATCGTGGCTTTCGGGGATCACACGCCACCTCTGGGTTACGACTTCTATTCAGCGATGAGTTCAACCAACGTGGTCAAAAAAGCCATGGCGTACGCAAATAGTGTTGTGCCCGTCGTAATGTGGAGTAATTTTCCGATGGAAAAGAGACCCATCGAGCTTCCGTCATTTGCCCTCGGAAATTTACTTCACGAAGTCACGGGGGTTCCCCCGGCGATCCCTTTTTTAGCGCAGGGCTATTTGCAAAGCGATTATTTTAAGTTTGTAACCGACAAAGATTTTAAACCCAGTTTGGCCATCGATCGGCTGAGTTCCCGTAATCAAATAGGTTCTAAATTTCACCGCGATTTGCACTACTACCTAGCGAGAAATCGCCTGTCCCCTGCGGTCTTCCTGAAAAAGGCAGCGTTAGCCAAAAAGAGTTACAATTAGGGCATGAAGAAAAGGCCGCTACTGCTTTTATTTTGCGCTTCTTTGTTTGCCTACTTTCCGATCGAACTACTCTATTTAGCGGTGCGCGGCGACGACGTTCGCCTGATCGAAATTGTGCTTTCGGGCCTACTTCCGATTTTACTTATCGTGGGCCTAGTCAAAGTGAATGAACTTGGTTGGTACACGTTGGTATCGTTCGTAGCTTTGTGGGGAGTGCGCGACCTCTACGACTATTACGCGACTTCAGAAACTGCGATCTCCTCACTCTTAGTGCATTTGAGTATTTACGCGGCGAGTCTCGGCTATTTTATCAACCCCCGCATTCGCCATTTGTATTTCGATCCCAAACTGCGTTGGTGGCGCACTAAACCGCGTTTTGAAACCCATTCGCCGATGATCTATATGCACGGCGACAAATGGCACTATCCATTGCTGCGCAACATTTCCGATGGCGGCTGCTTTCTCCAGACTAACCAGCTACTCAAGATTGGAGACATGATTACGCTTTCTATTCCGCTACCCGAGCCGTTGAACCTTTCAGTTATCAAGTCGCACGGTCAGGTGCGTTGGGTGTCCGATAACCCACTGCAATGCGGGATGGGCGTGCAGTTCACCGATGCCACGCCCAAAGTAAAGCGGGCGATTCGTGAGTATGTTCGTCGCGGCTGGTAGCGCTTGAAAACCGGCCGTTTCCCCTTCAGAATGCCGGGCAATGTCGTATTCAACGCAGCTGCCCTTATCGGCTAAAAAAATTGCCCGTTGCCGCTCGATTGCCAGCTCAATCGGGGACGTGGTGGCCGATCTCATCCACCAAAACTCCACCGTCGGGACTGAACGCGCGGTATTGCGCTTGTTGGGCTTCAACGGCGCGCTTGAGCGAAATGGCCTGCTTTACCCCGTCAGCAACTTCATTTTAGACCAGCTTGAGGCCGCCGGCCGTCTCAATGACGGTGCCCTTTATTGGGTGGCCAATGCATTGCTGGTCCATAAGTTTGAGACCACCCGTTTGGAACACGCCATTTTGAATGGTGAAGTTGATTTAGGAAAAGTGGAGGAGCTTCCCCGAAAAAAAGTGGAAGCCATGGTCACTCGCCTGGCCAAAGAGTCTTACGCGCGGTTAATGCGTTACCGCAAGTCGCGAGAGGCAATTCGTAAAAAACAGGGTGATCCGCTTCTCGAAAAACGACCGCTCAAATACGTCATTGTCGCTACGGGCAATATTTTCGAAGACGTGATCCAAGCGCGCAGTGCCGCTCAAGATGGCGCCGACATTATTGCCGTAATTCGTAGCACCGCCCAGTCGTTGTTAGATTACGTGCCGCAGGGAAACACCACCGAAGGGTTCGGCGGCACCTACGCCACTCAAGCGAATTTCGCCTTGATGCGAAAGGCCTTGGATGAGGTGGGGGCGGAGCTGGGACGTTACATTCGCCTTACCAATTACTGTTCTGGTTTATGCATGTCCGAGATCGCGGCGTTGGCCGCCATTGAAGGCTTAGATTGCCTCTTAAACGATGCCATGTACGGCATTCTTTTTCGCGACATCAATCCTCGCCGCACGTTGATTGATCAGCATTTTTCTCGGTTGATTTGTAGTGTGAGTGGCTTGTGGATCATGACGGGTGAAGACAACTACATGAAGACTACCGACGCCGTCGAAAGCGGTGATCAGGTCTTGGCCAGCGAGTTTATTAACGAAGCGTATGCCTTAAACGCCGGCATGAAGAAAAATCAAATGTCGATTGGCCACGCCATGGAGATGGACCCTTTTTACGAAAAAGTGATCTTGATGGAAATTGCGCGAGCGCAGATGACCCGGCAGATTTTTCCGGAGGCCCCCCTCAAGTACATGTGCAACACCAAATACAAGACGGGCGATATCTTCTTTAGCCACGCGGTGGACACGGTTTTCAACTTAATCGGCTCGCTCACCAACCAGGGAACCATTTTATTGGGCATGCCTACCGAGGCCATTCACACTCCTTGGCTGCACGATCGCACGATGAGCATTCGCTGCGCGAATTACATCCTCAAGGGTAGCTTAGGGTTGTCGCAAGAGCTGGGCTACCGAAGTGACGGCTTTATTTCGAAGTTTGCCCAGAGCGTATTGGACGATGCCGTTAAATTGCTCGAGAAGATCGAAAAAATTGGACTCTTAAAAGCAATTGAGAAACGGACGTTTGCGGGCGTGAGCCGCACCGTTGAGGGTGGAAAGGGCGCGCGGGGGGTTTTTCCGGTGCGGCGAGGCGCGTACCTAAACCCGTTCTTCAAACTGATGGGGAGCCGTATTTAATGTCAAAAGCTGTTGCCTCACCGGATTTAAAGAACCTGCGCCCCTACGGCGACACCACCAATGATGGTGCGGTGCAGTTTAGTTTTACCTTGCCGGTTGAACCGGGATCGAAAGCGCGCGAAGCCGCTACCCAGCTGGTTAGCAAATGGGGCTTCTTCGACATCAAAGTGGCGCACATGTCGGCGGTGGGCGTGGGTTACTCGTTTTTTGTGGTGTTCGCACGCACCGAGCTTGGCCTGGATTATACCCAGCTGGTGGTGCCTGAAATCTCAACTGAGAAGCGCAGCTACAAAGAGATCGATTCACTTATCGGCAAAGACATTGGCCGCACGGTAAAGGTGGTAGGAGCCTGCACTGGCTTCGATGCGCACACGGTTGGACTCGACGCCATTTTGAACATGAAGGGTTTTGACGGCGACATTGGTCTAGAGCGCTACAAGAATTTTAAATGCGTGAACATGGGCAGTCAGGTACCCACCGACGAGCTCATTGACCGGGCGGTAAAAGAGAAAGCCGACGTGATTTTACTTTCCAAAATCGTGACCCAAAAAGACATTCACATCACCGACATGACGGAATTGCAGAATAAGCTAAAGGCGCGGGGGTTGACCGAAAAATTTATTTTAGTCGCGGGTGGACCGCGCATCACTCACACCATGGCGCTAGAAATGGGTTTTGACGCCGGTTTCACCATCGGAACAAGACCTAGTGACGTGGCCAATTTTATATACGAGACTCTTCGGGATCGGTTGAAACGTGGCAAAAAAAAATAAAAGCGAAAAAATGAAACCGGCGAAAACGGCCGTTACCGGCGTCACTCAAGTGGTGGGCCGACAGAGCGAGCTTAACCTAATGCAGCAGACGTTGCGGTTGGGCCGCAACCTTTTAATTGAGGGGCCGGTTGGGGTTGGCAAAACATTTTTAGTTTTAGAGGTGTTGAAAGAGCTTGGCCTAGAGCACGAGCGTGTAGACGGCGATACCCGCTACACCGAACAAAAGCTGACGGGCTGGTTTGACCCCCCGATGGTTCTGCAAAAGGGGTACTCTGAAGATACCTTTGTTGCCGGCCCTTTGATTACCGCCATGGAAAATGGTTCGGTTCTGTTTATCAATGAACTGAACCGTCTACCCGAAGCGGTGCAAAATATATTGCTGCCCGCCATGGACGAGCGCCGTGTGGTGATTCCTAAAATTGGTTCGATAACCGCCAAACCTGGTTTTGTGGTGGTGGCGACCCAGAACCCGAGAGAGTTTACGGCAACCCACGCTCTGTCGGAAGCCCTGCTCGATCGTTTTGAGATGCTTTGGCTCGATTACCAGAGCCACGACGAAGAGCTTGATATCTTGCGCGGGGCTCAACCTCAATGGAAGGGCAAGGTAACGCTCGGACGAATTTTAGAAGTGGTACGAAGCACCCGCAATCACCAAGCGCTAAAGCGCGGTGCCAGCATTCGTGCGGGCTTGTCGCTGGCGGATTTAGTGGCGGGAGGCATGTCGTTTAAAGACGCGGCTTTGATGGCGTTGCCCAGCCGCATTGAGCTTTTGTCGTCAGAAGACAACCCACGCGACATCATTCTTGAGCTACTTGAGGCCGGTGAACTGCCGCGTTTCGAAGAAAAAAAAAAGACTCGTCCAGGCCGGTAGTTAAAAAAGACTCGCCGATCGCCGATACGTTTTTTCCTCCCGAACTGGCGTCGCAGATGGAAATGGAGCAGGTGACCGCCAAACAGGTATCGGGCACTTCCGAGAATTTGCGGGAGCTCTATTTCAAACGCCTACATCAGACCGATCGTGATCCGGATTTAGACCGGCGGTTGGTGGCGGCGGTTTTAGAGCAGGCCCGGCGGGTGATTGCGCACCCTTCCAGGCCGCAACGGCATCAATTTTTACCCTTCCACAAAATGCCGCTCGCCGATTTGGCGATTGAAGAGACTCTAGAAGAGGCTTTTGACTTAAGCGATCCCGAAAGTCTGCTGGTGGAGCATCAGGAGACGAAACCATTTTCACTGGTGGCAATGCTCGACACCAGTTCGTCGATGTCAGGAGAAAAGCACCTTTTGGCGAGCATTGCCGTAGCGGTGATGCTGTTGCGAATTCCTTCTAAGGACATTGGGGTGGTAACCTTTTCGTCGACCGCGAAGTCGGTCAAAAAGCTGCAGGTAAATGAAGACCCGGCAAGTGTAGTGCTGCGTTTTTTGAAATCCGCTCCTAAAGGGTTCACCAACATTCACATTGGCCTTAAAGAGGCGCTGGGGCAGTACGAGGCACGCGGCACTCAGCGCCGGCGTTTGGGAATTTTGGCGTCGGACGGGCGCAGTACCGAAGGCCGTGACCCAGTTGAGCTGGCGCGGGAGTTTGATTTTTTAGCGGTCATTCATCTACAAGGGCCGGGAAGTCACCGCGATTCCTCGATCGCCATGGCCCAAGCCGGGCACGGTATTTTTTTGGAAGTAGAAAAGTTCGAAGAGTTGCCGGGACGCATCTATGATGCACTGCGCTTAGTGTCCCGGTTTTAGTCAGTCTTTTGCTGCTTGGTCAATTTATCAAATTGGCAATTTGGCCGAATGAGGATCGTGGGCACGCTGCGGATTGGGGTGAGGGTGCCCCAGTGATCTCGTGAGGCTTCGTTGATTCTTTTCTTTAAGGCTTTTAAAAACTCGGGCGAAGCTTGAAACGGCTCGCTCAACGTGGTTTCGCCCTTGGCATTTTTTTTTGCCGACACCCAAACTTCGTCGCCACTCACCCGAATTTTGTAATCGAAACCAGGCATCGAAAAAAACGGCACCGCTTCGGCCAATTCCGTCATCGATGGCGTGGGGTTGCGATACACTAGGCTCAGAAACCGAAACAAATTGTGTTCGGTCATTTCTGCATCAATCACTTCCGAATGGCCAAAGGCTGAGAAGAATACGGCTTGAAGGGCTTGCCCAGCTCCTCGCCACTTTGGATCGACGCGAGAGCTAATGCCTCGCCAGTTTTCTACGTGAACCCCCGACGAATCACGAGTGAATGAAAGAAGACCCTGGTCCGGATTTTTGAAAGGGGTAACGACCACTAATCTTTCCAGGCCGAGCGGGGGGCGCTCGTGGCGAATCACAAATTGGTTCTCTCCTACTAAAACCATCCACTGCTCGCCTGCATGTTGGTCTATGACAATCGGTTCAGATCGCAAGCCTATCGCTAAGCTGAGCGCAAATAAGCAGAGGGCTTTGCGAATTAGTTTAGGACTCAAGCGTCTAGAATAGCGCATTCCAAGCGTATAGGAAAAGGCTGGGGGTGAGTTTACTTATCGCCTTCTAAGTCTAGGCACTGCTCGACTCCAGGCGCGGCGGGCGTTTTGCAATGGGGGCAAGGGGCGGCGATAACGCGGGCCAAGCCGGTCCATAGGCAGTAGAGGTTCAGATTGGTGTTGCGTACCACCACGGCAATGGTCACGGCCAACATGATGACCATCAAAATGTACTCTAAGATGGCCTGACCAGACTGGCGTTTGCGCATGATTTCATTTTAGCAAATTAACCCGCAGCTAGGGGAACGGCGGTAGCGACGTGGCAAAATTGATGGCGGCGTGTCCCAAAATACTGTGCAAGACGTTGCCGCTGCGCCAGCGCAACAAGCCAAACCACAGGCCCGCTAAAAAGGTGTAGCCCAGTTGAAACACTACGAAGCCGTTTGGGTAGGTGCCCCAGTTTTGAAGGTGCCACAGCGAAAAGGCTAGCGCCGAAAACCAGCCGGCCACCGGAAACGGGTTGGTGGTGGTTGCCATTTTGCCGTCGTAGCGCTGATTTAAAATGGAGTAGAACCAGCCACGAAAAAGTAGCTCTTCGCCCACCGGGGCCAAGGCTAAGTGCCATAGTTTTTCGGCGGTAGCACCACCAAACACCAGTGACGGGCCGGGCCTAAAGAGCCAGCCGTACATAAGGGCTAGGGTGACCGGAATGAAGTAGGTGAGCCAAAGGTTTACCGGGGGGGCCGCCAGTTCGTAGGTCTCGCTCTGTCCCTTTTTAGATCCAAATGTCGTCACCCAAAAAAGCAGCGTTAAGATGCCAAACCCCCAATGCGCGGGCACGAACCAAATGCCGGCCTTGGGAAATTGCATCGCCAGCAGGCGGCCCACAACCTGTGATCCGCTCAAAAAACAGAGAATCAGCATTACCGACGTAAAAAGAGAGATTACCCAAACTTCTCGCCACTGCCGTGAGTTCATAAGGAAAAGGTAACCCATCCCCCCAAAGGTGCCCATCTACTTTTCAGCTGTAAAGGTACCGGGCTAGGTTGCACCCGGCACTTTTCCAGCTGAAAAGTAGATGGGCACCTTTTAAGGAGCTATAGTGGGGTCGAGAATTTTTTATGGAAAAACCCCGAAATATCATTGTGCGGGCGCCCAATTTTTTGGGTGATCATGTGATGGCCTTGCCGTTCTACGCACGGCTTCGGGCGCACTACCCAACGAGCCGCATCACTTTACTGGGGCCGGGGTTTAGCGACGCTTACGTTGATCCGGCTTTAAATTTTTCGTACCGGCCCCTGCTTGGTGTCGATGGCCATCGCCTTCGATCGGGGGCTTTGGCGGCCGCATTCAAAGAAGACGGTTACGACCTTTCGGTGAGCCTGGTGGCCTCTTTTTCGTCGGCCTTTTTATTTTGGCGGGCCGGCATTGGCCACCGCATCGGCTTTGCCGAAACTCTTGCCATGCCGCTGCTAACTCACCCCACAAGGTGGAAAGGGCGGGCGGCGGGTTTACACAAGACCGACCTCTATTTATCGTTGCTCTCGGAAGCGAGCGTGCCCACCGCTCGCGAGAAAACAGAGCCGCGGCCTACTACGGCCAATCGTCGGATTGTGATCGCCCCGGGCGCGTCACTCCCCCTAAGAGAGTGGCCTTTTTTCGTCGAGCTGATTGGCTGGCTGAGAACTCGCTTCCCCGAGTTTGTGATTACGATTGTGGGCGGCCAAAACGAAGCGGTTTGGCACAAACGCCTCGAACGCCTGGCGGACTCGCAGGTAGAAGACCTGATCGAAAAAACCGACCTGTCCGCACTGGTCGGGGTTTTTTCTTCGGCGGCTTTAGTCATTAGCAATGACTCGGGCCCCGCCCACGTGGCCGCCAGTGTGGCAAACGTGCCCACCTTGGTGATTTTTGGCCCGGGCGACCCTCAGTATGTGGCCCCGCTTACCGAAAACACTCAAGTAGTTAGGCGTGCCGATCTGGCGTGCAGCCCGTGCGAGAGCGCAATTTGCCGCGCCGTTGAAAAAAAGGCGTGTCTGAATGGCCTGGGGGTAGACGCCGTAATCGGCGCCATTGAAAAAATGGCGATCTTCCATTGACCTAATCGGCTTCGGCGGCAAAAATCGGGTCATTCTTTTTTAAGGAGATCCTTCGTGAAGCTATTGGCGCTATTAATTTCTTTTTGGCTGGGTGTGGCGATTGCAGACAATGAGGCCACCGCGGCAAAAGAAGTGCCGGCGGCAAAAACCGCCGAAGGCGAATCGGCAGTAAAACCGGCCGAGGCAGAAACCGCATTTACCGGCGAAGCGCTTAAGATCAAGAGTAAGATGGTCGCGCTTTTTGATGACTCGAGCAAAGTGAACAGCCCCACTAAAAACCAGGCGCGAAAAAGGCTTGAGGGTTCGCTCGATTGGGATCGAATCGCAAAATCGTGTTTAGGCGCGGCCGAGTGGAACAAGCAAAGTAGTAAGAACCGTGCCGATTTTACGAATCTGTTAAAAGACGTTGTGGTGCACACCGCTTACACCCGCATGGATACCTTTTGGGACAACACTACTTACAAGTTCAATAAAATCGAACTGAAAGGCAACGATGCGCACGTGGTTTCGCGTTTCACCGCCAAAGGCGAAGTGGTCACGCTAGATTACTTTCTTACCAAGAAAGGCGCCGATTGGCTGGTGTACGACATTTCGTACGAAGACAACCGATACAGTACGAATATTAACGAACAACTTACCGCCTTTTTACGTGAGAAGTCGTTTCCGCAGCTCATTACGAGTCTCAAAAAACGGCGCGATGACTTGGCCAGCGGTAAAGTTAAGGTAAAAAAAGGGTAAATAGCCCACTTTCCAGTGGGCTTTGCACAATCGAAAACGATCGTTTAGCGCTGTGCTTTAGCTTTGAACGATTGCAAAATTCCGGCGTTGTCGAAGTTGGCCACCACGTCGTCGCCCTGGTCGATGTGGGCACGATCTTTTGCGTCACCCAGCCACTTGGTGCCCTTTTTCAAATAGAAACGGCAGGTCTCTTCACCTGAGTTTTCATCGGGTTTGCACCATTGGGCATTGCCATAATTTTCAACAAATTCGGACTTAGTGGCTTTACCTACCGCCGGTGTCCATTTGGCTTCGAGCTCTTTCAAAGCATCACTGCTGGACGATTTTTTACCCGAACAGCCGGTGAGCATCACAAAACTTAATACCGCAGTTATAAGAGCTAACGTTTTCATTTTTTTTCTCCTTAAAAATTTATCCCAATGCCGAAAGGGCTTCGAGCTCTTCACGCTCTTTCGGCACTCCCGATGTCAAAATGGTTGGCCCCTTGTTCGTTACCACAACGTCATCTTCAATGCGCACGCCTAGGCCGCGAAAACGCGACGCTACGTCGGGACTAAAATACAATCCAGGTTCCACGGTTAGCACCATTCCGGCCGCGAGCGGCCGGCTCTTAAGCTCGCTGCCCAGGTGATAGCGGCCTGCATCGTGAACGTCCATGCCTAGCCAATGCGAAGCGCCGTGAGGGTAGTACGGGCGGTAAGCTTTTTTCGCGATCAGCGTCTTTAGCGGCCCTTTCAACACTTTTAGTTTACGCAGCCCTTCGGTCAACACCTCGATAACGGTGTTATTGATCTCTTCAAATTTCTTACCGGGACGAATCATTTTGATCGCCTCTTTTTGGGCGGCAAGCACAACGTCGTAAACTTCGGCCTGCTCCCTGGTAAAGGTTCCGCTTACCGGAAACGTGCGGGTGATATCGGCGGTGTAGTAATCAAACTCGGCGCCGGCATCGATCAGCAGCAGATCGTTGGCCTCGATACGTCGGTTGTTAGTAACGTAGTGAAGGGTGCAGGCATTGGGGCCCGAAGCCACGATAGAGTCATAGCCAACTCGCGTGGCCCCGCGCGCTTTAAACGTGTGCTCAAGCACGGCTTGCACTTGGTACTCGTACATTCCGGGCTTGGCGGCGCGAATGGCGTTGACGTGGGCCTCGGCAGAAATAGTTGCCGCCATTTGCAGGCGACTTAACTCGGCGCGGGTTTTTACGACCCGCGTATCTCCCAACAGCTCATGTGGGTCGTGAATTGGCCAGAGCCAACGCCCGCCTTTCCAGTGCTTGCGTTTTGATTTTTCGAGCAATGAAAAAATTTTGCGATCGCGATCAAAATTGCGGCCCACGCGGTAGAAAAGTTTATCGGCATGCGGGAGAGCTTCGAGCAGGGCCTGTTCCCAATGCGATTCGGGTTCAGAAGCAAACGCGGCATCGGCTTTTAATTCACTCTTTGCGGCCTGCGGGCCAAGACGAAAACCATCCCAGATTTCACGCTCTTTATCTTTTGGTTGAACAAAAATCTGATACTTGGCTTTCGATTTGGCGGAAAACAGGGCAAAGCTGCGCGGTTCGGCAAAACCCGTGAGGTAGAAAAAATCAGACTCCTGGCGAAACGGAAAGTCGACGTCGTCGTTGCGCATCTGGACGTCGGCGGCCGGTAGCAGGGCAATGCCGTCTCCCAGCTTCTTGTAGAAACTGGCGCGACGCGCCGTGAAATCGATCTCGGGTAGCTCTTTTTCAAACATGATGGAGGAGTACTCTATTTTGTGGGCATGGTCTTGCCAAGTCGTTCGAAGGCAAGCCGCACAAGCTGAGCCACCAGCTCGCGGTAGCTCACGCCCGAGGCTTCCCACATTTTTGGGTACATGCTGATGGGGGTGAAGCCGGGAATGGTGTTGGCCTCGTTCAAAAAGATTTTTCCCGTCGTTTTTTCAAGGAACATGTCAACGCGGGCCAGGCCGTCGCATTCGAAGAGGTCAAAAGTGGCCAGCGCCACCCTTTGCACTTCAGCTTGCGTCTTGGCGTCCAGCGGGGCGGGGGTGAGCGTTTCGGCGCCGTCTTTGAGCAAATATTTGGCTTCGTAGGAGTACCAGCCGATCTTTGGGGCAACGACGATCTCACCGGGTACGCTGGCTTTGGCCCGGTGGCAGAGGCCCAAAACTCCACATTCAATCTCGCGCCCTTCGATGCCTTGCTCGACCAGCACTTTTTTGTCGTTCTGAAAGGCCAGTTCCACCGCTGCTTCGTAGCCCGCCATGCCTACCACTCTTGAAACCCCAACCGATGAGCCGGCTCGGGCGGGCTTTACAAAAACCGTTTTCCCCAATTTTTCTACTTCGGCCCGTTTCTTTTTGGCCTCGGCGCGAGATCGCAGCACAACAAAATCAGAGACCGGAATTTGATTTTGGAGGCAAAGCGTTTTGGCCAGCTCTTTATCCATGGCGATCCACGAACTGCCGCACGTGCTGCCAACGTAAGGAATGCCAACCACATCCCACAAACCCTGCATGGTGCCGTCTTCACCGAATGCCCCATGAAGAATGGGGAACACGGCGTCAAACTCAATCGCTTTGCCGTTGGCCATTAAAAGGCCGCGGCCAGTTGGGGTGAGGTAAGGGGCCAGCGTGACCGGAGTGCCCGCTTCATTTAAGTGAATGCGATCGGCGCGAAGCTCGCCGAGGAAAAAACTTTTTTCGTCTTCAAGGTGCCACACCCCTTTTTTAGAGATGCCGACGACGATAGGTGAGATCAACTCACGATCTAAAGCGTCCAAAATTCCTTTGGCCGAGATCAAAGAAATTTCATGTTCCGACGAACGGCCACCGCACAACACTAATAGTCTGGTCATGGGGGAAAGAATATCAGACCGCTCGGATCAAGACGAGCGAGTCGGCGGTACGGTTGCGGGCTTGGGCTAGGCGGACATGACGCTCGAGGTCTTCAATTACTACCGCGCCCACGTTGATGCCATAGAGTTCATTGATGTTGTTGATGCCGCCGGGGCAGAAGACATTAATTTCGAGCAGCTTGTCGCCGACGATATCGGCGCCAACAAAATACAGCCCATCAGAAACCAACCGCGATTTAATCACTTCAACGATCCGCGCTTCGGTTTTGGTGTACTCAACCCGTTTGCGGGTGCCGCCAATGTGCATGTTGCTGCGTACGTCGCCCTGCGGGGACATGCGCCGGTAAATCGCAGCCTGTTTTCCGTCAAAAATGGGTTGGCCGTTTAACAACAAGAGACGTTTGTCCCCTTTTTTGACCGCCGGTAAATATTCTTGCGCCATGATGTAGCCGTTTTTGCTCACCGCGCTGATGATCTGGTTGATGTTGAGTTCTTTCTTTGCGTCTTTGATGAAGAAAACATCTTGTCCGCCGTAGCCAGAAAGCGGTTTGATGATGGCGGGCTTTTTAAGCTCGTGCAAAAACTGTTTTACCTTAATGGGGCTGCGGGTGATGAGCGTACGGGCGCGAATCTCCGGAGGAAAATTGGTGAGGTAGAGTTTGCTGGCGGCTTTGGAGAGCCCGCCGGGATCGTTCATCACCAAAACCCCGTGCGATTTAAGCATACGACCAAACTCGATAATGGGGCTTTTCCCCTTATCGCGCTCAATGTCTGATTCGTTGGGGTTGTGGCGCAGAAAAACGACGTCAAAGTCGCTAAGGCAAACCTCTTCGCGGCGGGCCTGTTCACCCTTTAACGCGGCTAAAAAGGCTTCGCGGCTATCGAGTTGGCCCGGTCCGGCAGAAACCACGGTGGCCCGCACGCGGTCGTCGTCGCGGTAACTTAAACTATTGATAGTAGTGTAAAAAACCTTGTGGCCGCGGCGGTAGGCCTCGAAGGCTAAATGCGTAGTGGTGTACGTGACCACTTGGCTATAGGGGGACCTGACGACAAAGCAAATCTTCATATGATTTCTATAAGACCTATGCCTTTGACTCTGCTCGAAATCGCGGATTTCGTAAAGGGGACGTGCTGCGCCGCGATGTGCCGAAGGCTTTGAAAATCCCACCGAACTTAGCCACCGGCTAGTAGGGTCGGCTTTTCACAATTCCATTCAATATGCGCCGTGTCTTATCATCAATTTCGATGAACTCAATGCCGAACGCGTGATTGAGCGTGGCGGCGACCCGGGCTTTGGGCACTTCTAGCGCGCGATCGCGTGAGCAGTGGATCTTAAGCGAGATCTCCTGCCCCACCGTCGGCCGCACTTTAAATTTATCGGGTGGATAGGCCAGCATCACCCCGTTCACGCTGATGTTGACGGTGTGGGTGGCAATTTCGTCGAAGCCATTGGCAAATTTAAAGTCCACCGGCAGTTTGGCGCGGGCCCGGCGGTGACGTCGTTTATTGACGGCACCTTTTGAAATCTCTACGCCGTTGGGCGCGGGGAAGTGCATCGAAAATTTGGTGGCTCCGTTTTCACTGCTTGCCTCGAATCGCCCACCGTGGGCTTCGAGCAACATTTTGCAAACCGCCAATTCGGTGTCGTTGAGATTGAGCGGCTGGGGGTTGAGCGTTTCGGTGTGAACAATTTCAACTTCATTTTGGTGTTGGTTGAGCTGCACGGTAACCGTGCCGCCGGGTTGAATATTTTTGCCGGCGCGAACCAGTAGCGTGCACACCACGTGATGAACGGCATTGGGATCCACTTCGGCCATGCAACTTTTATCGACGACAAGTGACGGCATGGTCTGGCGATGGGTAAGGTATTTTTGATTCAGCATGTAGGTGTCCATCAACAGCTGAGCCACATCAGACTTGGTGGGGAACAACCGTTCACCAGAAAGCAATCCTTGAATGAAAGTTAAGTTACGCGAGAGCGTTAGCGCGAAATCGGTGGCCATGGTGACCGAGGCTGAGGCTTCCAGCGCGGTTTCTGCATTTCCACTGTGCGCCCCGTAATCGATAACGCCGGTGACGATGCCTAAAACTTTTCCCAGTTCATCGGAGAGGTCACGGCAAAATGCGGAGAGCACGGGAAATTGAACGGGCGACGGAAAGTTGGTGTTGGCAATTGGCGTGGCGATCTGGAGCTCGGGCTTTGCCGCGGCTGGCGTGGCTAAGGCGGCCGGCGTTGAAACTGACGATAGGATTGGGGCCGGAGTGGGGGGGGAGTTTAAAGCTGCCGCAACGGCGTTGGCGACGCTTCCCACCCGACCGGCCGGAACAACGGGCTCGGGCGTGGCGCCCGGCGCTTTGGGTCTAATTGCCTTCATTGCCATAAGATTCCTCTGACTGGCTTATCGGCAACTTAGGCCCAAGTGTTGAGCCGCGATGCCCGCGCGCTTTGCTTTGGCCCGCCCTTTCGAGGGGTTAGGCAATTGTGCTCGAAGTCACATATTTACTACAAAGTCAGCGCGCATAATCAGAGCATCCCCGGACATTTCCTTTGGGGGGCGCAGTACGTAAGCGGATGGGTGGTCGGCTCTTGGCGATTCTAAAATGGTCATGGGCCGTGAGGTACGTGGGTTGCTAATGAACACTTTCTCCTTGATAAAAACTGCGCTTTGGATTTTGCCGGCTATTTTGCTGGCCGCCTGCCAAATTTCTCCCTCGCTACGAAATCCTGCCGCCGTCAATGATGGTGCGGTTGAAGCAGTAAAAGTAGGTTCGGGTTTTCCGGGTGAACGTCTGGTGTTGAGTTTGAATGCGGCCCAGCTTGATTCCCTTTCGGAAGTGCTCAAGACCAACGGAGTTAGTTTCCATCAGGTGATAAGCATGTCGGGTTTGGCATCGGCTGACCGTACGGCAAACACCGTAGTTATTTTAGAATTAGCCAAGGGACAGTCCCCGGATGACGCTATTCACGCCCTAAACGTAAGGGGAATGGCAAGTGCTCGCGACTCTAAAGTTACGATTAGCGCCGTACCCAATGATACAAACTACGCTACGGGAACCTACCCCCAGACAATAAACTTTGGTCTTATCGGTGCCGAATTGGCTTGGGATGTTTTTACCGGAAGTGATGTCACGGTGGCCGTGATGGATACCGGTATCGATTACAACCACACCGATCTTCGGGCCAACCTGTGGGTAAACCAAGCCGAGAAGAATGGCCTGGTCGGAGTCGACGACGATAAAAACGGATTTATAGACGACATTTACGGTTACGACTTTAACGAAAGCGATGGCGACCCATCTGATTTTCACGGTCACGGCACCAAGATAAGCGGCATCATTGCCGCCCAGGGAAACAATGCGCAAGGCGTTGCCGGACTGAACTGGCGGGCGAAATTAATGGCCGTGAAGGTGCTTGGCAATTCTGGCTCGGGCCGAACCACCGACGTGATACGTGGGCTAAATTATGCCGTGGCGATGGGGGTAAAGATCTCAAACTTTAGTTTGGGTGGGGCTCCGTACACCAGTACTGAATTTGCGGCGTTTACCGCCGCGCGCGAAGCCGGCCATTTGGCGATGGCGGCGGCCGGCAACAGTGGTACCAACAATGATGTTAGTCCGCACTATCCATCCAATTACCCCGTCGACAATATTATTGCGGTGGGCGCTTCCTCCGCCGACGACAAACCGGTTTATATTCCCAATTATTGGGGCTCGAACTACGGCTTGGTGTCAGTTGATATTTTTGCTCCGGGTTCTAACATCACCACCACGGGTATTTCCCCGCGCAATGGAATTGCCCTGGTGAATGGAACCTCTTCTGCGTCCCCCCACGTGGCCGGAGCTGCGGCTTTACTTAAAGGCTACGCGCCGCACGCTGGCTATTTGCAAATTAGGAACCGGCTTTTTTCGACCGTTGATAAAAATAGCGCGTTCAATGGTTTGGTGGCTACCGGGGGAAGGTTGAATGTTGGCCGCGCCCTGAGGGCCGGCGGTTTTGGCGCCTATGTAACCACCAAGGCCCCCGCGCTGGTTGGTGCCCCCTTTTCAGAAATAAGCCTTACCTTTAGCGGTGATTTGGCGACAGATGCTTTCACCCTCGACGACATCATTGCCTTCTCAGGACCGCAGGGAAATCTGCTGTCGGCGATTGAATCGGTTTCAGGCGGGGGGAAGGTTTTTACGATTCGCTTTAACGCCCAAACCGCCGCCGGCAGTTATCGGCTGGAGATTGGCTCGGCAATCCCCGTGGCATTGGGGGGGCTGGCACTAGATCAGAACCAAAATGATATTCCCGGTGAAACCAGTGATGGCTTTGCCTACGTAACTACCGTCAGCGACAAAATAACGCCGTCTCCGACGGCCACGCCGACCGCGTCTCCGACGGCCACGCCGACCGCGTCTCCCACGGCCCCGCCGACTGCGTCTCCCACGGCCACGCCGACTGCGTCTCCGACGGCCACACCGACCGCGTCTCCCACGGCCACGCCGACGTCCGTACCTAATTGGCAACCCGCGCGCGGTGACGGCATCGCCGATATGAACCAAGCCCGTGGCTTTGACGGAACTGTCCTCTCTATTTCTTCGGCCATCGATAAGCCAGGCATGAAGTATGTTGGCGGCGAGTTCACCACTTTTACCAATCAACGGTCTAAAGGCGTCATTCGCCTGCAGGCGGATGGCACTCCCGACGAAACGTTTCAGGTTGGAGAAGGCATTCAAGGCTCATTTTCCAGTGCCCCCAATAGGTTCTCGGTTTACTCGCTGGCGGCAGCCGACGATGGAGTCTTTGTCGGTGGATCCTTCGGTTTCGCCGGCGGGCTAACCAGGCCAAATATCGCCAAATTCAAAACCGATGGTTCGGTGGATACCAGCTTCGTAGTGGGCACTGACGGCGCCGTCGGCCCGGTGCGCGCAATGTGGTTTGACCCGAGCCGCGGACTCTACATCGGCGGGGCGAGCAAGTACCGCGGTGTGAGCATAGGTAGTATCGCGCGCATTCTGCCGAATGGATCAATAGATCCCGCTTTTGCCATGCAATCGGGTTTTGGGTTTTCGGGACAGGTTTTGGCCATTGCCCCTGACCCGACTCGCAGCGACCGCCTTTACGTTGCCGGTTCACTTTCAACGTACCAGGATCAAGCGGTGGGAAGCGTGGTGCGGCTTTTCGCGAATGGTTCTTTAGACACTTCTTTTAGTTCCGCCGGGGTTTTCACTGGCTCGGTATACGATGTCGCCGTGCTGCCGGATGGCTCGGGTATTTATGTGGCCGGAGTGATCACTCGAGCGGTGGGGGGCGATGCTAGTTACCAAAACGGCATCTTGCGGCTTTTTGCCGACGGTCGCGTTGATGAGGGCTTTCACTTCGCGAAAACTCGTGCATGGGACGAGAGCGGCGTTTCTGGCTTTGTTACGGCGATTGCGTTGGCGAGTGATGGTTCGGGAATTTACCTTGGCGGTCAATTTGGCAGCGTCAATGGAAGTTCACGCAGCGCAATTGCAAAACTCAATCCCCAGGGAGGGCTCGACGCTAGTTTCGTAACTGGCACAGGAGTTCGCAGCCTCGTTTACGCGCTTAAATGTGACAACAATCGACTCTTCGTCGGTGGCCCGATAACTGGCTACAACGGAGTTTCGGTTAATCGTTTTCTAACGCTCAATAGCGATGGTTCGATCAATGCGAACACCGTAGTTGGCGGCGGAGTTCATGCACTGGCCTCGTCGATTATGCCCCTGAACGATGGCACGGGCCGGTACCTACTGGTTGGGTCACTCGAGCCGACTCCTTATGTGCCGGGAAAACAGTTCGGGATTATGAGAATGAATGCCAATGGAACAAACGATTCTACTTTTGTTCCGGTGGGATTGCCTTTTTCGGGGATCGAAGTGGCCGAAATGAAAAAGGACGGCTCAGGCCGGTTCTATTTGGGCGGAAATTTTACCAAAGGGCTGATGCGGGTAAACGCTGATGGTTCTATTGACCCCACTTTCGCCGTTACCGGAACTGGTTTCAGCGTCGATAGCACATACGATGTCACCAATCATGCTTATGGGGTCAGTTATATTTTCGAAAATGCCGACCGCTCACTCTTCGTCGTAGGAAAATTCAAAACCTCCGTCGGGGCGGCTGTTCAGGGCTTGATTAAGTTGACCGAATCGGGAGCGTTAGCGACTGATTTTGATTTGGGATCTGGTTTTGATCGTCCGGTGCGAACGGCCGCAATGGCCCAAGACGGATCGGGCGACATTTACGTCGGCGGAGAATTCACCCAGTACCGCGGCACTGCTATTCGTTACCTGGCTCGCTTGAAGTCCAATGGAGACCTCGACACCTCTTTCGACGCTGGGCTATCGTCGGTAAACGTTTACATGGACACTAATCCCGGCTTTGTCATGGCAATCGCGGTCAGCCCCGACAATTCTGTTTATGCCACTGGCTGGTTTGATCGCGCTTTTGGCACGCCGGTGGGCAATCTGGTTAAAGTCTCGGCCCAGGGCGCTTTGGCGCCAGGCTTTGCCTCTTCAACCCGGTTATTTGACCGAGCCTTCGTGAAGAAAATTGTGGCCCTTCCTGACGGCGGAATTATCGCGGCCGGTTATTTTGTTACCTACAAGGGGGCCGAGGCTCGGCAAATGGTTCGGATTGCGCCAAATGGAGATCGAGTCGTTAGCTTTACAACTGGCATTAGTATCGCGGGGGCCTCTCCGGGAAGTGTCGGCATAACGGCGCTGACGTTTATTCCTGGCGCTGTTCCCCGTATTCTGGCCAGCGGGGTGATGGGATCTTATCGCGGGGTTACCACCGACGCGGTGTTTCGTATCGACCTTTACGGCGATCTGGATTAGATGGGCAATTCGTCGTTGAAATTCCCCCTTACTTTACTGGCCCCCGGCCCGGTGTTAGCCGTAAGCTGAATGTCTTTTTCTCCGCTAAAAAAATTGGGCGTTGTGATCTTCGCCTGGACCTATTGGCTGACGGCACTTTTGTGGCGTTGGCCCAGGGGTAAAAATGAGCCGCGGCCGCTCGACCGGGGAAGCTGCATTTACGCTCATTGGCATGGTGATGAACTGGTGCTGATTCGGCGTTATAGCTTTCTGCAAAAAGCGGTGATGGCCTCGTTAAGCAAAGACGGGTCGATGTTGTCCGTAGGCCTAAAGTGGCTCGGCTACTGCGTGGTGCGCGGCTCAAGCTCACGCGGGGGGATCGGCGGCCTAAAGGCTTTGGCCGACGCCATTAAGAAGGGCAGAGACGTTGCCTTGGCCGTAGACGGCCCGCGCGGACCAATTTACGAGGTGAAGCCCGGGGTGCTTAAACTGGCCCAGCTTACGGGCCGGCCCATCCTGCCTTTGGCGGCAACGGCCCAGAATAAAATTGTCTTTAAAAGGAGCTGGAACCAGTGTTACTTTCCTTATCCTTTTTCGAGAGTTGCTGTGGTTTACGGCGATTTTTTTTGGGTCCCCCGGGGCCTTAGCGAAGAGGAGTTTGAGAGAAAACGGCAAGAGCTACAATCCCGATTGGCAGAAACCAAGGCTCATGCGGAAAAAGTTTTTTCACCGTCGGAATTTAAAACACCTTCGGTTATTTCAGTGACAGACGGGGCGTAGCGCAGTTGGCTAGCGCGCTTGCTTCGGGAGCAAGAGGTCGTGGGTTCAAATCCCGCCGCCCCGACCATTTTAGGTTCTTCTCCACTCAGAGTGGGTAAACGTAAAAGATATCTCCATCTCTCTTCGTAAGACGCATCGTCCTCCTTTTTCAGATCATTTTGGTTCGCTGCCGTACAAGAGAGATATGCCGCAATATAGTCAGAGGTGTTTTCCGAGCCGCTGATTTCAAAAGCCCCAAAGTTTCCGCGAGATCGAATCCCGGGAAATTGAATTTCCCCTAAATCGTTCGATGGACCGTTCTTAGGAGTGTCTTGAGTCTTTCTCTCTTGGCATGGGGTAGAGCAATGAATGTGCCCAAGGCTAAAATGCGGAATGTATTGAGATGTATACTTTGGCGAGATTTGAATCTGTTCCAGAAATGGAACATGGGTTTGAAAAATCCTGGAAAAAATAGAGGGTTACCTTACTGCTCCAATCCTGGAGCAGTAAATCCAATGGAACAAACCCTCAGTCGATGCCGGGATAATAATTTTTAAATGATTGATATCATGTGAGTATACAAAATTTAGTATACTAATTTACGTATTTTGGTAATATGTCTTTGGAGAGTTGGTTTGGGCAACGTGACTAGCAACAAGAACGTGGAAATTGCATGGGAGGGCGACTCCCTTGAAGTGATACGCGAGTTTCCACCAGAAGTCCGAGCCGACTTGGGAGCTGAGCTCAGGCGATTGCAGGTGGGAGACATGCCGCTCAACAGTCGTCCGATGAAATCGATTGGACCAAGAGTCTATGAGATTAAGGAACAAGACGAACGTGCGTGGTATCGGGTGATTTATTTGGCAAAAGTAGGAAATCGCATCCACGTTCTACATTGTTTTGAAAAACAGAGCGCTAAGACCGCCAAGAACGATCTGGACCTGGCAAAGGTCCGATTGAAGATGGTCTTAGCCAGAATTAAGTAGAAAGGTATGTATGAAGAAGGAAGTAACTAAGGAGAATCAACCCTCACACGTTTCCAAGGGAAATGTACTTGATGATCTCGGCCTCTCTCCACAAGAAACCGCCGCGCTCAAGCTGAAGATGGATTTGCACGGTGAGATCTTAAAAGTAATCAAAAAAAAGAAGCTGACTCCACGAATGCTCGAGACCGCATTGCACCAGCCGCAACCGCGCATTAGCGAGCTCTTGCGGGGGAAAATTTCTACGATGAGCGCGGAGAAGCTTGCGGGTTACCTCTATCTTTTAGGGGTCGCCGTCACAGTTTCGTCGAAAAAGGTTACAATACGCAGCTCACAACCATCAAAGGTAACGGCCGGCGCGCGGGCCATTATGAGGCGCCGAAATGGACGCAAATGACCAGCGTAACTCAGTGAGTTAAATCTGGTTTAGCTTCCGCGGAGAACGGTTCATTGGAAACTTTTTGAAAAGATCCAGTGCGCAATCATGATGCCGTCGCTCGAAACCGTTTTTTACGATTTAGAAACCAACAACTCTAGCGCCGCGATGAGTTTCGGAAGGTCGTCTGTGACCGTTCCCCAAAGATCTTCGCTGTCCACTTCTTCGTAAAGATGGATAAGGATGTTTCGCATTCCAATAATTTGTCGCCATTGAACGGTGGGATTTGCTTTGCGAAATTCGACGGACAAACGGGTCGACGCCTCGCCGATAATCTCGAGCTGTCGACATACGGCTGCCTGCGTTTTGAGATCATCGAGAAACTCGTTTTTCGATATCCCTTTGACGAAAGACTGACCGAGCTTGGCCGCTCGAACGATATCGTGAATAGAAATTAAGTCAGGCCGCTTTTTCATCTGAATAATAGACTTGAGCGCCGTCTAGAATTTCTTTGCGGCGAAGCTCGTTATGGCTCTTTTCAACGGCGACTTTACTGACGAGATCTACGGGCCTACCCAGAATCTCTTTGAGCTCATCTTGAGCCTCCACCCGACGCAGAAAGGATCGTTTGGCGTCAGCGGCGTATTTAACCAGGACATCTATGTCGCTCTCGGGACCGAATCCGCCATTTACGACGGAACCGAAGAAGGAAAGTTCTTGGATGTTCCATTTCTTGCAGAAAGCGACAATCTTTTCTCTGGGGAACGTTTTTGAAAATTGTTCGGTGGTCTTACTCATTGCCCTTCCATTCTATGCCGAAACTCGTGCGCAGCGCAATTTTAGTCCGAGATGGCGAGAAACCGAGCCAATTTCCTGGAAACTTTTTGGAAAGACCCAGTGCGCAATCGTGGGTTTTCGGGAGTAATAGCGAGAAAAGCGACCGGGCCTTAACCCTTTGTAAGTGTTTGTTTTTAGGTCGATTTTAGTCCGCGTTCATCGAACGCGGTTTTTGCCCATTTAAGATTCGGGAGCAAGAGGTCGTCGGTTCAAATCCCGCCGCACGGATTCTACCTAAAGAGCCTACTTTAGAGGAAGATGCATTCCTGTACCGTCGGACTTCCACTGTGCTTTGTAAAAGGTCAGGTAGCTTACATAACGGGATGGGCCCAGGAGTTTTTGAATCTGGGTTTCGTACTGGCTGCGATTGTTCTTCAGGGCTTTAGCCCTGACCTCTTCATCCTCTTCGTTATCGGAGATTTCCGATAGCAGTGAATTTTCCGCCGCCGTTGTATCACGTCGTAGTTTGGCAAGCTGTGCAACATCGGACTCAGAGAGCTTGAGATCAACTTCGAGGAATGTGGCTCGTTGTTTGTCCCAATCCTGTTCACTCTGTTTAGCCTTTTCAAGGGAGGTCTTTTGTTCTGCGGTGGGCTCCCAGTTTGTTTTTGGCTTCTGGTCCGCTGTTTTCTTTATCACCGGCTCACTCTTATCGTGAGAATGGGGGCTAACACTCTCTCTCTGCGGAGGGGGAGTGTGAACGGCCAATGATTCGATCGGGAGAGGAGCTACTTTGTCTACGGCGGTTTTACCTTTCCCCAAGAGGAGATAGGCAATCAATCCAGCGCTAACGATAACGACTAGCCAATAGCTCTTTCGCATAAAAACAGCCTTTTAAAAGAAAGTGCCCGTGGATAAAGGAGTTCTTTATTCCACGGGCACCATAGCGAGAACTCTAAGTTAGTTACAGCTCTGAATCACGCAACGGCCATGGTAGGCCTGGCATGCTCTGAGGGCGTTCTGCTGCGCCTCGAAGGCATTTCGTCCGCTGGCCGCGTGACCCCGGAAGTGCTCTTCAAAACCGCGATCTTTAGCGACACAGGTTACCATTGCGGGCGGAAAGATTGGTCCTCCGCCGTTCATCGAGATCGATCGCAATGCCTGACCAGTCTGACGAAACTGTTGGAAGACCTCTGGGTAGTCATATTGAGTGTCGCTGAGGTAGCGCTGGACCGGACGAAACGCCGCCTGGGCATTCTGGAGTTGGCGTCCACACACGGAAGGGCATCCCACTTCACCGGTATGGTCTTGGGTCAGATCGCGCCCTTCATACCTAACGCAGTTGACCAATTGTTGGGACGCGCCCGAAAACTGAAACACTGCCGATTTTACGTTGTAGTTAAGGTAACTGTTTCGAACCACCTGTTCGAGTTCCGCTGTTTCATGCTCTAACAGCCCCACCGAGCCGACCGGATCGTTGTGATCCGCTATCGCCATTCCGCTCATCAAGAAAAGTCCGCTCATCGCCATTAAGCCAAGTCTTCGCATTTTCATTCCCCTTATAGAATCGGGAAAAAACCTACTTTGGATTGGTTTTTTCCCTTGTTGCTTTGGTTCTAGAGCACGATCAATGCCAAGGTTTTGGAGTTAGAATGAGGCCATAGATCGACATCGCGGGTGAGTTCGGTCCCAAATAGAATCCAAAACCAGGGTGTCATTTCGACCCTGGTGCCATTTTTTTGACCAGTCTCAGCTAAGGGTTTGGCTGAGCGCGCATCCAACTTTGGAACAGAGTCTCTAAGTCCAACTCGCCCGTCTGCGTGGTTGAGGCTTTGATATGGAGAGCTGCCTCTGCCAAGCCTAAGGGACGAAGGGCGAGCATGAGTGCGGCCACCGCCGCCACTTTTGGGGCGGCCACCGACGTAGATTTCAAGGTGACCACCACCGGCTCCCCCCCTTGGGAGAGGCGCCACTGACGGCACTCAGAAACGACGCTAACGTCAACGAGTGGCCCTGAATTGGAACGTTCGTAATCGCTAGCTCCCACCTTGATTAAGTTGGGGGCGGTCAGACAGCTGGGGGTGTAGGGGCACTCTTTTCCCAGCTCGAGCGTGCGTTTGTCGTTGCCGGCCGCATTAATGACGAGCAGCTTATCTTGGTACTTCTTCAGGAGTGCTTGCATCCGTTTTTTTGGCCAGCGGCTCTCAATATCTGAAACGCTCATGACAATGATTCGGGCCTGCCTTTTGGCGGCAAAATAAAAGGCGTCCTCTAAGCGCGAAAAGGGAATCTGCCTTTTTATAAATTCATCTCGGCTGCCCAGTCTAATCGGTAGCACCGGCGCCTCGGGCAAGAGCCCCACGATGCCAAATCCATTCGCTTTGGCCGAAAGCTCAAGAGTGATTCCGGTTCCATGATAGAGGTCATCCCAAAGTCCTGACGTCGCGGCATCCGCCGCAAATGAAGCTTGCTGAGCAATCTCCCATGGCACGGAGACTCCCTCTTTTTCGGCAAGAACTTGGTCCAGTCCACTGTCTAGGATGGCGATGAGGGGGAACTCTTTTGGATGCGGTAACCCGCCGCTCATTTTGAGAAATTTTTCTCGAAAGGGGCAGGGGCAGGATGCGGCTTGATCTTGGAAGTCCGTTTGGGTCCGGCTCTTTCGAACCCAAAGCATCGCCCCATAGATACCAGCGGCAATCGAAAGAGGGATGACAGACCACCAGGCAAGCCGACGCATGATTCACTTTAATAGCAGATACGGCCTTGTCACTTCTGTCTTTAACTCAAGTTTAATTGCTAGCCGGAAGTAAGAGGGTACCGTTTTAGTGTCTATTCTTGCGCCCTATTTCGGATTTCGAAATTCTGCTAAATAATTCGCCAAAAATGGTATCTGTTACTAGGTCAACTAACGAAGGATAGAGGGAAAACATGAAACGAAATTATCTGACGGTTTGTTTGGTCGCTCTCGGTATGGTGGCGATGCGGCCATTGATTGCGGACGAGTCCGCTTCCCTTGACGACTATAGCAAGGTGGTAAGTGGCTGGGGCAAAAATCCCGCCGCTTACGAAATGGTGGACACGGTGATTGGCAAGTGGCTCCGCGGGCGCTGTATTGAAACCGATCGGCTTGAGAAGAAGCGGTTTTCTAAAACAGGTGCTTTGTTATTTATCGAATCCCAACCGGTGGATCCGGTTTTGGGAAAGACGTATAAGGCAAATCTAAAAACGGTAGATTTCGATTCGGTTTTCACCGTCGACATCGCCACGGTGAAAGACGGTATTTGGTTCAATGCCATTAGGCCTCGCGTGGATCACTCTCTCCTGCACGATGAAACGACAGCGAAGGCTTCTGCCGGCGCGCACGGGGGGAGTATTATTTACACAACCCGGACCCGGAACTCTCTCGAATTCCGGGGAGGAGCGGACGATAAAATTTCGCTATGGGTTCGCTATGTAACGGAGGCACGGTATTTCGAATCGAGTTACCCGTACCGATTCGAAATTGATAAGGGTCCGTTGTTTAGCCAAGAATCCTATTGTTATTTTTGGAAGTAGAGCACCTAATTTGTGAAATTAAAAATCGCCGCCAACCGATTGGTCTCACCTGCCATCGCACTGACCACCAGCGTGTTTTTGCAGGCCATAGCCAATCCCTATGACACTGATTACAGGTATTGATTTTTCTTAATTCGAAGGCGCCCGTAGGCTCTTATTAAAACAAGGAGTCACTTATGAAAAATAAAATAATCACTTTTGCGATCGGGGCTTTGGCGACGGTTTTTTCGACGGCAAGTGTGGCCGCTCAGGAAGATTCTTTTTATGTGAATTTGAATTGCAGTGCCAAGGCCAAGCCCAAGCAGCCTTGCGGTGGAACCAACTCACGGTCGCTGAAGCTATTTCTATCGGTTTCGGACACGGAACGTGCCGCGGGCTACCGCGAAGAGGTCTCCTACGGTGGTTGCTATCCCACTTCGAGCGATAATTTCGGCACGATTGAGAACGTGAGCAAGGAGGGTGATGACGTCTTTTTTGAATTTCAATCCAGGGGCGAGTTGCGGAACGGCGGAATTCCTGTGGTTTCTAAATTCAACAGTGGATATGAGCCTAAGCCGATGCCCGCTCATCTTAACCTGAAGACCCTGACTTTAACGGTAGATACCAAAGACGTGATGTGGACCTACGCCAAACCCGACGTCTTGAAATGCCAGCCCGTCCATTAAGGGCCAGGAAACGAGGCAGCCCATCAGACACTTCCTACTGAGAAAAGGGGCTTTATTTTACTTAGTTATAAAGATTTAACGGTCCCATCATAGAGAGGCCCGTCAGCTTGGGGCTCATCAATTGCACTATTCGGGCGCGATGAGCGTGGGCCAACCTGTATTCTGGCGGTTTTTGTGCATTTACTGGATAGGCATGGGCGCAATTGCGTCGGCCAACAGCTACGTGCTGTTCCGCGCTCCGGGGCAGCCCGCGCCTAACTACGACGCGATCGTGGCCCGGCTTAAGGCGGACGATGAAGTCGTCTTTAGTAACGGCGATCGGTTTATCCTAAAAAAAAAGCTGGGGAGTGGAAAAGCCACGGTGGTTTTTGAAACGACCGACGGTAAAGCATTACGAATCCCAAAGGTCGCGGGCCCCGTCTGGGTGAAGATAACTAAGGATGTCATTCTTTCAGCCGCCACGGGCCCTGAGTTTATGGACTCCTTCATTAAGGGGTACGAGAAAATTCACCGGCTCGGCATCCCCGTTCCCGAACTTCACCGGAGCCTGCCGGCAGAGTATGCGCTGATGGAAAAGGTTGAGGTTCGCTTCGACTTCACCGACTTCGCGTTGGGTCGGCATGGATTAAATGCCGCGGATCGTGCGCTGGTTTTCGAGGCGCTTGTGGAGTTCGCGCGGAAAACCTGGCGAGTGAACACGGTGGGGGATCTCGCCGGACGCCAAGTCCTTTACACCCACCGCGGGTGGTTGCTCGTCGACCACAACTCTTCAGTTCAATTGGCGGCCACCGTGAGCAGCTCTACTTTCTTCAAGCGTCACTGGTACAGCCTGACGGGAAATCTTTTCTTATGGAGCGTTGAGGAACGCCGCCGCCTAAGGGAGGCGATTGAGGGGGAGAGGAGAGCCCACGGGTTGCCGGATCGGCGTTTGACCTGCCGGGAGTTTTTTAGCGGCCTTTTGGAGGGTGGTTCCTAACCACTGTATAACGGGGGAATGCGCGCGTACGTCGCCCGGTTACTCCTCTCCTTAGGCCTAACCGCATTGGGCATTTCTCAATTACCCGTTTGCGATTTTGCCGGGCTTATCATGACCAAGCCACCCATGCGCGGTTCGGCTAGAAGTTAAAATCATCTTCCTTGACTCCCTCGCCCATCACATTTCGAGTATTGCCTCGTCCGTCTAATTCGCGTTTGGTGTAGTCAGCGAACCCTCGATCCTGCTCCGAAAGTTTCTCCAGAACGGAGGAAAGGTCGGATCCCTTCAAAAGGCCGGAATAATTTTCGCCGACGACATCGTGGGTGGTACGAACGCTGCGGTCGCGCGTTTCGGCACGCAAGTGATTGTAGATCGCGCCCAGTTTCGTTTTTCGCCAGTAAAAGGGGTACCAACTAGATTTTTCGTCGATAGGCTTCATGGCGGCTTTGTAATCCGCCGACCAGAGCGCTCCATATTTGGCGTCGGAGAAGCTGTTAGCCGAAAACAAATGGTTTTGTGTCTGCAATCGGTAGCTATTTGCGTGCCAGGCCAAAGCAATTCCGTGGGTGATCGGCAAATTACCGTAGACCCAACTTCGTGAGGTGTAGTTAAAATGTTTGAGCAGGTGCATGCGTGCGAGCAAACGGTGAATCTCCTCGGAAGCTGGCGAGTCGGCGGTTAGCGGCGAACTGAATTTAAATTCTGACAACGTCTTGTGCAATGGCAGACGGGTACCGACGCTATCGCGTAGCCAATGAGTAGTTTGCGCCGCGGCTTCAATCTCATGCGAGAGATCATAGACTAGACTGTTGTTAATCGCCTTGAGAGCGAGGAGATCGATCTCCTGCGAACTCTCTTTTGCTCCACCCGCCTTATTGAGACGAATGAGCAATTGATTGAGGGCTTCAAGCCGGGTCTTAAAATGCAAACCGTGCACTAGCGTAGCCACAATCTTGTCTGAATCGGTGCGAGATGCGACTACCAACGGGCTGTCCGCCACTGCCGGCAGCGTGCGAATTTCAATCGTGCCCAATTCGAAGAGGCCCGAGGTGAACCGACCTTTCTCTTGCAAAGTCTTGATGCCAGGTTGCACACTAATTGCGAATTGCCGAGCTGGATCGTGTTGCTTAAGAAAAGCTTCCACTTCATGCGCCTGGCTTAGCAACTCGCTGTTTGACGGCGTGTTAAAATAGTATTTTGCGGTGGGCGTGATCCTATAGGTCGTGGGGTTGGCTAAATAACGTAGCTTAAGACTGTCTTTAATTTGGCTCGCCTTAGCACTACCAAATGCTCTGGCTTCACTGGCGCCAAAGTCTTTCGTAAATTCCACCGTGTTGGTGAAAGATTTTTGTTTCTTTTTACCCCCGACCAAGAGGGCGTCGAGCGAAGTCTTGGCCGAATCGGGCATGCCGTAGAAAAGAAAGTTCGTTTCATACTTTTCCATCAATTCGGCGACTTGTTCATACGACAGATAGCGGAGTGAATTCACCTTTTCCGTGGAGCTCCAATTGGTAAATTCGCCGCCGAATACCACTGCCGTTCGACCGCGCAATTCCTTAACTAGATCGAACTTCGGGGCTGTCTTTTCGTTCTCAAAGTACTTGGCGTATATATCGAAATTTGCATAGAGAGAAATGTCCCAGACTGCGGTCTCTAATCCGAGTGTGCGACAGACGGCGCGCCACTGATCTACTTCGGATTGTGACACCTGGTTGTTGGTAATCAGTACTACCGCCGTATTGCTACTAGGCTCAAAGGGCTCGGCAATGCGCACGGAGTGCTTAAGTCGCTGAATCGGCCGCACCCCTTCGTGCACGGTTTCAAACAATAGGTCGGCAACAACGTTAATCTGTGCGTCTCCTGCATAATCTTTATCAATTCTGACGGAGAAGGGAAGGTCGGTGGTCTCCCGAGCTTTGAGCATGGATATATGGGCTCTATTCGCGGAGTCCTGTCGTTCGCCCGCCCCGGTAAAATTGAATTCGACCCCGGCCGGTGGCGCGTCCGAGGAGCTAACGGATTGATCAATGCCAAGATCGACCTCTATCTGGCGACCAATTTCCGCCAGTGAACCAATGGCACGATCGGATAGATTTCGAATTCGAATGAAACCAAAGGTGCGGTCACCGCGCTTTAAAGACGGGGCGGCGTGAATAGTTTCCAGTTCAATGGGGTAGCGGACGATAAAGCTGCGCGCGGTATCGAACTTGGAAAAGGGCTGATCTACTGTGGTTACCCGCGCCATAAACAGGAGGTTGGCATTCTGTTTTAGCGACTCTGCGGTAATCGGCTGGAGGGCAAAATCATCAATGACAAAGCCGAAGACCCGTCCGGCAAAAGTGTAAGTGGTGTCGGGCTCAATCACGGTGGGAATTTGCAGAAATCCCTCCGGGTTGACCAAATTATCCTCGGCAAACCAATGGGCCGATTGCGGTTGAATGCGCAGGTACGATCGACCCGGGGGAGGGGTAGGCATTCGGCCGGTGTTTTTTACCACTAAATCACGCACCCATATCGTCTCGCCGGGCATGAAATTGCCATTGGGAAACTGCTCTTCAATGGTGAAATCGACGAGCTCTAGATCAAAGATTTCGTTGAAGGTGCGCACCGAACCGTCTTCGAAAGTGAGCTCGTATTCAATTGAGCCATCGCGCCCGCTAGTTGCATCGGCACCCTTGTCGCCGAATTGCCCGGAGGATCCGGACGTACCCTGATGTCCTCCTGCGGATCTTTCAAGAGTGATCGTGGCGTGTCCCTCGCTATCGGTGCCCATAGTGGGCTTCAGGGTTCCCGATCCACCTTTACCGCCGGTGCCCGGTTGGCCACCCAATCCACCGGGCCCGCCTTGCCCAGGCCGCCCGGCCGCAAATTGGACACGAAGATTCTTCAGCGAATAACTGTCTTGTTGGCTTACGTGGATGCGGATCTTTCCTCCGTCACCGGGCGCTCCGCCGATACCCCCTTTACCACCTTGGCCACCGTCGCCCCCTTTATCGCCATTACTGTCCCCGCTGCCGTCTTTACCCTTTGCCCCGGGGCCCCCGACTCCGCCTTGCCCGCCCGCTCCGCCGTCGCCGCCCCTCGTATCGATAGTCACGGGGCGATCGCTTTTTAAGTACACGGGAACCGCTTTTGGGGATCGGTTGCGGTCCTCGTTTGGCTGAATGGTTCCAGAAATTTCCAGTATGGAATGATTGGTGGAATTCACTTGGATATTTAGTTCGGTGTTCTGGCCGGCAGCTCCCTTGTTACCGGCGCCACCTTGCTGCCCCTTCCCCCCGTTTGCGCCTGCGTTCCTCCCGGGCACTCCGGCTTGGGCTTGGCCAACTGGGGAACCCGATTTTCCCGCGGCGTCGATCTTTTCCTGGGCGGCAGCGTACGGCGTAGTGCAAAAATGGATGGTGAATAGGATTGCGGCCCGTGTACTTTTGTTACTGCAAAATCCCATAGTTAATTCCCCTGCCGCCTGGCCAATAAGTGCATTTTTAGATTTTTTTATAGAATGGAAGTTTTCTTAGGATGCGTTGCGTCATTTAGCAGATTCATCAGCTTTTATCAATGGACGGGCGGGCGTTCTCATCCCCAATTGGATGCTCAGAATGGGGTAATCTGGACTCGAAATTACCCCATTAAATGGGTGTATTGCTTGCACATTTTAATGTGCAATTAGTGCTATATTTGTACATTCAAGCGTGTATATTGCTTAGCCGATAGGGAGTTGTTAATGTCTTAAATGTACATTAAAAAGCTCAAAAATGATCTCGATTGTACGTTTTGATGTATGAAAAATAAGAACAAACCAAAGAAAACTATCGGCTGGGAAGCGCTTCTTACTGCAGAGGCGGAGACCGAACTTCGACGAGTCGGCATACTTTTGTCAGAAGCTCGCATCAGGCGCGGGATGTCTATTAGCGAGATGGCAACACGAATGGGAATAGATCGGAGGACTTTGTCTCAACTAGAAAAAGGCAGTCCGGGAGTATCCGTTGGAGTCTTCTTTCAATCCCTGAGCGTTCTCAATTTATTGCGGGGAATACAGGAAATAGTTAGGCCGGAAAATGACATCGAAACAATTTCTAACGTCGTTCGAAGGGCGCGAAAAGGTCTGGGCCCACTTAAAACGATCAGTAACAAGAAGGTAGAATTCTAATGCTCAGTGAGCTTTACGTTTATATCTATCTCGACGGAGAAGGTTGGATACCCAGCGGTCTCCTAGAGTATGAAGAACGTGGACGTCTCTCACAAAGCAGGTTTCGGTATGGCAAGAAATATCTGGGGCGAGCAAACGCAATTGCGTTGGATCCTGTTCAACTTTCTTTAGTCGATCGAACTCATCAGACCTCAGATGGCTTTTCACTCTTCAATGGAATTCGAGATGCAGGACCCGACCTTTGGGGTCGCTATCTACTTGATAAGAAATTCGGCCGGGAACTAAGCGAAATTGAGTATGTGGCTGCCACCGGCTTGAATAGGGCGGGCGCGCTTGCATTCGGCACTGATCCAACCAGTGGCCCGAGGCTCTACACTCCAAGAGGTTTTGAGCCATTGCACGAGAAGACCCTGGACCTCGCTTTTTGCGCTGGAGCGGTCGAAGACGTGGAAAAGTCGGTGGATAGCCAACGACTCAAAGAGTATTTGGAATACGGTCCTTCCCTCGGAGGAGCGAGACCAAAGGCCGACGTCTATTGGAACGGGAAATTAAATATCGCGAAGTTCTCGCTTTCGCGGGACGAGCGTAATGAGCCCTTGATTGAGTATGCCGCTATGACCCTTGCCGCAAAGTGTGGTCTTAATGTCCCCAAAGTCGACAAGACGGAAGCGCTTGGCAGGTCCGTTTACCTGATTGAGCGATTCGATCGAAAAAAGAAAGATTTACCTATCCCCTTCATCTCTGGGCTGACGATAACGGGCGCTCATGAAAGTGATCACTCTGTTTGGAGTTACCACCTATTAGTCGATGCCATTAACAAATACTCAACTAAGACTGACCAAGACCTCAGAGAACTTTTCAAGCGAATGCTCTACAACATTCTTATCTACAATAATGATGATCATCCAAGAAACGTAGGTTTCCTACATGCAGGCGGTTCTCATTGGGATCTGTCTCCGCTCTACGACGTCGTACCTAGGACAATTCATACTCGGACATACTCTTTGGCAATGATTGTTGGAGTCGACGGAAAAAAGGCATCAATATCAAACGCGCTATCACAGTCCGCTCGGTTTCGTTTGTCGGAGGACGAGGCAAAGGGAATTATCACTCAAATGGAAGGTAAAGTTGCTGAGTGGCGTGAGCACTTCAAAAAATGTGGGGTGAGCGAAGTGAACATCGCAGCCTTGGAAAATAGTTTTGCTGGGAAACCCTCTTAGCGGACAATCGGCCGCTCTCCCCGAATGCATCGGAGCGAGAGCCTGTACCTCGTCCACGAGGGTCCCTTCAGCTTGAAGCTAGATTACTGTGCGCTGGGTTTAGAGAACCGGCGCACCGGTTCTAAATTCGTACTTGATAGCTGGCCGCTGTGGTAAGGGAGAAGACCATGAAGAGGATTCCGACGAAGTGCATAACGTTGGGGAGCGATTATCTATCCGTAGCTCTAACCGTGCCTCGAAGAGTAATCAATCCGTGACCTGGAAGGCGAACCAACGTCTTTTGATAACCGTTAAAACCGGCAGGTCGCGGGACAGAGTTACTGGTTCAATTTTGTAGAAAAAGGCGCCTTAGTGGGAATGGCAAGGTGTGGGGAGCGTGGCGTTTTTCCTTGGCCTTTCACTTAAGGGAGGGCTCTAGCTTTTCATCCTGTTGCTGCCTAGTGGAACGGTACCGTGGAGGCGCAACTTACTTTGCCACGACCCCTTTCACTGGGTTCCCCTTACTTGTCTTAAACTCATCGCCCGAGGTTCTTTTTTACGCGAGACTTCGAGTCGGCTGGGTTGTTTCCTAAGAGAGTGTCTCAAAAGTGGTATTTCGCCGTCATTGCGTCTATGGAAGGCGCACGCAGTGCGGCTGAAGCAACCCATTCACTATGAGTGAAGAGGGACGTCGACAAAACCAAGCAGGCCAAAGGTTGCCGCGCCTGCTACGCAGGCGCGCAATGACAGGAACGAGGCTCTGCATAAGGTTTTGAGACACTCTCTAAGGAAATTTCCTGGCGTTGAAATGGCTCTGATTTTTTCCGGAAAGAAAAAATTTAAAAAAAACTCCGAAAACGGGTGGAACGCTTTTGATTTAGTTCGATTGCTAAGCCCACCTATATAGCACTAGCCCTGAAGTGACCATTTTTTACTGTTTTCGGTAACGGAGATCGATCGTTCGAAAGTTTCCGTTTGCATCGGCGATAATGGGCGGGCCCCGGTAGGCAACCAGACTCATTCCGTCGTGGGCAAAGTAGAAGCTCACTTCGGGGGCAAAGAGGCGTATGAAAAATTGGTCGTAAGCCAGCGAAACCCCGATGCTCTTTTCGTTGTTTTCAAAAAGTTTGAGCCGAAAAGGGAAGTCATCCAATTGCGCGGGGGAAATCACTCGCACCTGCAGTGATTTGCCATCTTTGATCTGAGAAAACAGATCACGCGCGTAGTAAAAACAGCCCGGTCCCGCCACCGTTTTTTCGGGGTCTATCGCTATGGTCTCAGACTTTTCTTTGTTTGGGTGCGAGCGGACCCACACTTTCGCACTTAGGCCATTGTTATCAAGCGTCAGGCGGTAGCTATGATCGTGGCGAAAATCGTTCACTTCGAAATCGGGCACATAAAGTGATTTAGAAAAATCGGCATTCACCAGCCCAATTTGAACTCCTGCCTCGCTGTAATAGCGGTGTAAACTCTTCTTAGGCCGTGTCCCCTCAAAAGTGAACTGAGACACTTCACGATAAGCTAGCGTACCGCTGGCATCTCTGGCTTCGCCCACCGTAGTTTCTAACCGTTCTGCCGCGCGGCCGCCTTGGCCCAAAATTGCAAAAGGGAGTAAGTACCAAAAAAGTCTCATATTAGATCGGCAGCCTAACGCTATTTTGAAAAATTGAAACGAAAACTGAACGGAATTTACCCGTGGCGGAAAAAAACTCTCTGCCCGCGAAAGCCACATCTCTTGAACTAAAGTGATTTGATGGGGATCGCCCACATTTGAATGCTGCCGCATCCTTCGTGCAATCCCACCACGTAGCCACCCACGCCAAACAGACCGTTGGTTTTAACCGGTTCCGTCGCAGATAACGTCGTCGTCGCGAGGTTGGCGCGAACCAACTTCCTAGTCGGCTCGATAACGTAAAGAGAGTAAGCCCCGGTTTCGCCGGAGCGGGCCTTCGTCAATTCCAGTTTCAATTTCTTGCCCTGCCACTCGTACTGCTCTCCACCCAAGCTCTTTAAGAATTGGGCACTATACTTCGCAAATCCTGGTGGACGCGCTTTGACCGCGCGCAATTTTGAATTTGAAGGATCGAAAGAAAAGAGTTCATCGCGCAGGGGAATTTCTTTAATGCCGGTGTCACCATCCTGAAAGGCGGTGACGCCCAAGTGTACTAAGACCTGCTTGGTCTTGGGATTCCAGCCAACCACGTTCGCCCGGGTACCAACATCGCAGGCCTGTGCGGCGCAGCTAAAGAGCAATAGGCCTAGTAGTTTATGCAAAAATAACCTCCACTGCGAAGGCGGTTCAAAGACGCCATTCGTGACGACGGAAAACTAAACTCCATTTAAGGAGAGGTCTCCACTGGCCTCGGGGTCAATGATTTGAGCCTAGCCTTGCGGAACTGATTTTCACTCTGCGGAAAGGCTCGTCGGTGTTTGGTCGATTCGTTGAAGGTGTTGAGATAGGCTAACTTAACCCTGGTTTCTAAACTGCGTTTCGAATTCTTCGCCTCTTGCTCCATGAGTTCGGCCAGGCCGGAGGCAAAATTTGTTTCGGAAGATCGTAGCGCCGACAAAAGTTGTTCGGACGCATCGTTTCTAACGTAGTAAGACTCGTGATCCAATCTTTGCAGCCACGGCTCGGCTGCCGCGCGCATCATCCGGCCTTGCTCTTCCGCCTCGTCTTCCAAGCGCTTTAATAAATCGGCGGCCCAATCTGGGTGCGCTTGCATTGCCCGTTGCGCCTCAAAGCCGGATGAAGACCTCTCGCCCAGCCACCGCCAAAGAGTCGCCTTGTCATTGGGCAGGGGCGGTCGAGCTGGCGGCAGTAGGCGTTTTGTATCGCCCAAACAGACCTGTCCGTTGCGGTTGGTAAGGGCTACCCGATCCCCATTTGGAGAGAGCGCAACCCGACTGGCTCCGGAGGGGAACCATTCGCTAAGCGCGATCTTTGCGATGGTGCTGCCGGTCAACGCTTCGAAGAGAATTAAATGCTCGTCACTTAACGACGCGATTACGGTTCGGTCTAGAGAAAGCGACAGGTCCCAAGTGTGTCTGTTTTTTATAAACGACTCAGCTCTGTGATCTAGCGGCGAAGGAATGAGCTCTAAACCTCGGTCACTACCGTAGAGAAGGCTTTCGCCATCGGCGGCGAAGAAAACTTTCGTGGCTATCTCGTTGGCGCGAATTTGAAACCATTGGCGAGAAAAAGACTCAACCGCAATCACCTCAACCGCGGTGTGGGCATCCCGTCCCGACTTACAGGGGTCGTCCGATCCGTCGTTGGGAAGAATCGCCGTCACTACGGCGCGCGTCCCCTTTTGATTCCAGGCTAACGCTTCGATTCGAAAGCCGTCCCTATTGTCATTGGCAGCAAAACGAACACTGCTTAGCAGCTCCCCTGATTCTGCGGCATAACGGAGTAGCTGCTTATCGGTGGCTATCAGTAGGCCTTGCGTGGGGTGGAAAGCCGCCGCGGTGACGTGGTCAGAAATAGTCAGGGTGTGCCGTAGTGTGCCTAAAGGCAGCTCACGAATCTCATACTGGAAGCGAGCGCTGGGCCCTAACAAGTTGGTTAGGAAATAGTGATCGTCGCTGGTAATTACGTGTCGTTTTATCCCTATCCGCGCAGATAGGTCATTTATGCGGGGTTTTCCTGCGGAAAGCCCCGATATGAGAATGGGGGCGCCCTCACTGGGAATGACGGTCAGGTCACCTGAATCAGCCACCCTGAGCGCTAATGGAGGAGCTTCAAACACTTGCCCGGTGCAGATTAGCGGCGAAGGCGACCCACTAGGTTCAGCCGGGGCACTTAGGGCCGTTAGCCCTATTGCGAAGCAAACCATTCGACAAAATGAGGTCATGACCGGCTCCTTGGTTTTATCTGCCCCTTCTCATAGCAGGAGGACGGTTAGGATTGGGTTAATTCTTGAAAGGACGGATGGCTAGATCACACCACTTTCACAAACCACGATCGTTCACCGCGAATGCGGGGCAGGGTGATCCCCTCGGGACGTCTGACCCCAATCGCCAACACCATGGGCACTAAGGCGTCGGACGGCAGTTTGAGTAGGCGCTTCACGCGCGTTGAATCCATGCCCTCCATTGGGCAGGTGTCGAAACCGTGGGCCCGAAAAGCGAGCATCAAGTTTTCGCAGGCGAGGGCCGTGGATTTTGTCGCCCAGATTTTCATGTCGGAGCGGCTCGCCGGTTCGCGCATCATCGGTTGTTTTAAACCTACCAGGGTGAAAAGAATTTTCTTAAAGAATCCCAGAATGCCAAATGGTCCCTGGGTGTAAGCAAAGGGAACTATTTTGTTGTAGTAACTGGTGGCCGCTTTAGGGATACGCGTGCCCGTTGCCGCGTGCGTTTTCATCTGGGCGATCATGTCGGCTGATCCGCGTCTCCAGGTGTTGGTGCGGGCCACACAAACGATGAGTTCTGCGGCCGTCGCCGCCGCCGCCTGCGAAAGGCAGGCCTTTACCAGCGCTTCCCGTTTTTCGACCGTACGTACCCAGTGAAACTCCCACGGTTGAAGGTTTGAAGAGTTAGGGGCAAGAAGCGCCAAATCGAGGCAATTTTGCACCACCGCTTCGGGGACCGGGGTCTTTTCGAACAGGCGGATGCTCCGCCGGCTCTCGACCAATTTCTGAAAGGCTAAGGCCTCTTCGGTAAATTCCATAAGATCTCTTCGGGGATCATTGCGGAGGTTAAGTTAAATGAGTATCGCTCTCCCGCCAAGGCTAACTGACTGATCAGTGTGTTAAAATAAAACCTTTCGACACTAAGTGTCTTGCCTATCGAGTGGAGCCAATCCCTTGAAACCTCTTTTCGCGCTTCTACTCATCGCTCACTCAGCAATTGCCGGCGATCCAAAGCCGGTTCAAGGAGTTGGCAAGTTAACGCTGATTCTCAATGGCGCGCAACACAGTGGAACACTCTACGAAGAGACTAAAGATGCCGGCCTTGGTCCCGACGGAAAAATTGTGGAAACGAAGCGGTACTCTATTTTTTACGTGTCGAGCGACAGCCGACTCCGAAGATACCCCCTCGCTGAAAGTGAAGCGACAGAATTTATACAGTCGGTCAAAGCGTTTGCCGATCCCAACACTCGGTATTCGGTGCTGCGCACTACCGATGGCTACACCGCCGGAACGGCCCAAGAGATCACCGTTTATGCAAAAGAAGGCGGGGGGCTTTCGCGCTACAGCGACTTACCTAGAAAAAATCAGCAGAGACTTGACCCTAAATACCGTGCGGCGAATCCAATCTTTACCAGCGTCAGGTACAGTATTACGGACGCCGAACGGGAAAACAAACCAGGCACTTCAACCACGGATGCTCACGGCCGCATTTTAATGAACGAAGATGGTCGTGTGAATTACATGACCTATTCAAAGGGGATTGACGTCCATGATGTCCGACTTGAGGACGGGCAGTCTACCTTGGCGGGGGTCTTTCCCTCGGTCGCCGATGCCATCGCCAGATCACTGCGGGGAGAGACGGCGCAGCTCCGCTTCGCCGCCGATTTTGGGCCGCAATACAATGGGGTGGCCGTAGAGGGAAAGGCGAGGGCGAATCAGTTGATGCCGCTAATACCCTTGGGACAGGTTACCAATCCGCACACTAAAGAAATACTGGTGGTGGCCTTACCGCCCGACATGTTGAAAGACTATAAAAATGGCCGGGTAAAACTCAGTAAGCTGTTGCTCATCCCCCCTTCGGCAATTCGCTACGTGCCATCGGTCGAAAAATGGAACCACGTGATCGATGACTATCTAGAGCTGCGATCTACCGGACGCGCGGCGGAGCGAATTTTTGTCGCCAACCGCAAAACAGTTCGGACCGGGGGAGAGAGTAATACCGGAAGCCTCACGGCCGGTGATATCTTTTCGCAAGTGGGTGGTGGTGGACTGGAGGAGAGTTTAAGAAGTTTGAGATCCGGCGTGCCGGACGCGCTTCTAGATATGGAGCCCCAGTCGAAGCCAAACAAATCGGGATCATCGGGACCCTGCAAGCTAGACGGTCTGCCGTTGCACTAATCGGCAAGCATCTCATCGCACGTGGAATCGTCCGGTGCCCCGTACGTTAGCCTACGAAAAACGCTCTTAATCGGTTTCCAAAAGAGTGCCAAGGCCCCACTGCCCATCAACACGCCGTAGCCTACTTCGGAATAGGGGCCCGATACGGCCATGTACTTGAGCACCGCCGTAGCCACAATCGCCAGCACCCCCATCTTCAAGTTTAAGTTGGCGTCGCTCGTTTTATGCTCTCGCTGATCGTTTAAAAACTTTACGCCCCAAAACAGTTGAGAAAGAACGTAGACGGTGGCGCCCCCGACCAACTGACCCCATTCAAGTGGGGTGACCGGCAGGCCGCCGGGTTTTGCCACTTCCACCGCAAGCAACGAGAGGTAAGAGTAAAAACTGATGAAAACAATTCCCTTGTACAGGGCGGCTGCCGCAAGGTGCAGTTGGCTCTTCGGCGCGATCAGCCCCTCCCAGGGAACCGTCGAGTTGTACCAAAGTTTCAAAAAGGAGATCGCAGTAGAGGCACCGTACGCCGCAGTCGCCGATAGCAAAGTCGCGCGTATCGCCAGCTCGGAGGGAATGTGATGGCTATAGATCAGACCATAGTAAGTGATTCCCCCGGCCACCAATCCGCGCACTAAACTCACGGCCTGAAACGGAAACGAGGTAATATTTTTTCCGGTATCCAGCGCCCCCTTTTTCCACACCCGCACCTGCGCCAGTAGATACGGAACTTGCGGTTGGGGAGCCGTAACCGTATCGGGAACGGGCATCTCCCTCGGCGCCAGTGCGGCACCCGTCGCCGTCACCGCCGCGGCATTGAGCGCAAAGACGCCAGTCGGGGCATCAGCCTCGACGCCATTTACCACGATCACTTCGGTGAGGGGGACCGGCACTCCGCCATTTAGTGCGGCCGCCGTTTGCTCCGCCGTTCCCAAGTTAACGCTCGCCGAAACAATGGCTTGAGTCACCTCGACGGAGGAGGCGCTTTGCCCTGGGTTTGCAGCAGCAACGGGCAGGGTATAGCGAATTAGGGAACGAATCGGTGGGGCGGCTTCGTCTTTATCGCCCGGCTCGGCAAACGCCGAGGTTAATGGGGCGAGCAGAAAAAAAACGAGCAGTCCGAATCTTATTGAAAGCGCATTCAATCCAAATGCTAGCGACATGGGTAGGGGTCCCTTTCGGGCGCGACATAACCACAAAAGGGCAGGGGGGCACAAGCGTGGGGTTTATTGGGGACGAAGAAAACCGACCAAAGCCTGCCTTTTGAGTGAACCGGCGGTAAATCAATTATCGGGGGGCCGCGGTGGCGCCCTTGGTATCGCCTTTAGTTTCACTTTCGGTGGTTTTGGCCGCAGGAAACGGATCGAGGGTCACCGTGATACCGAGCATGATCGTGCTGCCGAAGTTTGAGTTGTTGGACAGTTTGTTGCCCAGAGTCGCCGGGGTCTTGCTTAAAATCGACTCCTGGTACCAAAAGAGCTTGTAATGGATGTTGATGCCGATGGTTTGATTGATGTGATAAATCTGGCCGATGCCGGGCATGAACGCCAGGTTGCTGCCCGACTCCGTCGATACGATTCCCAGCCCGCCCGAAAGGTAGGAGTCGAAATATAAAATGGTTGAACCAAAGAGACTCACCTTACCGTAGAGCAGGCTCCATCGAGTGTCGGCCGTGAGCCAAGACTTTTGCTGATTGGTGGCCGCCGTCGAGCCCGACTGGGCTTCAAGCTGCTTTAAGGCGCTGGAGGGGCCCACCAAGTTTTTGGTGTAGCCCAGATGAAACGAAAAGAGCTCCGAAAAATGGTAACCCAAAGTTGCGCTTAGGCTGGTGTTGACCAAGAAAGGGTCGCTCGACACTGAGCCGAATAAAAAGCCCAGTTCAAATTTGCGCCGGTTGGTGAACAGGCGATTTTGCACTACGCCAATTTCTGACTCATCGCCGCGCGCCCAGTATTTTTCTTGAATCTGTTCAACGTCGGTCTCTTTGGGGCCTTTGGCACTTGGGGCGCCGGCGCTAGGAATTGCCACTTCGGTTGGGCCCGAACTTTTCTTGCCCTTGGCAAAACCGGTCTGCGGGTTCAATAAAATTACCGCCAATAAAAGGAAACTGATCTGCGCTAAATTAAAACTTCGGTATTTCATGATTCTTCCTATTTTGCTTTCCTGAGCGTGGCGTACTTTTCTTTGTTTGAGCAGTTGTCCACGATATTTGCCGCGGCATTTCCTACTTCGTCGTCCCAGACCTCGCGTTTTCCATTTTGTGAGACCGTCGTCGTTCCCCAATCGTAAACACCGTCGGCGGCGGGCGATCGGGTCTCAAATTTGCCGTCTTTGATCGCTGCCGCGTATTCGGGGTTGGCGTTCTGCCACACCAGATCTTTACCGGCCCCGTGCCAGATCTCGGCCTCGACCAGATCAATATTTTTAGCGACGGCTTCAAGCTGCTTCAGCATGCGCTCGCTCAACGCCTTGAAAGTCACTTCGATACGGGCCATGAGGCGCTCGCGATGGCGCGGAGCCCCTTCTTTAAAGTGTTTGAGCGTTTGAATCCAGACGGCCAACGACTTGGCCAGCTGCGCTTTGCGCGCTTCGGTGATCTGAAGCAAAGTGGTCAAGCGCGCCATCTCGGGGGACGGCATCTCGAGCTTGGCAGACTGCGGCCGCGTCACCGCACCCGCCTTGCCGCCGGTTTGAATTACGGCCGCTGCGAATTTAGCGCATTCCTTGGACACTTCGGCGGCCTGGGTTGCTTTTTCCTTCGCGTCGAGGGCCGCCTTCTTGGCATTTAGCGACGCCAGCTCGGTCGCCTGCACCTTGGCTTTGGCCTCGGCAACTTTATCCGCTCCGTTTTTGGCCGCCTGGGCGGCAACCGCAATGTTCGCCAGGGCCTCGGCGGCCCGTTTTGCCGCGTGTTGGGCGAGTAAATTCAGTTTTCCGCTCTGTTCACTGCGAGCCATCACAGTCTTGGTGCGCGACTGCACCAGCGGCTCCATTTTTAGGAGCCGTTCTTTCGCCGCCATGGCGATGGCGCGCAGTTTGCGGCTTTCGGCTTCCGCCGCGTTGGCCTCGGCGCGGGTCTCGGTGGCAAGCTTATCGCTTGGTTGGACCGACTCCGCCAGTTTCAGAAAGGTGGTTTGGGCTATCGCCGCGATCTTAGCACTGCTTACTGCCTCACGATCGAGTTTGGCGTGCCGTTGTTTGGCGGTCGCGGCCTTGGTTGCCGCCGCGGTCGCTACGGTGGCGGCTTTTTTTGCCGCGCTTTCGGTGGTGGCGGCAATCTTTTTAGCACTACGGGTGTCAGTGGCGTTCTTTTTCAACTCTTCGAGAGACAGGGTAATTTCGCGCGCGAGAGTCTCGGCCTCAACCAGTTTGCGTTTGCCGGCGTCAACACTTGCCTGCAGGGCGGCGAAGCTTTCGGCGACCAACGCCGCTCGTTTTGCCTCCTCGCGGGCCCGCGCCTCGGCAAGATTTGCCTCGGTAATAATCTGCAAGGCTTTTTCAAAAGCGTCGAAGGCGTTGGAGCCGGCCGCTTTTACCGCGCGGGCCCGTGCCGCCGCCGCCGCTTTGGCGCTCGACTGCGAACTGAGAACCGATCGGCTAACCGCCGCCTCGCTAGCGGCCAATCGTTTGTCGTCGGCCTCATAGTTAAGTTGAGCGCGGCGCAACCGATCCTCGGCGGCGATCTTGTCAGTTCGCGCTTTGTCCCACGCCTTTTCCCATTCGGCGTCGGCCGTTTTAGAGCTTACGCCGCCACCGACAGCTTTTTTGAGCGCCTCACGCAATGCACTGGCGGCGGCCTTCGCCTCTTCGCGGGCCTTCAACGCCGTCGCCTTGGCGTCGGCGTGCTCACGCGCCTCGGTATCCAGTATCAATTTTGCTTCCGCCGCTTTTTTTGCGAGCGTGTCCGCGTCGGCGGCGGTTTTTTTTGCCTTCACTTCCCATTTTTGCAGGGGCAAGAACGCGAGTTGCCTTTTGCGCTCGGCCTCTTTCGCGGCCAGATCGATAAGGCGGGTCATGCGCTCGCTGAGGGTCGCTTTTTCATCGGCAAAATTTTCGGCGATTTTGGCGGGAAGTACCAATGCTTTGGCGGCCGCTTCTGCCGACTCGGCGGCGGAGAGGGCGGCTTTGGCGTCGATTAACTGTTTGGAGACGACTTTAGATTCTTCGGCAAGTTTTTGGCTAATGGCCGGGGCTTCATTGGCGCGCTTGGTGTCGGCTTCGGCCGCGGTTGCCGCTTTAGTGGCGTCACGAATGGATTCTTCGACGGCTTTAACGCTAGCGATAGATTTTTTGGCCAGGTCTTTGGCGGTAAAATCAGCGGCGTTGAATTTTCGCTGGGTTTCTTTGGCGATTTCGGTCGCCTCACGAATGGTAACCTTGCGGCGCAACGCTTCGAGCCGCACGGCCTCGGCTGCCTCGAAGGCTTCGGCACTTTTGATGTGCCCCGAAATGGCTTTCTCCTGCTGAAAACTGCCATTGATGGCGCGTTGATTGGTTAAAAAGATTGGTGAGTGAATCCACTCGCTCGCCAGCTGCGGTGGCACGCTTGTCGCTTGCTTGGTCAAATGCGCAATGGCTTCGGGATAGAGTTCGAGTCTCGTTGCATGAGCTTGCTTGCGTAGCCAGGAGTATGAGTTTGAATAGAGGCGCTTGAAGGTAGAGAGCATGCGCAGCGCCTCGGGAAATAGGCAAAATTCGTTCAACGCCATCGCCGCCGTCATGTAGGGCTCGGGCGCAAAAGTGGCGCGCAGTCCGGTTGATTGAAACGCTATAGCCGTGCCCACCACGCGGCGGTGTTCGTTGCGCGCCAAATCTACCCAGCTTTGTTGAATCAGGGTTTGCACGAAAGCGTTCGAACGTTTATCGACCGTTTCAAGGTAATGGGCCGAGTCGCGGAACTTGCGATCTTGGTAGTAGGCGCGGGCGAGGAGCAAGCGAATCTCGTTCTTACGGGCCTGCAGCGTGGGCGGAAGATCTTTGGCGTCGGCTAAGCGCTTGAGCGAGCCCATTGCCACTTCCGGCTTCTTGCGGTTCGCGGCCCAGATCGCCCGGGCGTAGTCTTCGTAGTAGCCGCCGCCGCCAATGTTTTTAAACAATTTAAGGGCGCTTTCCACCGTATCGGCCGACGCCTTTTCAGTGATTCGTCGCATGACCAGCTCTACCCCCATGTCGAGAAGGGCGGGCTGATTATTTTCCGATACGAGGCCGGCTTTAAAGTAGTTGGGCAAATTTGCACTTGCC
>JAYSWN010000145.1:0-24948 GCA_043718025.1 Pseudomonadota bacterium
AACGCAATCTTTTCTACGGCGGTGGGCAATTCACCCACGGGATTGGAGGCGGGAACTACCGTTCCCAACTCTCCGGTAGTCTTAATTTCTATTGCTGAATCAGCAATCACGTTGCCTAACCAGACTTGAATATCGGCAACCGATTCATCGGGTAGGATACGACAATTCACCGTGGCGTGGGCCTCGGGCGGCAGGGCATTTTCTTTAGTTCCGCCATGAACCATGGTGGCCACGCACGTCGTGCGCAGTTGAATTCTCAGGGCCGGGTCGGCCTCAATCTCTCGCAATGATTTTTTGGGCAGAGTCGCTTTCGCTCGGCCAATTGATAAAAACGCCGCAGCCAGCGTTGGGGTTTCTAAAACCGCCCGACGCTCAAAATACGCGCGAGTCACCGCCGTAAGACGCGCCGGCCGATCGGCCTTGCCCAAACGCTCTAAACCGCGCGCCAAGCGATAAATGGAATTGTCGGCCAGCGGAACCGAGGAGTGTCCAGTGGTGCCTTTGGCGGTGAGCAAAAAATCTTGATACGTCTTCTCCGCCGATTGCAAATTCACCAACTTCACTTTTCCGGTGGCCCCCAACTCGGGACCTCCCCCTTCGTTGATGGCAATTTCAGCGTTAACTAGATCGGGCCGGTTCTTTAACAAAAATTGAATCCCGGCGCCGCCTGACTCCTCATCACCGGTGAAGGCCAAAATAACGTCGCGGCTAAGCACGGCCTTTGATCGCTTGAGCATTAGAAAAACTTCGAGATTGATCGCAGCCATTCCCAAATCGTCGGAGACGCCGCGGCCGACCAAGTAGCCGTCTTTTTCGACCACTTGGTGGGGAGAGCTGGTCCAGTTCTGATCTTGGGTGCCAACCACATCTAGATGGGCCAAAAGCATAAGGGGCCCCTTGCCGGCCACTTTTGCCGACGGCGAGGCCTTCAAACGGGCCACCAAGTTTTGTCGGCCCGGGGCAAACTCAACGGCTTCATACTCAATGCCTTCATCGGCCAAGCGCTTGCCGATAATCGGAATCAACCGCGCTTCGTTTCCGGGCGGGTTTGAAGTGTCGGCCGCCACCATTTCGATGAGCGTTTTACGCACACTGAGCACCTCGTTTTCGTAAGCCGCATTGGCGACGACGGAAAGAACGAGAAAGGCGAATAAGGTTGGATTCATAGTGCCTCAGGCTATACCAAGATTACCTACCGCCGCCAACCTAGACCCGCTGGCCGATATGTTTTCAATTCAAAATCCATCCACGGTACAATTTCAGCATGGCGAAATTCACTTGGGGACTAGGGGTCGGGGTTTGGCTGATGGCAAGCCTCGCCGTAGGAAGCGGAGGGAACCCCGAGGATTGTTCACGCCTAGGAGATTTAAGCCCGTCTCAGAACACGGCTTCTTCCCCTCCTCAGGCCAGTTCGCAACGCAACGAACTGTTACCGGAGTTCAACCCAAAGCAGTGGGCCGATCAAAACGCGGAGTTAAAGATTCCGCAAATGCGTGCGGCGCTGCTACGTGAAAACTATGTTTGGCTTGATGCGGTAATGGGAAAACTGGTGAACCAGCCCGCTACGGGTACCCAGAAGGTGGCACTCTTTGAAACGTTCTTGAATGAGAGTGAGCGACGAGTTGAAGCGGTGCAAAAGACTTTGCGACAAAAGGGCGGCATTTGGTCTATCGCCAAACTCAATCGCTGGCAGTGCCGACGGGCCGATCTTGGCGGAGGGATAACGGTTTTCTGGGGCGACGCTGGGCAGATTCTTGAGTTTCATCCCAATGGCGAGGTGTACCGCGCACGCGTCGGGCCCATTGCGGTAAAGGGAATTTATTCAGCGGAGTGGAAACCTCCCTATAACCAAGATGGCACCCCTATCCCCCCTCCGGGCGGAATCGAAGCTGAATCGCGACGAAAACTGCTTCCCAACTCAGCCCCCCGGCCCAATGCGAGCCTTCCCCCGCCCCTAGAGCAATTGGAATGGTAGAATTATAACTATGGTTCCCCAACTCAGTCCCGCAATGGTTTCGGTGCTGGTGGCCCTGGCCATATTCTTTAGCTTGGAACAATTTTTTCCCCTGCGAAAACAACGCCGCCCCCTCGCCCACCGACTGATGGTAAATTTTGTCATGTCTGCGATTACCTACACCGCCGCCGCACTGGTGATGCGCCCCGTCGCCCTCGCCGCTATGGGTTGGGGAGAGAGGTTCTCTTTCGGACTCCTGCATTGGCTTTCCTTTCCGCCGCCCCTTAGTTTTATTGTCGGGTTTCTTCTTATGGATTTAAGTTTCTATTACTGGCATCGGCTTAACCATGCCCTTCCCGTTCTATGGCGCTTCCACAACGTGCATCATTTTGACCCCGACATGGACGCTTCCACCGGATTTCGTTTTCACTTTGCCGAGATTTTAATTTCGACGCTCTTCCGTGCCGGTCAGGGGATTTTTATCGGTGCCTCGCTTGAAACGTTTTTGACCTTTGAGCTGGTCTTTCAGGTGGCGACCTATTTCCATCACAGCAACCTTCGCCTGCCGCTGGGTTTTGAGCGATTATTAAATTTAATTATTGTGACGCCGCGAATGCATGCCATTCACCATTCTCAAGTGCGTGATCAGGCCAATTCAAACTACTCGGTGATTTTTAGTCTCTGGGACCGGATCAACCGCAGTTTTCGGCGCGGCATTGCCGAGCAGTCAATTACGATCGGGGTTGCTGGGTATTCAAGCGATGCGGATAATAGCCTGGCCAATGCACTTAGCGCACCATTCATCACGCAGCGCGAGTATTGGCATCCGGTTTAGTGCGGGCTTAATTCTAAAAATTCATTCATAAAATCATCGAGCGCAAGCGGGTTGATTTCGGCGACTAGGTTCGACTTTAAAATGGCCACTCGTTTTCCTTGAACGTGGGCGAAGCGAACGAAAATTACTTGGCGGCCGGTTTGTAATAAAATTCCGTGCCCAACCTCTATCGCGTTGGCCAAATTTTTATCGAGACTTTCACCAGTGTGAGCCGTCGCCAATGGCATTCCGATTAGCGAAGCAAACCGTTTAGCGGCTTCACGCACGCCCCGATCTTCACGAACAAAAATTCGCGATAGGGTAGAAGTGGTCCCGCCATCATAGAGCTGTTCTTCAACCGCGATCCCACGCCGAGACGCTTGGGCCAAAAAAAGAAGTTCATCAAGGCGCGCGGCACAATCTGGATTGGATTCAAAAAAATCGAACTCCTGCGAGTAAGACGACAGGCTGACAAACAGGCCGAGAACTATGGGGCAAAGAAAACGCACTCACAGTGTCTATCCCACAACCCTTCGGCAGCTCAAGGTAAACAATTTAAGTATCCGAATTTACTTACTTTTATCTGTGTCATATTTTCTATGACCAGTTTCCCGCATCTCAGCCATAATGAAGTAGTTGCGCCATTGTCGTGCAACCTAGTTTTCTATTGGTTTCAGGGGGTTAAAAACCCGATCGAACGGCTTATTGGCACCCCTGTTGCACAAAAACTCAAGTTACCCACTTTTTAGCCCGGAATACTTATGCGAAATAAGCCTTGGTTCGTCTTTGCCCTAATTACGGAACTGCTGCTGTGCTGGAGGCCAAGTTATGGCGTGGACCCGGTCATCGAGGAGTTAGTAAAGGCGACCCAGAGTTCCGATTCGGCCATCCGAAGCACCGCCGAGGCCAAACTTCGCACTCTACTACAAACCCTTATTGTGCCTGAGACGGCTCTGCCTACGGCCACAGACACGGAAATAGCTAAGGTTGAGGCCCGGAATAAATTCCAGCTTGAGAATGCGGTCGAACAATTAACGACTCAGCTTACGAACTATGAAAAAAGGCGCAAGGCCAACGCAGAGGAGTACGCCCGCTACACTGAAAACATGCGTGCTGACTCTAGAAACTCACCGCCCGAGAAAGACGCACTAGCCCGACGTTATGAAGGGCAAAGAGATGCAAGCAACCTAAATTATTTATTTCAGCAATTCACTCGTTTCAAACCTGTGATCAAAGATTTTACCAGGGTGCCGAAAACCACCACCCCCGGTGAACTTGTCGCCCAGAAGGCTTTTATCAAGTTGTTGATGCCGCAATTTACGAGCTTTGGTCCCAATAGCTATATGATCGCGGATCTCGAAAATAATTTTGGAGATCCGTTGTACCGGGTTCCGGGCGAAGCAAACACCAGCGCCACTTCAAATTTATTTTACGATGAAATGAAAGAGATCCACCGCAAATCCGTTTACGTGGAGGCAGGTGAATCGAGCGCTGAAGACTTTAAAGTGAGCTTTAAAAAACTTCTCAAAAGTGACCCCTACGCCATTCTACCCACCGGCAATCGAGAAGCTCGTCTAGACGCCTTGGCTAACATTTTATTGAAAGCTTCTGGGGAGTTTAATCACAATTTCGAGCTCAAAGACTTTCTTCGCGACGCGGAAGGAAAAACCGTAGCGATCGACAAGGACAAAAAGCGAATTGAGTTTCAGATCGATCGTTTCGACATTGCTGCCCGCATGGTGGAACGCATGGGAGCAAGCCAGCTCGAAACTAAGGCGTGTGTGGCCGTCACTCAAAAACTTCTCGATTTTCTTGGCGTTTACCGCAGAGATAATAGTGGCATATCAAAATTTTTGAACGTGGATGATATTTACCGTGGCAACGGCGAGGCAACCAACGAACGCAACGCCATAGTGCAGGCCAAAAGCGCTTGGCTACTCTCGTTATTGTTGGAACACGTCAGAAGCAAACCTGAGCTGCAGAGTAGCAGTCTTTCGCCATATAGCGACCGAACCACCATCGGATCAGCCATTGAAGGGCTTTGGTCGGAACGCGCCACCAGCCTAGGCGCTCGCCGTACCCTTGCCGATCAACATTGTGTTTTAAAATTAAGCGCCCTTCTAAATGATGGGCCGCATACATTAGTAGCCCCGAAATAAGGGCCTGATTTACCTCACCTTTTGCCGTCATTCGACTTACCACAAGGCTCAGCCTTATTCCGCGGCGACTTGGCCAAAGCCCGCAACTATTTCCATAGGTAATTCCACTACCCTGCACCTACCCAAATAAAAAAACCGCTCCACTGCTACTTTTGCTGTGTCGCGTTACATAAAAATGGTAACGATTTGGAACCAGGGGATTCACGGCAACTTATAATTTTTGGGAGGCGTCTCTTAGTGCGAACTTCTTTATTCGGTAAAACCATTGGCATGAATCGCAATTTTAAAGGCCTCGGTTACCGCCTAATGATCGCCGTTTTAATTTTCCAGTTCGTAGTGCCCCCGCAGATACTTTTTGCCAAACCCGATGAGCCCCAAGAACCCCCGCCGTCTGGCTCCCAATCCGTCCCGGCTTCCATGGCTGACTTAGCCCTCAGCGTAAATGGACGTTTAGTGCCGGGCATTGACGATCCCCGTGCGATCGAAATTTCGAAAATGATTGGGGCAGGTCAGGTCACTCCGGCCGTGCTCGATTTCTTAGTGGGCCAAGGGCTGCGCTTCGGAGGTGGCACCCGGATTCTTTTTTCTGACGCTCCCAATTTTGACCATCCGGTTCCTAATTCCTCTAACTTTGATCAAGTGAAGATTGTGGCCAGCGATGGCCAACTTGAATTTCAGATGGGCAACACTCCGAAAGATGACCCCGCCTTCGTTCCCACCCTCACCCACTTTATTCCGGGCGTGCACGTGGCCGGCGTGGAGGGCAAGCAGTTTACCCGCACCAGCGCCAACGTCTATTTCGTAAATAAAAGTGCCGACGGAAAATTGGACGCCGTTCGCGCCGTTTCCATTCCGCAGGCCGAAGGTAACGCTGAACTAAACGGTGCGCTTTTTAAGGGAACCCTTCCGGTCACCCACGCCATTTCGCTAGCACACATTCCGGCTGGTTGGGAATTCAAAGGCATTTCGCTTTTGGCCCGCAACCAGAGACCCCGAAATTTGTTGCGCTTCGACAATTTTGAACCGGTTCCGGCCATGGAAACCGGCGGCGAAGACATTGCGCTCGCCTTTACCGACCAAAACGATGAAGAGCGTTGCCTTTGGGTGCCGCAAGAGATCATCAACCAATTTCAATTGCGGCGCCTCGAACAGCTCACCTGGCTGGCGCTGCTAGATAACGGCGGAGTCGACGAAAAAGAGAAGAAAGAGTTGGTGGCATTTTTAGAATCGATGGCCGCCGAAACCCAGAGTATTGAACAGGCTAAACAAGACCTTAGGGCCATTCGGGAAGCCAGTGGAGACTCGTTGGTCCATTCTGATTTAGTGTATGCCGCCTTAAAAAGACTGAACGTGCCCTGGCTCATCCACCACTTGAGCCCGGTCGAAGAAAAGGCGAAAACCCACGATGGCAAAACCGTGGTGTTGATGAGAAGCCGTTTAGCCGCTTTATACAACTCCCAACGCGACCGTTTCGGTAGGACCTGGGAAGACGACTACGCCCGCATTGTTGCCGCCCGAAAAGCGCGGGGAGTGACCGCTGAAGAAACGGCTACGACGACTCAGACCTGGGCGAAAGATCTGCAGAATAGCCTCAAAGCCGACGACCAAGTCACCAGCCAGTTCGAAGCCACCGCCGCTTCCCGTCAAGCCCTCAAGCGAAAAGGCTTTGTTGGAAAAATGCTGAGCTCGGCGCGCCTCAAATTTCTTGCCTTGGCGATGGGCGGAGTGGGTGCGGTATCGGTGCTCCCCCGGGATAGCGCCCCGGTTGAATTTTTGACCGCAATCGGCACGCACATCGTACAAGCCACCGAAAAAACTCCGGCCGAAATGGTGATTAAACCCATTACCGATTTTGGCGGCATGATCGGCAACTCAATGACCTCCGGTAACTGGCTCGGCTTTGCGCTGTTGAGCGGCGGCTTTGCCTTTTGCGTATCCCAATATTTCTTAGGCCATTTGCTTGCGGCTGGCGTTGCTACGATGCGCGGTAAGACGGGCGATTTTTTCACCCGTTCGACCAACCAGATGTGGGATCTCTATTGCCGCATCATTCGCCCGTGGACCATGCCGGAACAGCTCAAGCGCTGGATTTTTAATGCGGGCCGAACCGATCGGGCGCTACAGGCCCGTTCTCCAGAAAATCTTGAAGCGCTGAAGGCCAATCTTAAAGGCCGGGCCAACGCTCAAGCAATGGCGGCACAGTTGGCCACCTTGGTAGCCGAAGCCCAGAAAAAAGCGGCCGCCGGTGATCCTGCAGCAAACGACGCTTTAGTCTCTGAAGTGTTGACCAATATTTTAGCCGCCGCGACGGTGGGCGAGGCCAGTGAAATCCCTCCCGACCTATTGGTAGCCTTGATGACTTCAAATGGGCCGGGTGAGCCAGCGCCGACCGCAGACCAAATTCGCGAACGCACCGAGGCCTTAATGACCGATCCGCAACAGATCGAAAGGCTAGTAACCGTAAGGGGCCTACTGGTGCGCACTTTAACCGCGGTTGCCGATGCGGATCCCAGCGCTTTACCGGTAAATGGCGAAGTGCTTAAGGCCAAGATTGCGTTGTACCAGCAGCTTGCGGCACAAATAAAGACGGCCGAGATCTCGTCCACCGCCAAAACGGCGATGGGGCGAGGGTTCAACTCGTTCTGCAAATTCACCAGTCGTCATTTGCTAACGTTCAAAGATTTCATGGGCCAAGTGCTCATGGGAGTCAAAGGCGCCGAGATTGCCCGCCAAGCGGGTAAACCAGTTCCCGAACACATCAAGAATGGGGTTATCCACCGCGCCATCATCGATTTTTTCATGTCCGAGTTCAACGGTGCGATCCTTGAGCCTAAGACCTTCACCTTGCCGACATCAATCTCTGGCATGCCGGGCTTCATGCCGGCCGCAGTCGGATCGTGGGAACAGACTTTTAGTTGGTTAATGATCCCCATCGGCAACATGATGTTTACCATGGCGCGACCGCATAAATTGAAGCAATCGGCGGAGCCCTTCGAAAGTTTGGCCACCGAAATGGTTGAGCCAAACATGCAATCATTAGAGTCTTACATCATTCGTATGTTCGCCAATAATTTTAGCTGGGACCCAGAAAGTCCGGGCTTCTTCAAAAATGTCTTCAGCTATATCAAGGCCGGCGTGCTTCAACACAAAGCTCGCTGCGGCTTCTTGGCGCTATGCTTGCTAGCCGGATTTCTCATCACCAAATTCACCGGCGATCCAGAGCAAGCCGCCAAGATCAATTTGTGGACGATTCCCTTGGTGGCGTGGATTTCTGCTTACAACATTTCGTTCGCTAAATGCTCGATAAGCCCTTGGCACGTAGGGTACGCTCTTTCGTGGCCGGGGGTCGACTTAGGCGATGTGAACACAATTTGGGCGGAGAAGAACCAGCACCGAATTCAGGAGGCCCTGGGGCAAATCGGCTCTACGTCGCCCGAGTTACGCCAGCACGGCATCCGATCGATGAAAGAGCTTTACCATGAAGGGTACAAATCACTTCCGGCGCAATTCAATAAAGACTCGGCGGATTTTAGTGAAGAGGAGGCCGCTGATTTTTTTGCCCACGTACTAACTAAATTGCCCTTACCCAATCGGGCCAGCGCACTAGGCCATACGTTACTAAACGTGGCGGGAGTTACCTTTACGACGCTCATCTACTTCGCCGTTTTTAAAGGGCTGCTTTCTGGGGCGCCCAGCGTGGCGCAGGCGGCGATAGACTTCGCGTTCATCACCACGTGGATGGGTATTACCGCCGTGGGGGCGTTGTCGTTAGACTGGGCTAGCCGCATGGGCACCAAGTGGTTTAAGCCAATGACCAAAGCGATTGGCGCCGGGGTCGATGGCATCCGCCGGGCGTGCCGCGAAATGCTGGGCGAAACCCCGATAAACCTAAAATAGATAATGCCGGACAAGACATTGATTATTGTCTTGTCCGGCCGTTAAGTTACGGACAACCGGTTGAAAACGGACGCGGCGAACTTAGTATGCTTTGTAGCTCACCGGTTTTAGAGCTTTTGCAATTTAATTGATAAACGAACGACCCCACGCCCACTTTTGGCCGCGGGCACTTGCAAGCCCACTTAGCGGTGTGCTTATTGGCGTGAGAATCACAGGCGCACTTGTAGATCGCACGACCCAAGGTTTCGGTTTCGCCATCTCGGCCATCAAAAGAGAGTTGACCCAGTACGGTACCCGTATTCAATAAGATATCGTCATCGCGGTGGGCAATTGCCGGACAACGAAAACTTCCTTTGACCTTTACGAAGCAAGATCCAGACTCCGTTACCACCTCTCCGGGTCCGTCATCAACCAGCACCTGACCAGGATAACCGCGGTCATCAAACAAAGAGTCTTCGTCGGCCGAGGCAAAGCAAAAGGGGGCATCGAGTAAGGCAAAACCAAGGATAAAAAATAAACCTGTTTTCATGATCTCTCCGGAGGCATTTTGTGGTTGAGGAGGACTAGATTCTACCACGGAAGAGCGGTCGTCATTAATGCGGGCCAGCGCCCGCAGGACAAAGCTAATAACGCAGTATTTCAACGCCTTAACAAAATAAAAGCCCACGTAAGTCACGCCGCAAAAATGAGCCTAGCTAAATCGCTGATCTAGAAATCCAAGTCTGCTATGGTTGCGACCAAATTTTTACCTACGTTTTGAGGTAACCCTGATGCGTCTATTACTGGCTCTCTTATTTAGTTTATCCATCGCGAGGGGGGCCGAAGTGGTGGAGCCCGCCGCGCTGATGCTGGAAGGACAGACCCTTTTTACTTTTCGAACCCCGGTCGGGTCCATTTCTCCGGTAGAAAGAGTTAAACTGATTTCAGCCCGACTCCATCGCCTGCAAGCCGACCGCACTTTCGATCTCAATCGAATTGTGACGCACCATGAAAACGATCTCGGTTGGCAAATTCTAGCCGGAGAAAATCTACTACTTGTCATCACCCCAAAGGATGAAGTTGGCGAGGGGCACACCGGTAAGGTGATCGCCGAGACCATTGCCTTTCGCCTAAAAGAGATTCTATCTGACGATCGTCAAGCCAAAAGCCCAACCGAACTTCTGATCCACTCGCTCTACGCGTTGCTCTATACCCTGGGCCTAGTACTTCTGCTTTGGGCCCTAAATAAATTGTACAATTTTTCAAAGAGCCGACTTTTAATTTGGGAAGGGACTTTAATTCGTTCCCTGCAAATTAAAACCTTCGAAATACTTCCGGCCGCCCGCATCACCAAACTTTCGCTCTGGCTGCTTTCTGCACTGAAATTTACCACCACGATCACCCTATTCTATTTTTACATACCACTGGTCTTGGCCCTTTTTCCCTGGACGGCTCATTACAGCACTTTGCTCTTGGGCTACGTAACCACCCCCCTCTGGCACATTCTGAACGCCTTCGTGGCCTTTATTCCTAACTTGTTCTTCATCGTCATCAATCTGCTGGTCACCCGGTACGCGCTAAAACTCATTCGCACTTTTTTTACAGAAATTGAGGTTGGAAACCTAAAACTAACCGGCTTTTACAGTGAGTGGGCAAGGCCAACGTTCCAATTGGTGCGCATTTTTGTCGTGGCGTTTAGCGTGGTGGTTATCTTTCCATATATTCCGGGTTCGGGATCTCCAGCCTTCCAAGGGATTTCCGTTTTTCTTGGCGTCATTGTTTCCTTTGGTTCGAGTTCGGCCATGGCCAACGTGATTTCGGGATTAGTGCTCACTTACATGCGGTCGTTTCGTATTGGCGATCGGGTGAAGATTGCGGAGGCGATGGGTGATGTGGTGGAAACCACCCTGCTCGTCACGCGCATTAGAACGGTTAAGAATGTCGAAATTACCATCCCCAATTCCTTGGTGCTCAACAGCCACATGTTAAATTTTAGTACCGCAGCGTTAAATGCGGGCTTGATTCTTCATACCGAAGTGACCATCGGTTACGATGCCTCATGGCGCAAAGTGCACGAACTCTTGATTGGGGCCGCGCTAAAGACCAATGGCATTTTAAGCGAACCGGCTCCGTTTGTTTATCAATCGGGCCTTGATGACTCTTACGTTCGTTATGAAATCAACGCCTACACTCGAGTGGCAAACCGCATGGCGGGCACCTATTCCGAGCTACGCCAACACATTCAAGATGCCTTCAACGAAGCGGGCGTCGAGATCATGTCGCCCAGTTATAGTGCCATTCGTGACGGAAACACGGTTACCATACCGCCCGACAAACGCCCCGAGGGGTACACGCCGTCCTCATTTCGCATTGATTCTTAAACTCGGCCGTTTTCCTTAAATAGTTTTTAGAAACTCAATTAAATGATCGGTATCCTGAGGCGTCAAATAGCCGTTGAACGGAGACGAACCAAGATCGTGACCACTATTTTTCAGGCCCGGTATTCCAACTTTATCGAAGATCTGAAACCTCACGCTTTGGTCGTAGACCCGGAGATTATTATTTTCGGCAGAACTCTGCTTGAAATTAACAACGTCGAGCTCTGAAAAAGTGGACAGATCAACAGCCTTCCAGCCCAGTGCCTCTTGATCGTAGTACTGATGACTAGCCGGGCGCGGCCAAACTCCAAATTTATTGTAGCGCGCGCCTGGCGGCCCTAACAGCTGGCGAACGTTGGCCACCGATCCATTGTGAAGATAAGGCGCCCGCGCCCAAATCCCCACCAGCGGAGGAGCAATATAGCCTTGGTTGTAAACAATGTTGGCGCCCACCCCATTTGCCTTAACCGCTTTCCACTCCGAAATCCTGGGAAGCACTTCGGTGAAGAATTTAAAGCGTTGATCATCCGTACCAACGTCGGCAACTATTTCGCCCGTGTAATTTAAGGTCCACTGGCTTCCCGTTTTCTGGAAACTGCCGTGGCATTCGGCGCAATTGCGCGCATAGACCTGGTGCCCCTTAGTGACAACTGCAGCGTGCACCGCAAACGGATATTTTGGGGGCTCGATTTTGGATAAGTACTGAGGCACTTGCTGCTCGAATTCGTGAGCGTACTCCAAGTAATCTGAACCATCCGGGTTTATGCTAAAGGCCAGTCGGTAAGTCACCTCAGCGGTGTTTCCTGAAAAACCGCCGTCAACGTACAACTTGTTCAAAGGCTGCTTATAACGATAGTTTCCCCAACTCTGAGTTTTTAGAAATGGCTGCGCTTGGGCCACCGCCGCGAGCGCCGCCACGGCGGGATTTACCTTTGGCGAAGCGAAAAAATAGTCAAGCAACAGCAAAGGTTGAATTCGGGGAAAAGGGTCTCTTACCAAACCGGCCAACACTCCATAGTAGTCGGCCCCGTTAACAAAACTATTGCCGCGTGGATTGCGTTCAACGGCGTGGCCAAACGCACCAGAGCCAGGATACTTTTCTTGTTCATTTTCTTGCAAATCACCTTGAAACGCCTCGTGGACCCTCTGCATGTCGATGAATACATTTGGCGTGGCGAAACTAACCGCGGGCACCCCGTCCACCCGACTAGGTACGATGGAAGTGTGGCAAACCAAGCAGTTTACCGATAGGGCCGCCCGATTTTTTTTTGCAAACACATAGCGGGAGATGGCCACTTTTCCGTCCTCATCCACCATGATCGGGGCCGCCTTAGCTTCGGTGCTGTTCAATCCGGCCGGAATGTATTTATTTTCGTTTCGATCGTCGAAATAGAGTCCGTAGGCCTCAAAGATGGCGTTGCGCGCCGCTTGCACTTCAAGGAAGGCAAATGAACTTACTGCCCCACTTGGCGCCACGGGCTCGGGAGAAAAGCGACTCAAAACTCGTATCAAAGAACTGCGTAAGTATTGCGGCTGCGCGTCTTTATAACGACAGCGCAGGACCCATTCGCCCTCGGATACCGGCGGCAAGTGGTCCTTTGCAACGATATCGCAATTTATTTTTTGTTCAACTGGTGCAGGGTTACCAAGGACGGAGTGAACCAAAAACAAAAATAGAAGAGCGAAGTAATTTTTCGCGCGATTGAGTTCAATTGGATTCAATGTGATGCCCACCCGTTAGACTGGGCTTAACATCAACATTAACGCGGTGTGAAGCGTAAAATTTAATAGCCCCGTTCGGCCAGATCAGAGGAGACGCCGCGAATAAATTTTTCGACCCCAAAGGGGGTCACGTTCTTTCGCCCCAGTCCAGCCACGGTAAAATGATCGGCTTCGACCGTGCCACGAAAATTTCCCCACTGGGCTGAAACCACCGAAACCATGCCGTCGTTTGGCCCCTCTACAGCCGCAATGGTGGCGTGGTTCTTTCTTAAAAGGCGATGAATGCCACGGGGCTGATCGGCATGAATCGCGCTTGCCGCATAGCTTTGGTAGTAGACCGTTGGCGAATCGACCACGTCGTGATTAAAAGTTTGCGCCTGCTCAGTGGTTAAATCGTAGAGCCCGTCTTTAATATGCGATTCATTTAAGTGGGTGGCCTGATTAAATAGCGAGGCCAAGAAATCTACCAGCTTTGCTAAAACGGCATAACCGCCGGCATTCACTTCGGCAAAAAGCGCGTCGGCCACCGGCGACCCGCGGTGAGGGGTTGCCAAAGTGGTAAGGCTTGCCACCTTCCCCGAAAAATTTAGGCGCGAGATCAAATAGCGAGAGTCCAATCCGCCCATCGAGTGGGCGATGACATTCACATGGCCCAAGTTCGTGATCTCTAGCACCTCGTCAATTCGACCCGCCAGCTGACCGGCCCTAAGTCTTACCGGCCCAACCGCCGACACTTCCGCAAAAAAAACCTGATTTCCCTGCTGACGAAGCGCGCTGGCGATTCGCTTCATCGAGAACAGCCCATCGCTGGCTAAAATGCCATGGGCTAAGACGATGGGGTAGCGGGTGGTTTCGGCACACAATGTGCTCGTTAGGGTTAAATAGAAAACACCGGCCGACCGAAGCAACAGTTTTATACTCATCCCCCCGTATCGGTTGATTGAATCGCGCAGATTAGCCCACCCACCAACGTTTTGACTCATTGCACCGCAAAACGAAAAATGTTATCCGCTTGGTAACCACCGGCACTCAGATTTGCATCTCAGCCAGGATCTGCCGTTGGCCCAGCGGTTCAAACAAACAAAGAGGCGATTTGGTGATGGTGCAGACATTACTGTGTGTCATTTTGGGGCTTTCGAGCGGACCGGCTCTTGGCCAAGATCCCAATTTGATCAATCTTGCGAACCGCGTTCAAAGCACGCCGGTTTACTTTTCAAAACTGACCCCCGAATCGCTTAAGGCCGCCATCGAGCGTTTCATCGTTGAGATGAACCGCACGTTAGGCAAGGTGTCGGGGAGTGTCGCCGCGGACATCGAAGAGGCATTTGCGTTCGACTCCGTTAAGAGCGAGCTACTCTCTGCAGCTCCCGATTTAGAGTTGCTGAATAAGACCGCCCTTCGCATGCGCACTTCCGAGACTCAGCCCATCGATTTTTCGGAAAAACGTTGGATTGATTTTCGCACCAGCTACTACCAATTGCTCAGTCAGATTCGTTCCGCTGCAGAGAGCAACGGACTTGTTGAAACGCAAAACCGCATCACTAAGATTACCGCGGCGATTCGTGGGTTCGCCGCCACCAATGAGTTGGTAGTAAAAACCAGCCTACTTAGCGACATCGCGCGCGACTACCGCTGGCTTGCCGAACGCAACCAAGCCGCAGATCATCGACGGCTGATTGACAGTCATTTTCGCCGTCCCAACCAAGTCATGCTGGTCAGCGGATTGAAACTGGAAACGGCCTCGTACACGCCATTTTCCGAATCGCGGCCCGTGAATAAAATTAAAGACGGTATTTGGATGCATGGAGTGGGCGAAGGCTCAGGCAGTGGCTTTGCTTCATTCGTTTCCAACCCAAATCGCGGGGAGATCCAGTTAAACCTCTCCGGCACGGTAAACGCCAACGACGTTAAGGCACAAATGGGCCGGTACACGATCACTTTAGATTCTGCCTCTACCCTTTTGGGTACCGCCAAATTTTATGTCGACCTTCCGCTAAAAATTTCGCGCGGCCCGGTTGCGGTCAACGTCAACACCACAACCACCGCAAAAAGCGGTGAATTTGCCCCGAGACTGCTTTTTCCGGGAAGAAACCCAAACAACGTTCTGCGCGGTGGCTTACGTTCACAGTTAGCGCTGAAAATGGGAAAAAAAAGTGAAGCCAAAGGCAATGCCGAGACTTCGGCTGAGATCAAGACCGAGTTCGAAAATAAAATCAACGAAGAGGTGGGCAAATTATTGAACGAGACTTCCCTCGCTGAATACGAAACAAAACTGGCAAGCATCCGCCAACTGGCCAAAGAGCAATTTGTGTTTCCGCTTGAGCGCCAAGACCTCTACCCGGCAATCAAACTCCACACCACTCAAACCGACCTAGTTGTGGAGGCGACTTTTTCGTCTGATGAGGACCTCACCACCGCGATGGCGGTGCCCTACGACGCCGTGCCGCGACAAAACTCCGATCTACGTGGCTTTATCAATGAGTCGTTGCTCAATAATTACAGCCGGGTGCTTAAGGGGCAAAAGTTCGATGAAAATGAATTTCGAGACACCTTCTTCAAAGGTCTTGGCCTTGTCGTACCCGAAGAGGCCAGGTCTAACTCCGGAGAACCGGCAATTCTCACCCTCGCCAACGCTTCGCCCTACAAGGTAGCTTTCGAAGAGGGCCACGCGGTGGTCACCTTGAAACTGAAATCGTTCGTAGCCGATGGCGAACGCTACAACGAACGCGAACTCCTGCTCAGCACTAAATACGCGTTCTCGATCCACACTGACAAAAAGGGAGTTCACGGTGGTGTGGTCGTCAATCGCACCGAGGGCTTCACCGTGAGCGCAACCGACGGTTCAGTGGCGGTGGGAAAAGACGCCGAAGCCCTGAAGAGCATCGCCAACAACTTCTTGGTGAAACAGGCCGTAGCCCAGGGCATGGGTCTTAGCGAAGCCGAGGTAAAAAAGTTTGGCGAAGAGGCGAAAAAAATTGGCAAGCTTTTAGCTAACCAGGTCGTCAGCACAAGGGGATGGCTCGGAATAGGCTGGAAACAAGTAGGGGGAAAATAATGTTACGTTTAATTTCAATATTGGTTCTTTTGCTTAACTCATTCACCGCACCATCGGCACTTCCGGTAGTGACCAACCCGACGGTTGAGGCATTTAAAGAGACGGCCGTGCCTTGGGACAAGTTTGACGTTGCTCTATCCTTTGTTGGCAAAGGCAGTTCGGTGCCAGTAGACGCCGGGGTGCTGCAAGCGCTTATCGAGAAAATTCCCTCATTGGGAGATCCGGGGAAAGTGATCCTATCGGGAAGCAGCTCGGGCAGCATCGCCGCAATTTACTTGAGCTGTTTTGGAGTCAATCCGACGTCAGTGAAGAAATTGAGTGATTTTTTGGTAAAAGGAACTCCAGCCATCAATGAAGCACTGCAGGTACTGCGCGAAAGCGAAAACCCACTTACTAAACTGAAAAACTTTTTTACTTTGGGAAAGGCCCTACCCACCAGTAACTTATACCCCTACGGCGCAGCGGCGGTTGGTTTGGAAAACGTTTCCGACAAGGAGCTGGAGACGCTGTCCCCAGACATGGTGAACAAACGCGCTACCTGCCGTAACGAGGTGCCGGTAGTGATTGTTGCGGCCAATCAAGAGGTGCTGGAAAATCGCTTAAACGCTAAAGCGACTCTTCTCAATCCCCTCACCCAAATTGATTACGCGAAGGGTGAAATTAAACCAGGAACAAAATTTCCTACGCGCGGAGATAAATTGATCGACTACTCCAACTTCTCGGTGGAATGGAAAAGTGCTCGCCACAAATATTACGCGGGTTCGGAGGCAGGCCGGAAAGAGTTTGCGACCAATCACCCGCACCTAAATCTTCGCAAGGATGGCCTGGTGGGAAAGGCCTGTACCTACTTCGCCGACGAAACCGCCGCGAAACTACTTGCACTGGTTCCGCACGAAGAGCGACTTTGCGACATTCGCGTCATGAAAACTGCCTATGATCGCGTTCTAGCGATTTTAGTGAGTTCCGCAGAGCCAACTTATTACGACGAAATAACGGAGCAGGCCCCCGAAAAACTGGATTTGGGGACTGGCTACGGTGGAATGATCGAGGCCAGAAAAATTGCGAGCGCCCAGCAACCCATAGATGGGACCGTGGCCAGTTCGCGAATTCGTAATTATTGGGGTGGGTTCGCCATGCCATCGGTGCTTCAAGACATTCGCCGGGTCCTGCCGCAGGTGATTGGCATTGCCACCGGATTTAATCGCTTGGAAATGGAACAAGAAGGAAAATTGATTCAGGCCTACTCAACCGTAAGCAGTAAAGAGATTTCCAAACGAACTGAGTATTGGGCTGACTTCACCATTCGCTTCGACGACCAAACCCGGGCCGCCATCCGCGGGCGTCTGTTAGATCGCCAGCAAGAATTTAACGCCGGCTATGAGATTACGAAAAAATGCATCCGGTCAGAAGAGACAGATGATGGCGCCGATAAGTTTTGCCGGCCCTACAAACATGAAATCATCAATGCCAAGCTAGCCCCCGAGGCCAAGGGGATGTCACTCGAGGCCAGAAGAGCGCGCCGTAAAAAAGCGATTGAAGATGACGAAATTATCGAAGATCCTTTCTACTTCATGGCCACCGCCGATGCTTATTGGGAATCACCCAACGCCAAGGCTGAACTTTCGGATAAAAACCTGCCGGTTGGACGAGGCATCACGGGATTATTAAAATGAAAAATGCGTTTCTGATCCTTTTGGGTTTCATTGGAATTTCTGCCCAAGCGACGCGGTGGGATTCGGGCATTGCGGCGAAGGCGACCAAACCGCATCCTGGCGTAAACGGCATTTCGTTTTACACCCGTATTTCGACTAATGAACGGCATAACGCCGCCTTCACCAACCCCAATTGTGTGTTGTTACACGGCCACGGCGTAACCCAAGACCTGCTCGACACCGCATTTGCTCCGCTCGAAGGCCAGCTGCCGATGGCTGAAATTCCGGCGGATTTTCCTATCCCTCCGGGGCTCTTGCCGTCCAAACTGGTTGAACGCATTCAAAGTTTTAGCGAGTTGGATTCGGTCTCGGCGTTTGCCAATTTCTACTTCGGCGAGCCGCTGATCAAAAATCTATTGCGGACTTCGTGCGGACAGATCTGGGTTCTGGTGCAGGAAACGGTTCAGAGCAGTATTTTTGAAATGACGCTAAGGACCGAACGGTTTCTGAAGGAAGTTGCGTGTCGGGAAAAATGCGCGGTGCTAGGCCACTCTAAGTCGGGCGCCGCGATTACGGCGGCATTACGCCGTTGCGGCGAAAAAACTTCGACCCTCGGCGAGGCCGGATGCCGCAATCTTTCGGAGATCTACTCGGCGTCGGGCGTAAACGAAGGCGTCGGCGTCACCCTAGCCCTAATTGGAGCTAAGAAGGCACAGGAGAATGAGGCGGCGATTGCGGCGCTGGCCCGAAGCCTATTCAATCCAACCGAAGCACTGCAGGAGAGCTTTCGCAAAGTGCGCCTCGTGAACGCGGTCGGCGGCCTGTTTAAAATTGATATCCTTGGCGACAAGCTTGCCGACACGAACCCCCTCTGGTTTGACCTTGGCCCCTTAGCGGAAATGGAAGGCGGCAAACCTATCGCGGTGGTTCAAGGAGAAGGCTTTGTTCCCCAGAGAATCGGTTGGATCGCAAACACCGAGTACACCGCTAGCGGTACCTCCTTTCGTTTCGATAAAGTGAAGTACGAGGGCTTTACCGGCCCGGCCGGTATCACGAACTATCGTTTGCAAGACCCCTTGGCGGCGTTTGTGTCGATTGGCACCTTACCGACGCATGAACGACGTCCTGAGCTGCTTGGCGGCCCGATAGGCGAACAACTAAAGAAACGTTTTGGCTTTGGGGACATGGCTAAATTAAAAGCGCTTTTAGATTTCTGGTGGGAGCCCTACCTCTACGCCCAAGAATTTGCGGATGTAATTATGCGCACCAGCATGGCCGATCTGCACGGGGATCCCAAGATGGCCATCGCCTATGCGTTAGGGCATGCCGAAGTGTCGGCAAAATCTGAGGCTTTAGCCGTAGCTATGCGGCGCTGGTCTTTATTTCCCGACGCAAAAAAACCACTCATCAACGTCGCCTTCAACGAATCAGACGGCTTAGTCGAAGTGGGCAGTGCGCTCGGGGCATGTAATCGCGGCAAACTGGTTGCACCAACGTTACGAATCGTTGATGACTGTCAGGTTTACGACCGACTGCATCACTTAGGCGTCACTGGCGTGTCGCATGAGTCGCAACAACACATTCAAAAAGCTTTCTCGACGCGTCGGTCAGTAAGAAGTTTTTAGCTACTTAAATCACCACGCTCCAAAAATAGACGCGGCGCTCTTCATTCAGCCTAGAATTTTTTTTCCCGTTTGAGCCAAATCGGTTCCGCGCAGAGAAGTTTTGTCTCATCGTTTTCAACTTTCAGCCTCAAATTAATCGGCACGCTTCCTGCTTTAGCAGCGAAGTGAAACTAATTAACTTGGGGAGTTTGAAAATGAATTTTCGAATCAGTAACGTCTCTACTTTTTTACTCACACTTTTTTACATTGGAATAATTTCAGTGTCGGCCGCCAAGGCCGATGATTTTGTTGCGGAAGAGGTAAACATTTCGGCACAAGCTCTCTTTGTTCCAAATGGCTTTGATGACAACGACGAGGTAACCGTCATTCTAGATGGGTACTTACCCGACCCGTGCCATCGCCTTACCGATCCGGAGGTGATCAAAAACAACGACACAAAGTTGGTAACCGTTCAGGCGAAGGCCCTACTATTTAAGGGAGAATGTCCCGATGTGATTGTTCCTTTCACTCAAGAAGTGAAAGTGGGGCGTCTAGAAAAAGGAGAATATTTAGTTCTCTCTAAAGATGGTCGCCACAAAGAACGGATGCAGGTTGCGCCGGCGCAGTACCCCTATCCCGACGACTATATGTACGCCGCGGTAGAAAAGGTAACCGTGAAAAACGACTCTCCCCATAAGTTTTCGGCTACGCTCGAAGGCAGGCTAACCAACAGTTGCTTGAAATTACAAAAACCAAAAGTGATCCCCACGGGGAAAACGGTTCAGGTGCTGCCGATCATGGACTACGTGAAACCGACCGATCCCGCCGTAAAATGCCAACGCATTGAAAAACCGTTTTCAATGGAAGTGGAGATACCGGAACCAGCAAAGGCGGGTCGCTACCTACTTCACGTGCGAAGTCTTAACGGGCAAGCCGTAAATGAAGTTTTTCAACGGCCTATTAAAAACTAAAACTGAAAAGGTTTTCTTTAGCGAGGTCAGCCCCAACCGGCTGACCTCTTTTTTTTGGGATCGCCCTAACGGACTGGGCCGAAAGGGAAAAAGGCAGGTACTGATTCAATGTATTCAGCGTAACCGGGCTTGCTTACGGCAAGCTGTTTCTCCAGCAAAGAGACTCCCGACACCCTGAGCAGCAAAAACGTCATCAATAGGGGACTAAACACCGTATAAAATCCGGACGTGGTATTTAAACTGATGAGCCAAAAACCCCACCACAAGCAGGCCTCGCCAAAGTAATTGGGGTGACGACTTAAATTCCAAAGTCCACTTCGACAAACTTGGCCACGGTTTTTGGGGTTACGCTTGAAACTAGCCATTTGATAGTCGGCCACCGTTTCGAAAATAAGGCCCCCACTCCACACAAAGAGTCCGGCCCAATCCCATACGCCGGCCTCGGTGGTCTGCGAAAACAACAATACCGAAATCAACGGCGCACTCACCAGCCAAAGAATAAATCCCTGCAGCAAAAAAACGGTAAACAGACTCGTCCACCAAAAGCGAACTCCCGCTTGGCGACGCATCTCCCGGTAACGCGCGTCCTCGGGCTTATTCGAGTTCCGAAGGTGAATGTAGATCGAGAGCCTAAGGCCCCACAGCAAGACAAGCAGGAGAACGAGCACCGCCCGAAAGGTGAGAAAGCCACTCTCAAAAGATTGAAACCCGTACAACGCGCAAAAACCCAGTCCCCAAAATCTATCGACGATGCTGGCGTCTTTGATAACTAAGCTTAAGCTCCAAACCGCAGTCATTAGAACAAGCGCAACGGCTAATAGCTCTAAGTAATTGATTAAAGGAGGGACCAAAGTTTCCATTGAGAAAAGGTGCCCGAAGAGTGTTGATTTGGAAAGCCCGTTGGTCGTGGTTAAGCAAGCGACGAGGGAGAAGACTTACCCAACTGATTCACCAGCGATTGGTCGCGCTCCGTGACGAAATTGACCACGAGCCCCTGACGTCCGGCTCGGGCGGTACGCCCGACGCGGTGGATATAGTTCTCCATCTCTCGGGGTAAATGGTAATTGATGACGCGGTCAACGTGTTCCACATCTAACCCACGACCGGCCAGATCGGTGGAGATCAACAGATTGACCTCACCCTTGCGAAACGATCGTAAATTTGTACGACGCTTTATCTTATCCATTTCACCGCGATAGACTAGGCATTCGTGCCCATTCTGGCGCAACTCGTTGGCAACTTGGTCGCATTGATCGCGGGTGTTTGTAAAAATAAGGGTTCCCCCCTTTGCCGGTGTGGCGAGCACTTGTTGCAGGAGCGGGAAACGCCTGCCGTCATGCACCGTGCGATTCAGCGTGGTGAGCGTAGGCACGAGCCTATGACTGCCCTGACTGCGAAACACCTCTACCCCCGCGAAGAGTCCTTTGATCAAACTCTGCACCGCCGGTGATACGGTTGCAGAAAAAAGGGCAAGCTGGCGATTGGCCGGACAAACACTAACGATGCGCTCGGCATCGGGTAAAAAACCGCTATCTAGCATTTGATCGGCTTCGTCGAACACGAGAAGGCGAGTGTCACTTAGGTTCACCAGCTCGCGATCAAGGAGTTGAATCAGGCGCCCCGGCGTGGCGACTAAAACTTCGAACATTCCCGCCACATTCTTTTTGGCCACCGGAAAGGCCGTACCGCCTAGCACGGTGCGCACTCGTAAACGGGTGTCATGCGTGAAGCCCTTAAACACTTTCGCGACCTGCTCGCCCAATTCGCGAGTGGGAACCACCACCACCGCTCGCGGCTGGCTTTCAACCACAATCTTTCGACCGTCATTCTCGAGTGTTTTAAGTTGATTCAAAATGGGCAGCGCATAGGCCAAGGTTTTACCGCTGCCGGTCTCGGCCACTCCCACCAGCGAACGTCCGCCCAGAAGTATCGGCAGAGCGTGAGCCTGAATTTCGGTGGGCTTACCAAAGCCCTTTTCGGCCAAAGAGGTCTTCAGAGAGGTAAGCAGGTTAAATTGGGAAAATGAGTTCATAAAATACCGCTGCCTTCTTACCACGGCCTCCCCTCACTACTCTAGTGACGTATTTTGGCACTATAGCCGTTCTCTAAGTTAGATTGCGGCCCAAGCAAATTCGTCACTCAGCATGGGCAAACATCTTCAAGGCACTCGATTACGATCGCTCGCCCTCGAGGATTTTGCTTTGCCGTGTCGGCCGAAGCGGACAAATTTCGGCAAGGCGAAAGGGATAAGATAGGCTATAATTATCCCTCTCCCTTACTCCCGATACTACTATGACCTCCAAACTCTATAGCAACTACCCGCAATCGAAGCTCAAAGAACGCGAAAAAAATTTGACGGTGTTCGACCCTTCGAATCTTAATCCCCCATTTCCTAAAAACTGCCTCGTTGAACTCTCGAACTCCTGTAATCACGCTTGCATCTTTTGCACCAACCCACGCATGGTCCGCAAAAAGGGTTTTCTTGATATTGCCCTTTTCCGTCGATTTGTGGACCAGGCGGTTAAGCTGGGACTTGAAGAACTAGGCCTGTACACGACAGGCGAGCCGTTTCTCAGTAAAAATCTTGCCGAATTCGTGTCTGAGGCAAAGCGCGCGGGGGTGAAGTACGTCTATATTACAACTAACGGTGCGCTAGCGACCCCGAAGCGCGCCAAAGAGGTGATCGACGCGGGCGTCTCGTGCCTCAAGTTCTCAATCAACGCGGCAAGCGCAAAGTCGTACGAGCTTGTCCACGGTAAGGACGACTTTAAGGCGGTAATCGACAACGTGCGGTTCATATCCGAGTACCGCAAGACTTCGGCTCCGCACCTCGTTCTCTTCGCCTCCTGCGTAGTGACCAAGTTCGTTGAAGGCGAGATGGAGGCACTCAAAAAGATGCTACTTCCCCTTATTGACGAGCTCACCTTTCACGGCGTGGGCAATCAGGGGGGGCAAGAAATCCCCGAGCTGATGCAACTGCGCTCGTCGATGAGCGATGCTGTTCCGGCTCCCGGTCAGGCGCCACCTTGCTACATGCTTTGGAACCGAATTCACCTGACCTGGGAGGGGTACCTCACTCTCTGCTGCGTCGATTACGAAGATTTACTTACTTACGCTGATCTCAACGATCCCAAGACCAACCTCATCGATGCTTGGAATAACCAGGTTATAAGGGAGATGCGCAAAAGGCATCAAACTCAGCAACTAGGTAAAACCCTCTGCCAAAACTGTCTCTACAACACCAAAGAAAAGATCTATCCCATTTCAACCATCGGTCACGTCTCCACCATCGTGGAGGGAAAGTCGGATCGTCCGGCCGGTGTCAATTCGGTACTCGATCGAATTCAAACGCTCGACGAGCTATCGCGTAAAAAGACTGATTGAAGTCCTTCTAATGGAATCCGGTTTTCGTGTCGGTAGGCCGAATGCAACCGCCGCAACCATCCGTTTAGGCGGCTTCGCTGACGGGCGCAGCAGAGGTGAACGAAACTATTTGATTCTTCCCTTTTTCTTTAGCCTGGTACATCGCAATGTCGGCCTGCTTAATCAAGGCCTGCGACGTCAGGGTAGAAGGCACAAGCATAGATATTCCTATACTTGCGCTGATGGTCAGGCGGCCATTGCCGGGAAGTCTGACCGGAGTTTTCAAAGAGGCGAGGATGCGCTCGCCCACAACTTCGGCGCCCCGATGCCCCAGCGTCTGCGGCAGAATTACCACAAATTCGTCGCCTCCCAAGCGCGCCGGAATATCACCTTTTCGTATGGAAAGTCTCAAGCGCTCCGAAAATTCTTTCAACACCAAATCTCCAGCCTCATGACCCATGGTGTCGTTCACCGCTTTGAAACCATCTAAATCGATAAAAAGAAGGGCCAGGTCGGGACAGGGCGTGCGGATGGCCAGGGCAAAGGAGTGGCCCATTAATTCCTCAAAAAGCGCCCGGTTGGCCAAACCGGTGAGCTCATCGTAGTGGGCTTGTTCTTTGAACTTTTCCGCCTGTGACTTGGCTTCGCGTAACTTGTATTCAAGAAGTTCGAGCTGCAAAACTTCGGCATTTGCTTTCTGCTGACGTAGCAATTCAAGCGTCTTTCGCCGCGCGGAGATAATAAAAAAGAAAGTCACGTGCACGGTAACCAAGCCCGCAATGGCGATCAGGGTTACCTCGATCGGAGCAGTGACTCGACTCGCCACGGTGGTGGCACAGGCTAAATTAAAAACGGAGAAAACTAGATAATCTAGCTGCTGGAAAAACAGTCCCGAAAGCGCGCAAGAAAATACGATGCAACCAATGGCGTAGACAATGGAAAAGTTGGCCTGAAAGGTTAGATAATAAAAGTGACCCGTCATCAACAGAATAAATCCTAGCGAAATTCTCTGAATGTGATCCCTCACGGCCCGGCTTACATAGCTCAGGGCGAGAACCACACCAAATAGAAAGCCCACAAAAAGGCGCTGGCCCCAGTCATCGAAGGCTTCGGGCAGCGCGAGGCGAAGGAACAGGCTCCAGCTCGGATATAAGACTGCGCACAGCACAAGAACCGTACGATGCACCACAAGATGATGATCCGGAGCACTGATGCCGTTAGTTCGGCCTGATTGAGTTAGTGAATTCATTCGAAGCTCAGATCCCTCGTTCTCCCTTTATCGGTAAAAAGGAGAAAAAGCTCAATGCTCTGTGAATACCCGGCGACTTTGTCGCCCCCCTTTTCCCCAGCGAAAATGTCGCCCCCCACTAAACTAAGCCTCTGAAATTCATCATGAGTTG
>JAYSWN010000146.1:0-24600 GCA_043718025.1 Pseudomonadota bacterium
ATGGCGATGTCCAGGCTGATTGAGTACGACGTAGTTAGGGCCGTGCATCCCGACCGGCTACGCTACCAAGCCTACGAAGCAAACCCCAACGTACTTGACGTCATTTTTAATGTGTTGAGGTCTAGAGAGCGGGTGATGCTTTCGCGGATTCAGTCGGCCGCCAGGGAATTGGCAACATTAAGTGAATCCAAATTTAATGAGGTTGGTTACTCCTCATCGCGCGTCAGTTTTCTGGCGCAGATGGTGAGAGTGGCGGCCGGACTATTAGATTCCACTATTTCCCTTAAAGAGTGGGACTTAGGTTTGCTTAAGAAAATGGCATTCGCGCCGAGGTCAGGTGCTGTGACCAGGGATAAAAACGATAAATGAGGCAAGTTATGAATCAAAATAAAATTCAAGTCTACTTCGACGGCCTTTGTCATTTGTGTTCACGTGAGATCGACCACTACCGTAAACAGATAGGGAGCCAAAAAATTCAGTTCGCGGATATTACTGCCCCTGACTTTGATCCCGAGAAGGCTGGGCTCGATCCCATACGAGTGCATCAAGAAATGCACGTACGCAAATCTGATGGCTCCCTAACGGTCGGGGTTGATGCCTTCATTACCATTTGGGAATCACTGCCGCGCTACCACTTTGCGGCGCGCCTGGGAAAAAAGGCACTTCCCCATGCCCTACTCACCGCCGGTTACCATGTTTTTGCGCGGGTGCGGCCTTACCTTCCGCGCAAAAAGGCTGAATGCAGCGCGAGCCCCTATTGCCTGGCCCCCAAGTAACGCTGCGCTCAGGCCCAACGGTTAAAAAAGTTAAATACGGATGGAGGAGATTTAATATGAATTGGAAAAACGCGAAGAAAGGGAATGGCTGTATGGGTTTACGTTCTATTTTTTTATCCGCACTGTTACTAATGGGAAGCGCCATGGCGACTGAAGAACCAAAATATACCGTCCAGTCACAAAATGAGAATCATGAGATCCGTCGGTACCCCAAAGTCCTAGTGGCCGAGACCCTGGTTGAAGCCGAATTTGAAGAGGCCGGAAACAAGGCGTTTCGAATTTTGGCCGATTATATTTTCGGAAATAACAAGCCCAACAAAAAAATCGCCATGACCGCGCCCGTATCGCAGGCCGCCGCCTCCGAAAAAATTGCGATGACGGCCCCGGTGAGCCAGGTAAAGGGGCAAGGTGGATTTCTGGTCCAGTTCACGATGCCTTCGAGCTACACCCGAGAAAATCTTCCCGAACCCAATGACCCCCGGGTTCAAATACGTGAACTTCCCGCCCGTACCGTGGCCGTTTACGGATACTCCGGAACGTGGTCAGAATCCCGGTACAAAGAAAAGCTCGCGGATTTTAGAAGCGAACTTGAAAAGGCGGGAGTAAAGCCGACCGGCGAACCTGTCTTTGCGCGATTCAACCCGCCGTTCATGCCGTGGTTTTTGCGGCGCAATGAAATATGGCTTGAGCTGGCTCCTTGATGGCGGCAATTAGGTAAAACTCGAGTAACGCGTCGTGACATGACCAGCGGCGTCGACTCAGGCTATTCCCCCTCACATAGCGTTAATTATTATTTTGGGGGGGGCATCATGGGAAATCGTTTCTTAGCTTTTGTTTTAATCATCACCTTTTCGGCCGGTACCGTTTTTGCGAATGAAAGAGCATTCAAGAAGATTGGCAAGACGGCGCAGGTAGGAAATGGAAATCCTCCCACCGTAGAAAAATTCGATTTATCCTTGTCCAAAAACGAGCTGGTAAAAAATGGCCTGGCCGAATTGGCGAACGATTATTGGGAAAAATGCGGCCCCTGGAAAACGGTGACTTCACGCCGCAAGGTCATCGACATGATCAAAAAGATCGAAACGGAAGAGGCCACCAGCCCCACCGCCACCCAACTTGAAATACTTTACAAGAAAGACCACCTTCTCGCCGTGGCCGGAGCCGTGTCCAATGGCAACGCGGAGTGCAGCCAATCGTGGTTCAATATTTACGGAGTCGATGGTTCGGTGCTGAAACTGCGCTACAGCTTGGGCGACTAAATACTTTAAAAAAGTGCCCATCCACTTAAAAAGGTGCCCATCCACTATTCAGCTGAAAAGGTCGCGGGTGCAATACACCACGTTATAAGGCGTTTTGGGGCACTTCTAGCCCGTAACAACCCATTCAACCGGCACCGAATAATGAATGAGGTAGCCGTTTGGCAGCGACGGGTCTACTGGTCGCCCAATGATGTGTCGCTGCCACCGCTGCTACTTGGGTTGTCCAGTGCTCGGTAGCCGCCATTTCCTCTACGGCCGCCTGGTGGGCGCGGAATTCTAACGACTCCACCTGTGGAGCCTCGATTAGGTGGGGCAATGCGCATAGTGGCCGAAGGGCGCCACAAAGCCACCACACGCACCACCGCAGCGTCGTCGACATTGGGCAGCATTAAAAACCATCCGGTCGTGTTACCCGTTTCAGCGGGGGCTACGAACAAAGAGGCCCCATCCACTTCCCTCATCCACGATCCAATAGTCACGTTCATCTGACGGCGAATTTCAAATTCCTGTGTCGAATCGGAATTGCTGGGGGGGAACAGCTCTTCATTTTGAGCGGAGAACCTTTCGTTGCTGCTTTGGAACTTGAAACCGCGCACCAGTCCCACCGGCTCGCCCTTAACCACATGTCCAAAAAAGCTAGCAATTACTTCCTTTTTTTCGACCGGGCTGGTGGGGGCTTTTGGCCACCGCGTAGTGTAGATACCGAATCGAACTGAGCCGTCGGTTCCGGGAACCGGACTGCCCTCGGAGAGGTCAGGCGACGCTTCCTCAGAAAAAAGGATATTGCGCATTCGCAGAGTGTCGGCGGATTCAAGCTGCCAAGGATTATTCATCCGTTGAATGCAAGTCTCAGGATTCGAAAGGGTTGCCCGCGCAAACGGCGTAACCAGCAGGGCCAGAAACAGGAACACATTTAGACTAATAAAGGTCTTCATGGGGGCGTTAGTAGCCCAAGCCGAGCCCGTATTGCAATCCGAAATGAGCGCGCAGCGTCAAGTGCCGATCTTGAGCCGTTTCCCCGAGTTTGCCACCTCTAGAAGATGGGGACCTTTAGGTTTACCAACCCAATGACTTGGAAAATCACCGAACCGACTGTCCAGCTTTGGTTGAACTCGGGAAATGGGGTCGCTGTTCTACGGATTGATACAAAGCAGACCCGACCAATCACGTGGCTCCTCGTGGGCCACGATCAGGGTTCGCGCCGTTTCATACGATTCTTTTTGCACGATGTACTTTGTGTATTCTTGCTCCAGTACTTTAAGATTATCTTCGTGGCCTAGGGCGTCGACAAATACGATATGAAAACCGATTTGGCGGTAGTTGCGTTCTCGCGCCTTCATTTTTTCTTCGACGAGGTTAAGCGAACGTTGGCTGCTCGCAGCACACTGTGGATTCTTGACCGCCGTGCAAAAGCGGATTTGCGTGGAAAATAGACTGGCCAGTTCACTGTCCATTTTCTGGGAAGAGTAAAACCGTTCCGCCTTGCGTGACTGGTTGGTAACGGGGAAAAAGCGAACCTCTACGCTACGAAAGGTGAAATGTGGAAACTCCGGCGCATCGATTTTCACCGAGCTGGTTAGGAATTCGAAGAGATCGTTATCCAATTCGGCGGCGTTAGTATTGGGCAAGGCGAGCCCCTGAGCCTGACATTTGGCGCTCATTTCTAGCAAGCTGGCGCGCCCCGCGAAGGGGTAGGCCGACCAAGTTCTCCCCGTTTTTGGCGAAGTCCAAGTCACGCCGGCCTCCAACCCAAACGCGCTGCCAAGGCAATGAACGATGGCCACTAAAATCCAGAGCTGCACTTTCATACGGTCCCCCTACAGATAATATTGGCCACCCTACTCAGCCCCTAATCGATGTAAACACGCCTTGCGGCGCAAGGTAGGCCTTGGTCTAAAGGTTTGCCACCGGCCCCAAACTTTCAAACCGTAACACCGGCCGGCGCTCTTTACGGCTCGACGCCAGATGCAAAGTGAAGCGCGCCGACCAGTCGTTATCTTCTTGGGGATCCACGAGAGTCTGCTCCACCATCCACTGCGTGGCGTCGGTCTTGGTAATTCTCAAATGAACCGTCGCGCGCGCCTTGGCGTCGGTCTGAATTCGCGTGTGCTCTTCGAAGTAGGGCTTCAGCTGCGCCGAAACCTCCGTCTCCGTCTGTTTGGCATCGTCATTGGCAAGCATGGCCGTCGCCTCTTCAAAGTCGCCCACCGCAATCGCCCGTACGAATCTAAAGACTTCGTTGCGGATCATAATTTCAAACGCCTTGGCGTCGCGGGTAATGTCGAAATCAGCCTCGCTGCGCGCGGCTTCGATAGGGTCGGCCACTTCGGCACGCACAAATTCTGGATTACGCAATTTTTCCCACTCGTCGAGCAAACTCGAATCAACCGCCCGAACCAGGGTACCGAGGTATTCTTCAATGGCCAGCACCTCGTCCGTCTTGGCCAAACCCGGCACCGTCTGCACCATTACTTTGTATACTTCGGAGAGGTAACGCAGCAATAACCCCTCGGCGCGCTGCAGGCCATTGTCACGAATGTATTCGGCGAAAGATTGAAAGCCTTCGTACATTTCGCGCGCAATAGATTTGGGCCGAATGTTCTCCAGCCCGACCCACGGATGCTTAGCCGAAAACTCGTTGAAGGTGGCGTAAATAAACTCACGCCTTGGCTTCGGGTACTCGACTTTCTCAAGTTCCTCTAGGCGCTGATCGTACTCCATGCCCTGGGCCTTCAGCTCATTCATACGTTCCGTTTTGCAACGGCTGAGTTGAACGTGAAGGATCTTGTCCGGATTTTCTAAAATCGATTCGACGAGCGTCAGAAGATCAAGGGCGTATTCGGGACTTTCAAGGTCCAACAACTTCACCGTGTCGAGCAGGTAAAGGGCCAACGTCTGGTTAAGCGAGAAGTCCTGCTGCAAGTCTACATTTACCCGAAGGCGCGGCTTGAGCTCAATAATGTTACGCTCGACCAGAGATCGAAAAAGTTGAAACCCACGCTTGAAGTGCCGCTGTTTCTGCCGATCGCTCTCGTGCGAACTGCGAATGAGCCGCCGCAACGACCGACAGGGATCGGCGTCGATTTCTTCGGGACGCGCCAGCACGTTAAGCAACATCCCGTGCGTCACCTGAAAGCGCGAGACCAAGGTTTCGGGCCGACCCGCAATCAATTTTTCGAAGGTGTCTTTTCCCCAAGGCACGTACCCTTTGTCGGGAGGGCTTTTCTTTACCACTTTTTTCTTGTGGGCAGCGCCCTCAGCTTTGCGGACGGCCGCCAGATTTTCGATCACATGCTCAGGCGCCTGCGCCACGACCGTACCGCGAACATCAAAGCCCTTGCGCCCAGCGCGCCCCGCAATCTGCAGAAAATCGCGCACCGAAAGAATGGTCGTCTTCTCCCCGTCGAACTTGCAGAGCTTGGTAAACAAGACCGTGCGAATTGGTACGTTGACTCCAACCCCCAAGGTGTCGGTACCAAAAATGAGTTTCAGCTGTCCCGTACGCGCCAGTTTCTCAACAAGAATGCGGTAGCGCGGAAGCAGCCCCCCGTGGTGGATACCAATGCCGTGTTTAAGCAGACGCTGAATGTCTTTGCCGTAAGGGCTTTTAAATTTTACATCCGCCAAGGATTCGGCAATGGCCCGCTTCTCATCCTTCGAACAGAAGTCGATCGAAAGAAAGTTCTGCGCACTTTCGGCTGCCTCACGTTGGGTGAAGTTGACGACGTAAATGGGAGCTCTTTCCAAGGCCAGAAGCTTTTGCACCTGTTCGAGCAGGGGAATTTCGGAATAGACAAAGTCGAGCGGGACGGGCCGATCGTTCGAACGCACCACGACGGTCTCGCGCCCGTTAAGTTTGGTGAGCCCCGCCTCAAAAGGCGCGGTGTCACCGAGAGTCGCCGACATAAGCAAAAAACGCGCGCGCGGAAGGGTGAGCAGCGGAATCTGCCAGGCCACGCCACGCTCACGATCCGAATAGAAGTGAAATTCGTCGATAACAATGTCCTGCACCTGCGCCCGCTCACCGTAGCGAAGTGCGTCATTGGAAAGGATCTCGGCCGTGCAGCAGATGATCGGCGCCGCCTGATTGACCGTGGCGTCGCCGGTGATCATGCCCACGTTATCAGGACCAAAACTTCGGCACAGGGCCAAAAACTTCTCGTTCACCAGTGCCTTGATGGGGCTGGTGTAAAAAGAGCGCTTGCCGTCGGTAATAGATTTAAAGTGAAGCGCCTCGGCCACCAGCGACTTGCCCGAGCCGGTAGGGGTGTTGAGGATTACATTTTTGTCGGAATAGAGCTCAAGAATCGCCTCTTCTTGCGCGGGATAAAGCTCAACGCCAAGCTCAAGTACGTATTCAAGAAAACGGTCGAGCGAATCGCCTTCGGAGCGCAGTCTTCGTTGCAGGGAGCCAAGATCGGCCATATCCTCACGAAAGTACCATCCAAAAGTGGGACAGGGCTAGCGGTCAAATTTTGCCGTTACTAATCCCGGCTTTCAGATGCGAAATCAAAGGACAGATAGAGCGAAGCCATGAGCACGTGATTAGACTTGGTGGTGGCGAGTTGTGAATTTCTGACGACGTTCCACAGGTACCCCAGGTCAAAAGCCAGTTGCGAAGAAAAGCGGTATAAGCCGCCGACAAAAAAGCGATTCTGATCAAATCCAGAGCCAATCGACGGGGCGGGGCTGTTCACCGAAATAAACAACTCGTCGTAAGTGACCAACTGGAGCGCCTTGTCTAGCGCCACCGGCAGGGCGAGTCGGGCCTGATAGCGAAGGCGAAGGCCCGGGTCAGACATATTTTCGATAAAGCGAGTTTCGATACGCAGCCGTTGGGTGAAGGTTACGGGGTCAAGATTCGCGACATACATCCCTTGTACCCAAAGTCGGTTCTCGTTTCGTGGCGTGGGGCTGATCAACGGCGTCCAAGCGTAACCCGTCCAGAGGGAAAATTCGGGGGTAAACTGCCAACCTATCCCGGGACGTATCAGCACCGTGGTGAAATTACCGCTATCCAAACTGTAACGCGGCTGGACCTCAGCCCACAGGCGAAGGTGCGGCGTTAGTTTTGCCTGGGCAAGAAATTGAGTCCAGCTTTGCGCATCCGCTGCGGCGTGAACCGGAAAAAAGAAGATGGCGACGCTTATTAACGTAAGCAGTCCGTGCATTCCAAAACGCCTAATGGTTGCCATCCGCCGCCTCCATCTTTTCTAAGACGAGTTTAATGGTGGTATCGTCTACACCGGCCCGCCTCATCAGTGAAGCGGCCTTGCGAAAGTCGTCGCTATCTACCGCATCAAAAAACGATTCGCGTTCGCCAATTTCAGCGAGCCGTTCAAGCACGATGGTGCCATCAAAGTCTTTTTCTTCCATAAGAGAAAGTTAATCACCAGGTTGGGGAATCGTCCACGTGGAGTTTCCGCCAATTGGATGAGAGGCTTAAAATGCAAATTTTTATAGGCGGGTTACACGTCTATCCCTACTCATCACCGTTATCGCGGCTCTTGGTTAGCAGCATGGCCAGGCAGGGGTTAAGGCTCATCGTCGCTACTAAACTCTTGGCCTGTTCGGGGAATCCGCGAAATCTCAATTGGCTGGCCTTGTCCAAGCGAGAGATGACGGGAGTAAGCAAAGAAACATCGTTATCGGCGTAACTTGCCAGTAGCGTCGCTATTCGCTCGGCGCCCCAAAGTTCTAATCCGTCTTCATCCATTGCCAATACCATGCCCTGCCAAAGAAGGAGATCTTGCGGAAGCCTCTCGTCTACCAAGCGGAGAAGAGTTTGATAGGCGGGGTGATTACTGGGAATCTCGGAAATGCAGATTCCCAAGAGTAACGGTAAGCTCTTCTTCGAAATAACCGACGTCGACGAATAGTAAACGGCCGCAACTTCACAAGCCCGGGCTCTGGAGTCGCCGTACTCGGATTTGGTGTGAATGATCGCTTCAATAAATTTTAAACCAACCAGGCTCGGCGGCAACCCTTTGAGGGCCTCTACGGCCTCGGTGAGAGGGACATCCCAACCGGCATAGCTCGGCGATTTTTGCCACTCATTGAACGTCAGACGAATGACTTTAAGTAAATTTGAAGCTGAGGATTCGGTGAGCGTTTCGAATGACGTCAGATGGCGATTGTGAATGCTAAAGATCTGTAGCAATTTCTCTTTGGTCAATCTTCGAGCCATCTCCCAAGCACTGGCTTCGTAGAATTGCTCGGGGTCGATCTCCCAAATTTTTTGCAACAACGCCTCCCGGTTGATGGCGTCAGTCCAACTCGAGAGGGTGTGTCGGCCAACTCTAACCGGAACCGAGCGCATTTCGGGATGCGTGGCGTACTTTTTAAATGCGCCAAAGTAGTTTATTTTTTCCACCTCGGCTTGAATCACCTCCGTGGGAAGCCCCACCTTAGCGCGTAAGAATTGGAAGTTGCTCAGCTCGCCCGCAAGAAATCGTCGATTGAGAGTGCTGTTTAGAAAAGCCCACTCTGAACGCTTGGTCCGGGGGGATAAAACGGTCCAAGGATTAAAATACGGTGAACTGTGTTCAACCAAAGAGTCGGCCGCGGCCTTCCAGAGGGGCTCGTCCAACGCAGTGGCTTGATTGAGAAGGATCCAGAGGGCATACGCACGTTCTTCCGCGGTCGCCGCTTTGTCCAACGCGACCCATTTAAATTCCTTACTGGCTCCCCTCGCCCCCTTTTTTACGTAGTTTAATGCTCCGACGTTTAGCATCGCTGTCGTTGGCTCTTTCAACACCGTGAAATCCAGCCGCCTCAGGAAGTCATGAACCTGGAGCAAATTGGACAAGAGATCCCAGTCTCCGCTTCGTTTGGTGAGTTCATAAACGAGATGTTCGTTAAATGGTTTGAGCACCAGAGCCTGAGCCAATCCGACGGCCCTCGTCTTCCACTCCGCACTGCTTCGGTGGAGATTGGCAATGTCTTCATCCACCAAAAAGATGGCATCCAGATAATTGCGGAATACTTCACTGGCCCCCTTTCCTAATATTGCTTTCAGTTCCGCGAGATGGCCTTGCTTCCATTCAGGGACTTCAAAGACCAAAGATTTCGTACCGCTGGCATAGCTAATCCCTAAAGACTGCGAGACGTCACCGCAAAGCAGCGGGGACAAAACGCTAGAATCGACGAGAGCCTCAATCACGTCGTGAGGTAGCAACTCTCCGTCTATCACCGCCACCCCTTGGGGGAGTCGCGACAAATTGAGCTTGTTGCGGTTTCTCACCACAAGTTGAAACTTCCTCGTATCGTCTTTCAGGGCAATGGTAAGGGCGTCGATATAGAGCTGGCTGGCTTTGTCCAGTTTGCTGTAGGCGAAGAGAACATTGCCATCGCTCTTAATTCCAAGACTATCAAGCAGCACCCTTCGATGAGACCGAGACGACTTGGGTTGAACGAGATAGATACCGAGTGTTCCAACCCCAGCGTTTAGAAGGAGCTCGGAGGAAGCCTGCGGACCCTGACCTAACCAACCACTTACCAAAGAATCGGCGCTTCGAAATTCGCCAACGCTAATTGCCAGGGGAGCTAAGGCGGGGAGTATTTGGGCGGGATTGGCGTTTGCCGACAGCTGAACCGCCAATTCGGCCTGAGGGATTTTTAACCTGATTTCAGCTAAGTCGTCCGGCTTCAGGTCAGGAAGCGGAGAGGACTCGTAACCAATGCTACCCTGAAGTTGGGCAGGCACCGAAAATCTAGGTTCAGTGAATATGATTTCCACCCCCCGAAAACGTTGCACCCGGTAACGGCGAGCGGGATCTAGCGACGGCACCATAGTGGTGAGAATTTCATTGGTAGTTGGGACCCGGCGATCTCGGCGAACGTCTAGACTGGTGACGATAAGGCGCACGACGCTCGACGGATATCTGACCTTGAATTCAACCGCCATCGTGAGATTTGCCGCCACATCGCCAAACCCTCCGCTCGGATCTTCATCGGCGTTAAGGGGCACCCCGCTAACAAAGTTAACCGAGCTGGGGACTCTGGGGTCGGCAAAAATTGGTGCACAGGCAATCGCAAAGAGTAAAATTAACTTCATTTTTTTAGAGCATGTTTTTTTGGGCGTAAAATCGATCTAAATTAAGACCGCAATCAACGATTCGAATTCGATTCAGCCCCGAGAAAATATGATCTATTTTGAGCGTTTTCCGAGGCGACGTGCTGCTTGGCGCTGACTAAATTTTGCGCGACGCCTTTGCCGTAGCCAATGAGAAAGGTGACCACCGGGTACTCACGGGGATCATAATTGTCACCGTTTGGATTCATCGTGTAGTTAGGACGTGGCCGAGACTGAAACAGAGGCTCAATGGAGTCATCCCAGTCTATGCGAAACCAATAAGTCACTACTACTTGAGCCCGTTTTTTCTTATCGAGGGCCGTGATTAAAGCCAGTTCAATCGCCCGGGTGGATTGCGCATTTAAAATTGCGGTGAACCCTTCGGCTGTCGCTACCAGTCCGTCATTCGTGGCCAGCCCATTGAGCAGAGCCCAAACCGCCTGTTCATTCACCTTGGTTTTCGGATTGCTCGTCAATAATCTCTGAATTTCATCCAATTTTTTTTCGACCTCTGGAATTAAAGCCGTGGCCTCCAGCTTCAGCGCACAGCTCTTTTTCCACGCATCGAAAGGCCATACTGCGAAGGATTGTGTCGTCAAAAAAGCCAAGAACACCGTTACCCTTAGGCCAAGACCAAATTTGTGCATAGTTTAACTCCGATTCAAGACTGTCGCGCTGCGGCACGTGTACGCTCAGGCGCCTTCTTGCCGCAATGAAGCAATGCTGCCTGGTGATTTATCGACGATCAAGTTGTGCCCAGTGCTGAAAATGGGGAGTTTTGAGTAACGCGCCCTCTCTTTCACGCATTCCCGGAGAGCGGTATTTGAATAGGCACACCGTCTCCGGGAGGGACTCATGAAACTAATGCTTTTTCCGTTCCTGTTTTGCGCAGTGATGGCACTGGCCGAAAACACGTCAACCGCCGTTGCTAGTTTAGGTAATTTCGACGGCGTTCTCATGACGGGAGCCGCCCATTCTCAAACCATCGCCATTGAGGGCGGTACCCTTTCGGAATGCATAAAACCCAACGATCGCACCGACGGTAGAGACATACTCTCATGCAAAGTGAATGGCGGACGCATTACCGTGAGCCCCGGTGGCGACGGCCTTGTCTTCAACTTCGAAAAGGTTGCCGTGCTGTCTTCCGATACGAATCACTTCTACTACGGCGGCACTCGCACGATCCGTATCGCCAATAAGGACGTCAGCCAGCGCATCTCGGCGACGGTGAACCTTGATCCAAAAACGCCCGACCGAGCGTGGGGCTTTTTGAAGCTGAATGAGAATGGGCTACAGAGCGCATTCGAAGCGTACCGCCGATAGGTGCCCGAAAGGTGCCCATCCCCTTTCCGGCCGGAAAGTGGCCAGGTGAGTTTTGGCCCAGTGGTTGCTTATGGGCATGCCACGCAAAAAACTCATTCTCGCATCCGATTGCGCTTACCACTTAGTGAATCGGTCCAACAATAAAGACTTTTTCTATATTCCGCTCCCCGAAACCTGGAGGCTTTTTTGCGAAGTCCTAGAACGGAGTTCCGGTCTGTATAGGACCGAAATTCATGCCTTCGTCTTAATGTCGAATCACTACCACCTAATCGTCACTGCACCGCTTAAAAATCTCCACCTGTTTATGCGGCACTTTCAAACGGAGGTGTCTCGAAAAATTCAGAAACGGGCGGGACGCATTAATCACATCTTCGGAACGCGCTACAAATGGTCATGCCTTTGGACTTCCTCTTCATACGCATTGACTTATAAATACGTAATGAGAAACCCGCTGAAAGCAGGCATTTGTTCGCGCGTAGAAAAGTACCCCTTTTCCTCAATCAACCTCGCGCTTCCCATCGCAGACCGTATTGGCGATTTGGCCAGACAAGTTCCAAAAGACAATGATCAGCGGCTTAGGTGGCTAAATAGACCGACCCAGAGCGAAACCGATGACGTCGTTCGAAGGGCCCTTAGAAGACGGGAGTTCAAAATTCCCGAGGGCAACGAAATGCGGTACTCGGTACAGCGGCTGGCCTTCGATTACGAAGTTGAACTGTAGACTTACCCGCTACCTTTCCGGCCGGAAAGGGGATGGGCACCTTTCGGATAAGGTTTGTACATCCTAAGTGGCTAAAGGTGCTATGAATTTTCACCCTTTGATGGTGGGTCGAAAAAAAGTTCGACGAATATTCATGGGTCAGTCAGCCGTATAAAAAACGAACAGCCTCGCTAACCACACCAAACGACACAACTAACGCACCAACTACCGAATACCGCTGGCTTGGCATTGATGCTGCAAAGATCGCACTATCCACGCAATAAGGAGCCGCACATTGAACTTACGACGCCAACTCTTAGCCTCAACTCTTTTCTTCACTTTGACCGCCTGCACCGTTCAGCAGGAGAAGGCCCTGGTACAAACGAGTAACGACGAAACCCCCCTTCATGCGGTTGTAAGTGAGATCGACGCCCGCATGCTCACCCAAATTGGTAAGGACGATCGAGTTCTGGCCGAATGGGTTTCACTTTACCAATACATGACCTCCGCGGGGCCCGCAGCAAACCCGGACTGGAGCATTTTTAGAACTCGGATTACCACTGGCCGCAATTTTAATTTTTACGCCTATACTAAGGGTACCGACCCACGGATTCTAAAACCTGGTTATAAGCTGGAGCTTTATGGCCCCTGGTACAACCAAATAATTAAGGGATACCCGGAACCGGTAGGGATACAAATCGCAGGTATCTCGGGCAGAGTGAAGGCCGCCACGGATACCCTCATTACGCTTGAGCTCCCCCAACAGGAAAACTACATCGGCACACGAAACCCTGCTCCGCAATCCGAGATCGCGGTTGAAGTTTGTGCCCCAAACTCAGTCTCCCTTTCGTGCGCAAACGTGGCCGCTGAACAACGGGTAGTTGGTACCCGCCTCAAGGTCTTTGGTATTCCAGACAGCGTGACCGCATCCAATATCAGTCTCGTAGATAAAGTTAGGGTTTACGCTGACAATAGCGCAACGTTTGCGAATCGGTCGGCAGATATTAATGGTGACCAGAAAATTTCACCGGCTGACCTCCAAGTCATGGCCGTTTACAAAGACCGCTATCTTGCGACGCAGAGTTCGGTGAATCTCCTTACCCAGAGAGAATATGCAGACATTCCACGTCTCGACGTCAACGGCGACAATTTGTTTTCTGCGGCAGATATTTTAGCGACATCCCAAGCGCTCGATCGGCGGATGAATAGTGCGATAACCTCACTGTTTCACAATGCCGCGCAACCCCGCGACATCAACGGCGACGGCTTCCTAACCCCGCTCGACCGACTGAACGTGATAAATGCAAGTAATCGATTGCTTCAGCCCCATATTTCTAGCGTGAACCTAGAAGACTATCGATTCGACGCCACAATGTTATATATCGATGTGAACGGCGATGGCTTTTTCACCGCTCTCGACGTTCTATTAGGCACCGGCAACTAATAGAGTGCCCCACTAAACTCGACAACACCGCCCCGGGCGCTGACCGGCGCCGGGGCGGCGTTGATCCTATAACGCAACTCAAGACTGGTTTCTAAGAAGACTCACGGGTACAATTTACTGCACACTTACGACTCCTTTATTGCGGCTTATGCCATTCGTCGAAAGTGGCAAAAAATTACAACGTGAAAACAGACCTGCCTTTATCGCTACATGACCAGATTGGGTTCATCGCGGAGACTGCTGAACCACCAACTTCCCCTCCAAAACAGACGGCCTCACGTTTACGAAAATTCTTTTCCATTTCACTACTAGAAAACCGCTATCCACCACTTCACGGATTGCGCCTGTTTGCGATTCTGTGCGTCGTTGCTCAGCACATGTTGAGTTACGTGCCTAACGACCAGAAGTGGTTGCGCGGCCGCTTGTGGCTGAGCATGGATTTTTTCTTCATCATGAGTGGTTTTTTAATTGGCAACATCTTGCTTAGCCCCAATGGCAAATCGGGATGGCGTAAGTTTTTTTGGTTTTATCTTCGCCGCAGCTTTCGAATACTACCTGCCTACTACGTTACGCTGCTCTTGCTAACTCTCTATAATGCACGACCCGGTGGACCGACGGTGTTCTCACGGAGTTTTGTTCGAGAGCTTTTTTTTCTGACCAATTATCCGTTTGATATAAAATACGTGATGAGCTGGAGTTGGTCTCTTAGCCTGGAAGAGCATTTCTATCTGGCAAGCCCCTTTCTGATTGCGGGTTTGTTGCTGCTTCGTGCGGGACTAAGAATTCCGGCACTGCTGCTGCTATTTTTAGCACCACTCAGTTTGAGACTAGCCGAGGTGGGATGGGGCCTGGCTTATTTTTCGAAAATCTTCACACCCACCCATATGCGTTTTGATCCACTCGTTATGGGAGTGATGATTGCCTACATTCGAAAAGTACGTCCTGAGTATTTCATTTGGCTTACGGCACGGCCCCGGTTGGTGAATGCCGTACTCGCGGCCAGCGTAGCCATGCTGGTCGGGATGATGACCACTTTTGTGCTGCCTGCCCCCACCATCTCAAAAGCGCTGGCCCACCCCAGCTTGGCCGCATTTTACACCGGTACGCTTTCGAGCGTTGCCTTCGGACTTTTGCTTTTGTGGACGATTTGTGCGCGCAATAAATTGGGCGCTTTTCTCGGCGGTCATTTCTTTCGGGTGCTCGCTACGCTAGGTTACGGAACTTATCTGATCCACATGCAAGTTGTATTTTCTATAGCCCCGTACCGACCATCCCTTAGCTTGGTATCTGTATTCGTCATAGTGATTGGCCTCTCGGTAGCCTACGCCTACGTTGTCCATATCTTTGTGGAAAAACCGCTCCTAATCTTGAGAGAGCGCATCAACGCAAAAGAGGCGGATCGCCCCGCCAACCGGATTGAAGCCCATTCAATGACCTAGCGACCGCTCTCAAATTGTTTCAAGAAGCGATCAATATTTGATTTTACGTCCGAATTCGCCATCACGGTTGCACGGAACGCGCTGTCCACAATCATTTGCCGGGCAAGGTATTCAGCACCTGATGTGGGTCCCATCGTACCAGTTATGAGTTCAAGGGTTGCTTTTGGATTTTCATAAAAACGTTGCGTAAGAACCCATTCTAATTCGAAACGAAAATCCGCCGGAATATCAAGGTAAGGATTGCGTGTCTCACTCTTCATTTTTATTGCTTCGGGAAGATGGCTCTCGTTCGCCTCTTTGAGCCACTTTTTTACCTCTTCAACGTTGGAATATTTCTCCGGCGTTTTAAGGACAATTTCGTATTTCTGAATGGCCCGTTTGACCTCATCGATTCGGTCAGAAGACTGTCGCATAGCATTCCAATACCCATGCATTTCGTTGTCCATTTTTGCCGAATCAATTGCTTTCGAGATGAAAGTGGCGCGCATCGCCATCGGCACGTTAACTTCTTTTACAAGGTTTTTAACCTCATCGCGAATTTCATCGGCGTGAGTTTGATTCTCTTTAAGAGTTTTATCAACAAGGGCAAGAAATGCCTTGGCGGCTTCCTCTTGTTCGTATTTTTTTTGAACCGGCCATTTCTGGTTGGCCAGCGCTTGGCCAATTCTTTTGAGCAGCGCCGGGCTTCGTAAACCATCGAAACGGTACGAATCAGATAACCTGGCAACCCCGCGAGTCTGAGTCCACAAATCCGGCGTTCCCCAAGTTCCCTTACCTTCAATAATTTGCGCGATGGCTTCTAACTGGGCGTTAGGCTCCATGCTATTACTTTCTACATAGGCCTGGTCATTCCATACCGAAGTCACCACCGCCGTTCCGATCAGTCCCCCAACGCCGATTGCACCGACCCCCATTAAGGCCTTCATTGCTCTTAAGCAGCCCTCACCGTCGCTATAGTTACCGGAGTAGTGGCTCGGTGAATCATAATCATAGCGCTCACGAGGCGCAGGCCGAGAATAAGTCCGAGTTGGCGGCGGAGGGGTTGAAGAGGTCCACGTGGGCAGGGTTAACTTGGGCAGTCTGATCTTGGGCACCGTGATTTTAATTTCTGGCAGCAGCTTTCCGAGCCTGTCTAAAGCGTTACCCACGTGGTCCAAGATTGCCGGGGCCGCGGGAAGTTTGGGCAGCGACCAACCCGTGCGCACGTGAGTTGCGGCAAGCTTGGCGTTAGCAACAACCCGTTGGTCCGCAACGCTCATGAATTGCGATTGAGCTTCGAGCTTGGCGGCCAATGAGGAGATCTCGGCTTTTAGAAGCGCCACGGCTTTTATCGCATCCCCTTCGCCTAGCGCGCTATCCAACTTTTGCTCAAACGTCGAAGGAGCTAAATTTTCTCCTTCACGATTCGCCGAGGCCACCGGCCCTCTGGAATGTGCATTCAGGTTATTTAAAATCGAAAGCTGATCCGCGGAGACCGCTTGGCCGCTGTTTACGGCATTCACCGCATTCATTACGCCCATTAGGCGAATAGTTTTTTGCGCATTCGTCTCTGCAGGGGGTGCCTCCTCCGGCTCGGCAGGCGAGTGATAAAGCGCCACTTCTTGAAGTTGGCGATAGTGCTCCTTTAGCTTTTCAAGCTCTATGCGGGCCTTGGCCTGTTTGCGATCAGGGGGAGGCACGCGTTCTGCCATCGGTTGCGCGCGCACGGGAGCGGGAGCGGGAGCGGGACGATTAGCAAGTTCCGTGAGCCGAAGGTGCTCCGCCGCAAAATATTGGCGTTGCTCGTTCAAAACCTCATGCAGAGTGGCAAGCGCCCCGTCGCTCGCGCTTGATTCGAGGCCGTTTGGCCACGCAAGTTTCTGAATCCGCGTGTTGATGCGGCGAAGCAGATTGTAAGCCAGTGCCTTTTGTTCGAGGCTCAAACTCTCGAGATCTCGATATACAATGAGGGCCGTTTCATTTCTTTTTGGGTGGAGTCCCAAAAAAATAGCGGGCGTTTGGCCTCGCAAAAGATGGTTGGCGGCGGCCATGGACTCATAGGCCCGTTGCAGCGCCTGCTGTATTTCTACGGCGGTGGGTTCGCTTTCAATCTGGTCCGTCACATTCGAAAAATCTGCCTCAATTTTTTCTAGACTGTTTCGGACTGAGTCCGACAACCCTTCCGCGTACACGGCAGAAGAGAATAGAGCCAAGATAATCAGCAATGACAACGTGCGCATAGAGTTCACCCGGCATCGTGGTTTGCAAGCCCCGTGCCCCCTCGCCCTTTTTTTCTCGGCAACAAAATTACGTAGACCGAAAGAACACACTCAACGAGGGCGCATAAATGGCACTTATTTGGATTCTTTATAACGGCGAGTGGGGTTCTATCCTCTTTTAGTGGGCGCGTTATCGCTCTCGTCTTTGCGAGGCCGCAGGCCGAAGCAATCCTTACACGGTGGAATAAAGGTCATCTAATTCGCCATAATGTAAGTAAAACTCTGTCTCTGATCAATCATCGGCCAAGGATTGCCGCGCCACTTCGTGGCTCGCAAGGACGGGTGGGAAGCGTTATCGCCAACTTTTAAGGGAAAGAACCGGCGAGTGGCAGTTGCCTATCCATGCCCTACTAAGCTATAAATCAGGGATGCATTGGGTGAACTGGGCAGCAAATTATTTCGGCGACCCCAGTATGCCGTCGACGTTTTAGAACTGTCGCATGACACGCCAATTGGAATCAAACCAACGAAAAACCGAAGAGATTTTAGCCATCACCTCAGTTCGGGGATTGGCCTCCTTTTGGGTTTTGCTTTTTCACCTATCGGGAATCTTGCGCCAAATTCTTCCCGAGTTGAGTTTTGCCAACCCGTTAATCCTTCAAGGCCATTTGGCTGTTCCTTTTTTCTTCATACTAAGCGGGTACATCTTGGCGCTGCGGTACCGTCTGACCATCAAGACCGTTCCTCGAAGACACCTATTCAAGTTCTGGGGGCTTCGATTGGGTCGCATATATCCTGTTCATTTACTTACCCTATTGGTGAGTCTTCTCTTGGTGGCCCGGCGAGGATGGCCTTCCGGTCCCGGCCATTCACCTCAAGTATTCATCGCAAATCTCCTGCTGGTCCACGCCTGGTCACCCACTTTTAACTTGAGCTGGAATTATCCAGCTTGGTCGGTGAGCTCCGAATGGTTTGCCTACCTTTTATGTCCCTGGCTGTTTGTCTTCTTGCAAACCGCCAAAGAAAAAGTCGTGAGGCTCTGGTTGTTGCTCGCCTTTCTGGCGGCAATCCTGACTCAAGTCATGGAATATACTTTTTTCCGCGGGCTGTTGGTAGTCATTCCCACTTTTTCGGGGGGAGCTTTCATGGCGACACTCCACTCGAATTTGAAAGAAAAAAAACCCTCACGTATTCGCCTTGGCTTTCCGTTGCTCTTTTCTTTTTTTCTAATTCCGTTCTGTTTTTCAGATAACAGTCTTGTTACGGCATTATACGTTGTTTTTTCATTCGTACTCGTTGCGGAGCTGGGAAAACAGCCGCGGAGAGACTTCGGTGCCCTACGCAGCAAAACTCTCGTCTACCTTGGGGATATTTCCTATTCCCTTTACCTCACCCATGCCATCACCATAACTCTGCTGACCCGATTTTTTCCGTTCGAGAAATTTATGAAGGCAGATCTTTTAATTCGACTGCTCCTTAGCCTGGGAACTTTGGCCGCCATTTTGTCCGTGGCCTCAATAGTTTTTCACTCCTTTGAAAAACCGATCCGCGATGGAATTAGGCGGCGCCTAGCCTGATCAACTGAATTTTAGGCACCGGCCATTGTGAAAAGTGGGGGTTGGTGTTCTACTGTTCAAATATGAAAACAATTGCTCGCGGGTTTTTGGCCCTGCCTTTTCTCTGGTTTCTGATGGGGTGTTCCAAAACCCGTTCTACCGCCATCGCGACTAGCGAAATCTACGCAACCTATAGTGTAGCCGGAAATTCTGCCGACCAGCTAACCTGTTCGGCCGTCTTTCAAGTCGGCGGAGGTACCGGCACCTATATTGAAATGGACGGTGAAGACACCGCCATTTGTAGCAATGGCACCACTGAAGTGACGTTAAATAAGACCACTGATTTTCTGGGAATAGTTGAGTATTCGACCACCTCTCTGGCCTACGATGCCGCCAAAACTTACACCCTAACCTTTAAGCGAAAAGCCGGCGAAACCCATGCGGCCAATGCCACCCTCCCCCCCGCGGTTGTCATCAACTCCCCGGCGGCGGCTTCGGAACAGACCAAGGGAGCAATATTAAACTTCACTTTTACCGCCGCCACCAGCAGCGCAATTGACGCCACTCTGTCTTGGTCAACCTCCGGTAAAAACGGTTCTACTGGGCACGCGCTAACCGAAAGTGGAATTGGCGCCTTTTCTGCCACAGAAACAAAGACACTGGACAGCAAGGGGGCAACGGTAAGTGGAAATATTTCGGGCACAATTAAGATAGAACGCAGCTTAACCGGCACTTTTCCTTCCACCCTCAAGGGCGGTATCATTCGTGGCAGACAGCAAGCCACGCGGGCAATCACTTTAGTCGACTAAGGTAGCGCTTGCCGCTACGCGCCACTGCATTAACGACAAGAAGTGTTAATATCACTTGCCCTTTTTTTCATTCACCAAAAAAATAATCAATCGAGGAGAAATCGATGCGCGATCTAATGCTGAAATTGTTGTTTGTGGTTTGCCTGAGCCTTACCGGATGTGCCAGTAAGTGGGCGCAGCGTCCAGAAGTGGACGGGGTTAAAAAAATTGCCGTGGTCAGCGTCTTTACCGGAGTAGAGATCAAAGGCGATCGTGGCAGCAAATCAACCGGTAATGAAGCGGCCGCGATTAACAACATGTTGGGCAAGCAGAGCCCTGAGTCTGATTGGAGAATTCGCCTGGTGACGTTTACGGCCAAGGCTTACTCCGACGCGTTTACCGCGGCCGGTTGGCAAGTGACGCCCATTGAAGCCGTGGCAAAAAATTCCGCTTATCAAAAAGCGGCGACGCCACCATCGACCGGTAACGATACGCTGAATGCGGTGGTTGGTTTCTTGGGCAAAATAGCCCAACGCAACTACGTAACTATTCCGGGCACCCAAGCCATTGACCTTACCGCCGACAAGGACCGGGAGAGTAAAGGAACCTTCAGCCTTACCAGCGGAAATAAGACCATCCTGAAACTAAAGGACTTGGCCCAATCATTGGGAGTGGACGCGGTTGCGGTGATCGAGGTGCGTAGCTCGTTCGATGAAAGCGGATGGACCTGGGGAACCGGCCACCGAAGCGTTCGCCCAGAAGCGGCAAGCCGCCTGGACATCATCAACAAGGATGGCGACTATGCCGTTCGCACGCCCGCGATGAAGGAAATGCAGAAATTTGAAGCGAACGAGTCGATTTACATCAAAGACGGCAAGATGGATTTGAGTAATAAGAGTGAAAACCTATTTCGCCAAGCCATCGAGAAAAGTGTGACCGCCAACATGACCCGCATTCGTACCGAAATGAAGAACTAATACGACCTGATTCGCCCCCGGTTAAACGGGGGCGAATCTACGATTACGAATTACGACTTAAAAAAAACACTTCAACGACGTGGCCCAAACCGTCGTCAAGAAGCCTAATGGTGCAATCATCCTGTTGGACTCCGTCCACGATCACCTTTATTTTTTCGCGGTTAGACGGCACCAATTTGATATCGTAAAAAGTTTCACGGAAGCGATAACGAATTTCGAACTCTTTCCACTCTTTGGGCACCACGGGGGCGAACGAAAGTTTGTCGACATCTAACTTTAAGCCCAGAAGGGATTCGAGAATTAAACGGTACATCCAGCCCGCCGAGCCCGTGTACCACGTCCAACCGCCACGTCCACCGTGCGGAGAAACCGCGTAAACGTCAGCCGCCACTACGTAGGGCTCCACCCGATACGTCTGTACCTTTTCCGGGGAGTTACCATGATTCAGCGGATTGATGAGATTGAGTAGCTCCCAGGCTTTGCCCTCATCGCCCAAAGCGGCGAAGGCCATCACGGTCCAAATGGCGGCGTGCGTGTATTGCCCGCCATTTTCTCTAACCCCGGGCACGTACCCCTTAATGTAACCAGGATTCTGATTCGTTTTATCGAACGGTGGATCAAAGAGCTTGATGATCCCCTTTTTTCTATCGACGAGGCGATCGTTAACCGCCTCCATTCCCTTAAGGGCTCGGTCGGGGCGAGCCGCGGCCGAAAGGATGGCCCAGCTTTGCGGAATAGAATCGATCTGGCACTCCGTATTCAATTTAGACCCCATGGGTTCGCCGTTATCGAAATAAGCACGGCGGTACCACTCGCCATCCCAGCCGTTGGTCTCGATATTTTCTTGAAGCTTACGCGCTTCGCTGACGCAGGATTCGGCAAACGCCGAATCACCGTGGGATCTTGCCACGATTTCGAACTGCCGCAAAACGTCGTAAAGAAAAAACGCCAGCCAAACGCTCTCGCCTTCACCGTGAGTGCCGACCAGATTCATTCCGTCATTCCAATCACCGCAACCCATTAAGGGAAGGCCGTGTCGGCCAAACTTAAGTCCGTAACGAATGGCGCGCACACAATGCTCATACAGGGTTGCCGACTCATCCGAACGAAGGGGAAGATCGCTATACGCCTCCTCATCCAAATTCACTTGGCGGCCTTCGATGAAGTGGATACGGGTGTTGAGGACGCCGGTGTCGCCGGTGCTTGAAACATAACGGCAAGCGGCAAGTGGCAACCAGAGATAGTCGTCGGAGAAACGGGTACGTACTCCCCGGCCCGAGGGAGGATGCCACCAATGCTGAACGTCGCCCTCACGAAATTGCCTTTCCGCACAGCGAAGAATGTGCTCGCGTAGCAACCGCGGTTCGGCGTGGAGCAACGCCATCGCGTCTTGCAACTGGTCGCGAAAACCAAAAGCGCCACCCGACTGGTAGTAACCACTGCGCGCCCAGATGCGGCTCGCCAGCACCTGATAAATCAGCCAACCATTCGCCAAAATATTTACGGCGAGATCCGGCGTCTTGACCTGAACGGCCCCAACGGCCCGGTCCCAATGCTGTTTCACCTGCACCAACGCCTGGTTCGCTACGGCGGGATTACCAAAGCGGCGAATGAGGGTGTTCGCGTCTTCAAGATTGCGCGACATGCCAAGAATGAAAACAAGTTCGCGCTCTTCACCGTCGGCGAGATCAAAATTGGCCTGCATGGCGGCGCACGCATCAAGCGCCGCCCCCACCTTGCCGGAGAGATGTGTTCTCTGCATTGCCGCCGGATTGGATAGATGGCGGTTTCGCCCCAAGAACTCGCTGCGATCACAAGTGAAAGTACGATTTAGCTCGCTCACGTTGAAGAAACCGATTCGGCCGCCGAATTCAAGGTGATACGGGTTTCGCACAAAAACGGCCGCACTGCCGGAAAATGTCTCGCTCACCACATGCATTAGCGACTTCGCCCGCAGTTCGCCAAGTACCCACTCAACGTAACCCGTTACCGACAAGCGCCTTGAGCGACCGGAGCAATTCTTTATCTTGATTAGCGCCATCTTCACCGGCGCATCAATGGCCACAAACGTGGTGAGCGATGAGTGAATGCCTCGGTAGTTAAGTTCAAAAACCGAGTAACCAAATCCATGTCGGGTTAAGTAGGTAGCGTCGGCGCGTGCCGGCAACGGCGTGGGGGACCAGAAATCGCCAGACTCTTCGTCGCGCAAGTAAAAAGCTTCGCCCGAACTATCGGTGAGAGCGTCGTTCATCCACGGCGTAAGTCGGAATTCATGGGCGTTCTCACACCAGGTATAGGCGGACCCGCTTTCAGAAACCACGGTGCCAAAATGCTTGTTGGCAATAACGTTGGACCACGGGGCGGGGGTGCGGTGCGAAGACGAGGTGGTAATTAAGTATTCGCGGCCGTCTTGCGAAAAACCACCCAGCCCATTGGCGAAAAGAAGTTCAGCCGTCGCCGGCGGCGCCAATTCAAATTCCCGGGTAACGGGTGCCGTGGAAACAAAAGCCGGCGGAAGTGACCCCGGCCGGGTTCTGCGCTCGATCTGATTGGCCAGAGTATCGCCGCTATCGGTAATGATGGCGCGGGCCACCGTCTGCAATAAAATGCGATCTTCTTCCGACATCTGATCAGCTCGCCGAACAAAAATACCGCCCGGGCGATCAATCCGATGGGCGTCTACTCCGGCCGAAATTAGGGAATTGATCTGTTCTTGCAGGGCCTGCCGGTAGCCGGTGTCGTCTTCATTCCAGATCACGAGATCTACGGTTAGGCCCATCATGCGCCAATAGCCGTGAGCCTGAACCAGCTGGCGTACAATATCGGATTGCTGCCGGCTTCCCACGCGCAGAAGAACGATGGGAAAATCGCCAGAGATACCATGTCCCCACAATCCCGACTGACCACGCCGGTTCTTTTGCAGAACACTAGTGCTGGCGCGGCGCGTGGGATTGGCGTAAACGATCGAACTCGCCAGCCGACCATAAAGCTGGGCGTCACTCTCGTCGATATTGAGCTGTCTCAAAACGACTTGACGATGAGTCCACGCCAGCTCAAACACGCGATCCGCCTGATGTCGGTCACGGTACTTCTCGGCTAAAAACAAAGCCCTTTCCCGATCGGGCGCAATACCAAGCGCCATATGCGTGCGAACGGTCTGTTCTGGTTCTATAACAAAGCGCTGTTTAATTGAAACGATCGGATCGAGAACCGATCCTTGATGTCCCGCAAACGCTTCCGATCCCATCGCCAGCGGAGAATTTACCGAACCGCCACGTCCAACAAATTGGGCGCGATCCGTTTCATAAGTAGGTTCGCCCACGGCGCCGCTGTGAGTTGTCATCACATGCAACAAAACCGGCGTCTTTTCGCTTTCAGATCGGGCCCTTCGGCTGCACAAGATCACTTGTTTGTCCGGCAAAATCTCCGTCTGCACAAATAGATTACTAAATGCCGGATGCGCCTCATCCGCTGCCTGAGGAACCAACGCCACTTCAGCGTAAGTGGTAATCTCGATGAATCGCTTTGTTGACGAGAGATTGGTAACACTGAAGCGGCGAATTTCAACGTCATCCTCAGGAGAAATCGTGATCTCGGTGTGTGTTTCTAACTCATGGTCCCGTCTACGGAACTCGGCTCTGGATTGCGGAAAAATTGCCTCGTAGTGGTCAGCCTCTTTGAGTGACGGCTGATGAGCCGCCGACCAATAGTGGCCGCTGTCCAAATCCCGAAGGTAACAAAACGTACCCCAGGCATCGGCGGTGGGGTCTTCGCGCCATCGAGTAAGGGCGAGGCCGTTCCACTGGCTGTAGCCGCCTCCGGAATTGGTTAGAGCTACTGAGTAGCGGCCGTTCGACAGCAGGTGAACTTCGGGTCGGGGGGTATGGGGTGTATTAATCACCCGCAGAAAAACTTTTCGATCACCGTTCTCCCGGTGCTCCAGCGACACCTCAGGTGCGTGGGGGTATATGGTGGCAATTTTTGGTACTCTTTCGTGAAGCAATAATTCGGTGGCTTTGAATTGCGGGTCAGAAAGAAAACGCTTTTGCATTTTTTTATCAAGCAG
>JAYSWN010000147.1:0-3563 GCA_043718025.1 Pseudomonadota bacterium
AGACCACCGATGCCAACCCCTACAATTGATCCCACTCGGGTCATGTCTAGCTTCTGCCAGTCGATGCCTGAGTTTTGCACCGCCTCATGACCAGCCACCATGGTGAGCTGGATGAAACGATCCATTTTTTTTAGGTCTTTTGTTGAGAGGATGGTTTCTGGCTTAAAGTCAGAAACTTCTCCCGCAATGCGGGAGGTAAAAGTAGAAGCATCAAATAAGGTGATCGGTTTCACTCCGGACCTGCCCGCCATCAGAGAATCCCAATTCTCTTTGGCCGACGTTCCGATGGGACTTATCGCCCCAAGTGATGTGACGACGACACGCCTCATTTTAGCTTAATTTACCTTAGCTTTGATGTAGTTAACGACGTCGTTAACGGTTTTGATTTTCTCGGCATCCTCATCAGGAATTTCGAGATCAAATTCTTCTTCCATGGTCATCACCAACTCGACGATGTCGAGTGAGTCCGCACCAAGATCATCAATAAACGAGGCTTCCGCTGTAACCGCTTCCACATCGACACCGAGCTGCTCAACAATGATATTCTTAACTTTTTCTTCCACAGACATGGCCCCTAGTCTCCTTAATGATTCCCAAGAATCCGCACAAGGTAGCAGGGTGGTAAGCGCGAGGCAAGTGTCTAGAAACAGGGCGAATTTAGCAGGCTTTTATAGGTGAATTGGTCTGCTCCGCCCCTGCCCTGGCCGCTGGGCGGAAGTTGGGCGCCATTTCCAGCGCTTCGCGTTAACAAAAATCATTTGTTGTTAACACCCACTACGTCCTTGAAATCGGCGCGTCGCATCAGGATTATTCAAAGTAAATGAGCTGGAAAAGCCTAAATCACCAAATCACTCACTGCGAACGCTGCCCACGTCTTCGCGTCTATTGCGCAGAAGTGGCCCGGGTGAAACGGCGCCAATACCGCGAAGAGATTTATTGGGGAAGACCGGTTCCCGGTTTTGGCGACGCTAAAGCCAAGTTGTGGATCTGGGGTTTAGCTCCGGCGGCGCACGGAGCAAATCGTACGGGACGCATGTTTACCGGCGATAGCAGCGGCAATTGGCTTTACCGCGCCTTGCACGACACCGGTTTTGCCAATCAGCCCCAATCCGAAAATCGTGACGACGGGTTAATCCTTACCGACGCTTACGTCACCGCCACCGCTCGCTGCGCCCCTCCCGACAACAAGCCCACCAAAAATGAAATTGCCAATTGCGCCAGCTACCTACGGCAAGAGGCGAGACTGCTCAAGAATAAGAAAGTATTTTTGGCGCTGGGTTTAATTGGCTTTGAGGCGCTGTGGAAATGGGCGGAGGAAGAGAAGATGCCGCTGCCCACGAAGAAACCGAAATTCGCCCATGGCTTACAGTTTAAAGTGGGCGATAAGTTTTTTTTGGCGTCGTATCACCCGAGCCGTCAGAACACACAAACCGGGCGTCTCACGTGGGCAATGTGGGTGCAGATTTTTAAGCAAGCGCGCAAGTTAATGGGTTGAGTAGATTGGCCGACTAGAAAATCATGCCGCGGGTAAAAGCGATTTGATCGGACCCTTTGGTGCGAATCGAATCAACAAACCATGCCCCACTCGTAGAGATGAGATCCACTTCACGCTCGTTGGTTTCTTTGGTGGTGTCCGATCCTTGTCGGTTTTCCAACGTAATGCGGTAATGAATGCGCGCGGTGCCTTCTTTAATTTCGCTGGCCAGCACCTTAAATTCATCGATCTTCACCGCATTGGTTAGGTAAGCAACGCGGAATGACTCTTCGGTCATGCGTTCAAAGGCCCGGCGCAATTCACCGGAGCACAAGGTGGCCAGCCGCTCCCTTTCCGTTGGCTCTTTGGCGCCGGCCGACCAATCTACAAATCTTTTTACCGCCTCTTCCGGAGTGCGTGGCGCGTCCACTCGGCCCAGCCGCGAACATGACCGCGTGCACGAGGTGAGAAGAAGCATGGTGAGCAGAGTCACAAAGGTAAATTTTTTTGTCATTCGTAGTTTCATGGCTCGAATATTTTAACTCAATTTTCGAACCCCGGCGCAGCAAAGATAACCACTTCAATGCCGCGCAGAATCAAATTGAACCTTAAGGATTGCGCCCCTTCTTACCGATAGAAATAAGAGTGCCAATCTTTCAGGAGGATGCATGGCCGCAAAGCCCGACGCAAAAGTGAAAACGACCGAGAAAACCGCAAAAGCCGCGCCCGCAAAGGTGACCGCCAAGGCCCCAGTGGAAAAGGAGCAAAAGAAGACGGCGAAGGCCGCCGCTTCTACCGAGTCCACCACGGTAAAGAGCGAACGTGGCAAAGCCAAAGAGGAAAAAGTAACTCACCACCACGCTTCGCAGCTTCCCCGCGAAGAGATGAAATGCGAAGTGAAGGGTTGCAAGCGTGAATACCGCGCCAAGGGCTATTGCAAACCCCATTACCGCAAATGGCGCAACGGCGAGTACGGCCACCGCCGTTTCACCGCCTGCTCGTCTAACTCGTGCAACAAGCCAATGGCCATGAACCGCCACGGCTATTGCGAAGAGCACTACACCAGCTACTACATTAAGGGCATGGCCGTAGCGAAAGCCGCGGTTGAAGAAAAGCCGGCCGCAGCACCGGCTAAAGTGGCCGCCAGCGCCTAACAATTTTCTGAACGCGGTGGGGAGAGAAGTTTCTCCCCACCGCGTTTTTTTTTGCCCTCCCCGCCCCACTACACCGCCCCGTATGCGGCTTTCTTTCTTTACTGCACCCGACCGTATCGCTTACCGTGACCGCTTCATGAGCCGCCTACGCGACAAACTTCAAAAAAACGAATTCGTAATCACCGCCGAAATCACGCCGCCAAAGGGTGCCGGAGTAAAAAAACTATTAGAGCACGCAGCCGCCCTTGGCCCCTGCGTGGACGCCATCAACATCACCGACGGCCAGCGGGCACTGGTGAAAATGTCGTCGCTAGCGGCCTCTAAGGTGCTGCTCGATGCCGGCTACGATCCGGTGTATCAGCTGACTTGCCGCGACCGTAACTCCATTGCTTTACAGTCTGACTTGATGGGGGCGGGAGCCTTAGGCATCACCAATGTACTGTGTCTCACCGGCGATCCGGTTAAAGCCGGCGATCACCCACATGCGAAATCTGTTTTCGAAGTGGAAGCGTTGGGGTTGCTTGAACTCGTAAACAAATTACAAACCGGTACCGATTTTGGCGGCAATAAATTAAATAAAGCTACCAAGTTTCACGTCGGAGCGGTGGTTAACCCCACCCTCGGCGCAGCCAATCAGCTGGCGCGCATGGAAAAAAAGAAGGCCGCCGGGGCCACTTTTTTTCAAACCCAGGCAAATTACGACCCCGAAGACTTTGCGCGTTTTTTGGAAGAGGCCAAAAAGTTGAATACGAAAGTGATCGCCGGAATTTTGCTTTTGCACAGCCGCGAGATCGCTCACTACCTCAAAGAAAACATTCCCGGCATTCGCTTTCCTGAATCGCTATTGAATGATTACGATCAAGCGAAAGACGCCGAAGCCTTTGGCATCGAGTGGGCGGTGAAAACCATGAAACTCATTCGACCGCATTGCGACG
>JAYSWN010000148.1:0-8925 GCA_043718025.1 Pseudomonadota bacterium
GGCGCGGCAACCTTTGGCCTGCTTGGTTTTGTCGACGTCCCTCTTCACTCATAGTGAAAGGGTTGCTTCAGCCGCACTGCGTGCGCAATGACGGCGAAATACCACTTTTGAGACACTCTCTGAGCAAGAAACTAGCGTTTCTTTGTCACCGTCACCACCACGCGCTGCATGGAGCGAATCACTCACCGTCATAAAGAATCCCCCGGCGCCGGGGCAATTCGCGGCCAGCGCACTGACCTTAATTGTCAGCCAATACCGCGCTTTGTCGCCCTTTGACCGCGCTTGAATTGGTCCTTGAATTGCACAGCACCCCGGTTAGTCACGCCCCGGGGGGGGCGATGACATCAAGAAATTTATAAGGGGCTGGCCGTGCTCAAAGCGATCCGCTTGTTTTCCATCGTTACATTAGGTCTATTTCTCACCGGATGTGGTGACCCAGACAAAGTAAGATTCAACATCAAAATGCCCTTGGCCGAAAAGGCGCAATTATCTGCCGAAGCCCAACCCATTTGGGACTCGCTTCAGGCCGGAAAAGAAATTAGTTTCAAACAAATCACGGACGCTTTAGCCCATAGCCACGATAGCCATTACACCGACAGCAAGAGCCGAACGGCCCAACTCTTTACGATGTTGGATGACGCCCAAAAGAGTGCTCTAGACGGCGATTTTTCAAAACGCAAAGTCCAGTACGAAGAGTGGCTCACCAAGCAAAAAGGGGCCGCCACCATCTATAACGTCGAAGCCATCACCATCTTTCATTATTTATTAGAAAATAAGATGCAATGTTACTCTGGCACTTTCTTGAACCAGCTCATCAACCGCAAGTCGGTAAGTGGCGGCCAATTCCAAAAAGAGAATTGGGTTGCCATTTATGAGTCGGGCCACATTCTGAGCGGTTACCTGAAAGAGGTAAATGGCGTCTGGAATCTGTTCGGCATTGAAACCACCGCCGAAGGATTGGCCCTGATTGAATACGGACCGGTGGATGGCATTACCATCGACATTAGAGTGGTGGACGCCGATTACTGGGCCCTCACCGAGCTCTTCAAATTTTACCTTAGCGATGCAATAAAGACCGGCAACGAAGTGATCGTGTATACCGCCAAACGTTACGGTATCAAAAATCCAAAGGTCATTACTGAAGTCAGTGCCATTACCAAAGTCAACCAATCACCCTTTGCCTTTGGTACCGCGGATGTGTCTTCCGGAGACAAAAAGCGAGGCCGTTTCGACAGCCGTAAACGCAGCGGCATTTTCGGTGGCAATCCCAATCCAAATCTGAGTCGCTATGCCGAAGAAGATGCAAAGGGCAACATCGCCGATCGCGAAGCTTTGGTCGAATCTCTCACTCTCTTGATCAAATCAAAAGCGAGCCGTAACCTGACGATGCCATCTGGCGGAGAATTCTGCGCAGCAATGCGCGGCAGCTCAGGATCCTATTCGAGTTCATCAATAGCGGTATGCACCACAAGCGGCGGCCTCGTTAGCACTCTGGAAAGATTTCTCGGCTATGAGTTTCGCTATCACGTTTCGGTTGATGCCATGAATGAATTACGCCGTGCGATCATTGCACTCCCGTAATTTTAATTCGGTTCATTGACGAGCCTCAGCGTAATAAAAAAAAGCCACCGGGAAATCCCCGTTGGCTTTTTCTGTTTAAAGTTGAATTTACGTTTAGCGACGTCGGCTTCGGAAAACTACACGACTAGGCGCTTTGGCTCCTGAAACAATACGCTCGCCATCCACGTCAGCGGGAGTAAGAAAAGTGAGCGCTTCGCCCTTTTTTCCACAACGGGCCGTGCGGCCAATGCGATGCACGTAATCTTCACGGCTACCGGGCACGTCATAGTTAATGACATGCTCAATATCCAATACGTCAATTCCGCGACCGGCTAAGTCGGTGGCCACCATGATGCGATGGCTGCCTTTACGAAACCGTTCGAGTGCTTGCTTGCGCTGCGCCTGAGTGCGCCCGCCATGCATGCAGACAATATCAAAACCCTCTTGGTATAGAGTTTTGGCTAAACGCTCGGTACGCGACTGGGTGCGGGCAAAGATGATCACTTTGCCTTTACGTTCATCGAGTTCTTTTATCAGCAGTGCGTTTTTGCGATCTTGCGTGGTCTCAATAGTTTTTTCGGTAACCATCGCTACCGGCGTTGACACCGCACCAATTTCGACCCGAACCGGGTCTTTCATAAACGAATTAGCCAATCGCACAATTTCAAGCGGCAAGGTTGCCGAAAAGAGCAGCGTTTGTCGCTCTACGGGCAAGTAGCGTTGAATCTGTTTGATTTGCGGAGCAAAACCCATGTCCAACATGCGATCTACTTCGTCCAAAATCAAAATGCCGATGTGCTCTAAGCTAATCGTTTTCTCGCCAAGGTGATCGTTCAACCGCCCTGGGGTGGCCACGATGTAATCAAAACCACGGTAGATATCGTCAGCCTGGCGCTTAAAGGATTCGCCGCCGACTACTAAAACGCCATAGCGTTTCAATCCGACGCTCATCTCCTTCATGACCTGAAAAATCTGAGCGGCCAATTCGCGCGTCGGCGCCAAAATGAGCGCCTGTTGTTTAGGGTTGGTCGCTAACGCATTCAGAGTAGGAATGCCAAAGGCGCCGGTCTTGCCGGTTCCAGTTTGCGCAGTGGCAAGAATGTCTCTTCCAGCGAGTGCCGCCGGAATCGTCTCTTGCTGGACTGGGGTTGGGGTTAAAAAATTCATCTTCTGCAGGGCCGATGCTAAAGGCAGAGGAAGACTAAGGTCGTTAAACGTTTCGAATGTTTTCAATGATTCTTTCTTATGGGGCGGGCGCAAGGCTCACCACTCTAGTCCACTTTTTTTGGACTTGGTTGACCTATCGGATGGCGTGCATCAAACGAAGGGTCGATTATTTCTCAGTTTAGATTGGGTGACTCAAGCGAGGGGCACGTCGGTAAAAGTAAATCACTCTGTTACCGCCCTTATGGATACATTCGCTATTGGCTGGTTTGAGCTGCTTCGCCTGGCATTAGGCCTTTTTGGCCTGGGTCCCACTACCGAGTGGGCTTGTGCGCATCAACAAAAAACAACGAGTCGCCTCTTACACTGACACGTTGGCCAAGGGTTTTCCATCGTTTTCTTTAAGGATCCCAGTGCACGCCAACGATTACAGGCACTTAGCTTAGTTAACGTCTTTCATTCTAGGCTCGCGGCCGCTCGCTTGGTTCACAATAATGACGCGCCGGCCCCCTTGCGTCTCGGTGGAAAGGTTCAAGAGCCAGGTGACCGCACTCATCAGTAACGAAGCCCCCAGTGCCGACCAGAACGACGCCACGTGAATGCCCGGAATCACGGCAGCCACTAAACTAAACACCATTGCGTTCACGACGAAGAGGAACAAACCTAACGTAAGTACCGTAAGCGGTAAGGTGAGTAGAATGAGTAGCGGTTTAACCGTGAAGTTAAAAAACAGTAGCAGCACCGCCGCAAAGGCCGCCACTAAGGGGCCGTCCACCTGCACGCCGCTGACCACGTACGGAATGGCGAGGATGGTTAAGGTAGTGAGAAACAGTCTGCCAAAAAATCCGATATTCATTCGGCGTTTATCGTGGGGGGAAGGGCTTACGTCAAATGCTCACGACGGAACGTCTCGTAAAACTTCGCGGTTAAGATAAACGTGAGCGAGGTCAATAAGTGCCACACGATGTGACCCGAAAACACGTGGCTGTTCGTGTCGCACCACTTCTCATCAACGTCCAGCCACCAGAATTTGTACGCCACCGACATCGTCAACGCGATGAAGGCCAAATACCGGTAAGGGGCCCGACGATCTCCACGTAAATAGAGAATGGCCTCGCCGCTTAAGACCAGCACGATACCGGATTGAAAAAGCGGCACTCCCCGAAAGCCAAAAAACATAAGCGCCACCGGAAGGCCGGCGATGAACCAGTACCAGCCCTCGGCATGGCGAAGCGGTCGGTTTAACAACCGCTCCGAATTCCAAACCATAAGACGAGCGATATAAAAAAACATTCCGGCAAAGTCGGCCACCTCACCGTAAAAGGTCATGCTGGCGTGTAAAAAGGAAGATCCGAAAAACAGAATCACCAAAATTGTCGTCAGCTCTTTTGCCATCTGCCGGTGGGTCTTATTCCAACCCCACCAAATGACGACGGCCACCAAGAGAAGAAATATATTCGAGTACGTATTGCCGGGTTGCTTCACCCAACCGCAGAGTGCTGCCTCGCAAAAATGAAGATCCGATTGGCGCCAACTATCCCAAGGGCAATTCATCGACGCACTATAAAGAGTGCTGACAGCTCTGACTAGTGGTTGGTCGATTTTGGGGCTTGCCGTGCGGGCCGTTGTGCCGGGGGAACTGTCGCGGCTAAAATTTGTCACCTAACCGGTAAAAGAGTCGCTTCAGAGTGCGGCAAACTCTGGGGGGTAAGTGGCTTGGGCCGCCAGCACCTGCCCTAGTACGTCAGGCACCAACTCGATCGCCATGAGACTCGGCCCTGAGTACTCGCACTTAATCTTTTGCCCTAGCTCCTGACTAAAGCCGAACTGCAGATAGTATTCGGGCTCGCCCAAGACCACTACCACTTCACAGCCCGAGTCTTTTAACGTCTGCAGGCCGCTGCTAATCAAGGCCTTTCCGACTCCCTGTCGTTGCCTTTCGGGGCGAACCGCGATCGGCCCTAAGGCCACCGCCTTAAGGGGGCGGCCGCCCTCGTCGGTAAGTTTAAGGTCGCTGAAGAGCAGATGACCCACGATCATGCCAAACTCTTCGGCCACCAAGGACTGGTGCTCGGCGTAGCGCGCATTCTCGCGCAGCTGGTTCACCAGTTCGCCTTCAGCCTCTCGTCCAAATGCCTGCTTGTGTACGACCGCAATGGCCCGCTTGTCTCGCTCTTCTTCGAATCTGATTTCCATATCTTGAATCAGTATCGCGCAGGCTTTGAAACCACTCAAATCATTTAAGGGTGCTGGTAAGAGTGCTTGCGGTTATCGCCCTTGCGATGAAAGGGCTTAGCCCCTTTGCCGCCCGGTCCCGCCTTTGACCCGCCCTGGTGACCCGCTGACTGCATCGGCCTTGCCCCTGACTTCGTTCCAGATTTCGTACCGGCGCTTGCGCCACTTTTGGCCGCCCCAAACTTCATCCCGTTTTTCGGGCTGTTTTTTGGACTTTTATGAAAAGTCTTTTGGGGCTTATGAATTTTTTGCTGATTTGGCTTCTTTGGTTCGTGATTGGGCTTCATGCCTTTTGGTTTGGGCTCGTTACCTTGCCCTTTTTGGAAGTCGGGATCGGTGATGCCCATGATCTTGCCGATTCTTCGCAGCAGGTTTTTATCGCGCGGAGTGATGAAATTGATCGAAACGCCGGTGGCGCCATGGCGGCCGGTGCGGCCCACCCGGTGGATGTAATCTTCACGCGATTGCGGCAGATGGAAGTTCACCACAATCTCGATTCCCTCAATGTCCAACCCGCGGGCGGCGATGTCGGTGGCCACTAGAATACGACGTTCGCCATTTTTAAAAAAAGCGATGGCTTCGCGCCGCTGACGCATGGTGCGTTCGCCGTGTAAAAAATCTACCGAGTGCCCATTGCGCGCCAATACCTTCGCTAAATGCTCAGTGCCCTCTTTAGTGCGGGTAAAGACCAGCATCGACCCCTTGCGATCGCGGGCCTCTTTTAGCAATAACTCCTGCTTTTTATCCGTCATCACTTTGAGGTTAACGTGTTCTACGGTAGCGACGGGCTGAGTAGTGTCTCCCACGGTGGTACGCACGGGTTTATTCAAAAGTTTTTCGGCTAACGCCACAATCGACGCGGGAAGGGTCGCCGAGAAAAACAGAGTTTGGCGTTCCGCCGGAAGGTGTTTCGTAATTTCTTCGATCTGCGCGGCAAAACCCAAATCCATCATCAGATCCACTTCGTCCAACACCAGCATCGCCACGCGGCTCAGCGAAAATGAGTTTTTGCTCAGGTGATCACACAGCCGACCGGGGGTAGCGATCAAATAGTCGGCGGTGTTCTCCACTTCGGTAATCTGTCGGTTAAACGACTCTCCACCCAAAATGAGGGTCCCATTCATGTGCATGCCCTTGGTCATTTGACGAAGCACGCGATGAATTTGGGTTCCCAATTCTCGCGTGGGCACGACTACCAACGCTTGCTTACCGGGGTTGCGGTACAAAAGATTTAGCAATGGAACGGCGTAAGCGGCAGTTTTGCCCGTTCCCGTTTGCGAGCTGCCTAAGATATCGCGGCCGGCCATGGCGTTGTTAATGGTCGCGGCCTGAATCTCGGTAAGGGTTTCAAAGCCGATTCTGGCCAGTGAGGCCTTGAAGGCTTCGGGGATATTTAACTGATTAAAAACTTGGGGGGCGCTCATGGGGTCGCACCATAGTGTAAGTGCCGCCGGGGCACAAGGCCAGTGCCAAACCCGGCAATAAAATCAAGGCCCTAGCGGGAGATCCGCGTAGGGAGAACTTACCCCCGAAAGGTAGTTTTGAATGGCCTGGCGCTCTTCGTCTACAAAGTTTGTGATCGCAGCCCGAAAACCATCGTGCCTTATCCAGTGGGCACTAAAAGTGATTTCGGGCAAAAAACCGCGGGCCAACTTGTGTTCGCCTTGCGCACCGGCTTCAAACAACGTCAGACCGCGATCGATCGCGTATTCAATGGCGCGGTAGTAGCACAACTCAAAGTGCAGGTGCTTCACCTCTTCGAGAGCTCCCCAATACCGCCCGTACAGCGTTTTCCCCTTCTCGTAGAACAACGCCGCCGCAATCGGCAGCTCTTTATTTTTTGCCAGAATGAGCACTAAACGGTCTCTCATCGTAACAAATATGTTTTGGTAGAAAGCGAGATTTAAGTAAGCAATCGCCCCCATTTTTTGAATGGTGGAGAGATAGCATTGATAAAATATTTCGGCGTGTTCAGGAGTGATCTCGTCCCCTTTCAGCATTTCAATCGACAGCCCTTGAGCCGCCAGTTCCGACCGCTCTTTCACGATCGCTTTTCGTTTTCTCGGTTTCAGCCTATTTAAAAATTCATCGAACGTGCGGTAATTTTGGTTACGCCAGTGGTACTGAAAGCTGTGCCGAATTAAAAAACCTTCGCGCTCAAAGTACGGCACCTCTTCCGGCGACAAAAAAAGAAAGTGGAGCGAGCTAAAGCTCTCCGCTTTTCGTTTGGTTTCGGTGAGCAAAGCCGCGGCCACCGCCTCGCGATCGACATTCGGTGAAAAAAGTAGCTTAGGCCCGGTGGCGGGGGTGAAGGGAATGGCCGAACTCAGTTTGGGGTAATAGGGAACGCGGTGCCGATCAAAGGCTTGGGCCCACGCCCAATCGAAAATGTACTCACCGTAGCTGTGGTTCTTTGCGTAGAGGGGTAAGGCCCCCAAAAGCGTTTCGTTATGCCAAGCCGTGAGGTGTTCAGGCTGCCAACCCGTGGCGGGCACGGCGGCACCACTAGTTTCCAGGGCCGCTAAGTAGTCGTAGTCGGCAAACGGAAAATCAGCTGCCTCCACCCGCTGCCAATCTGCTTTGGCGATTAGGGGAAAGCTTTCCCAAGTTTTCACTCTGTGCGATGCTGCCTTCATGACGCGACGGTTTTCTCCAGACGAGCTGCAAGATATCACTTCTCGCACGCTGAATCATTACGAGGCCAATGCGGCCGATTTTTGGGTGGGGACGCGGGATCACGACGTGACCCAAAATTACCATGCCCTACTTGGCGCCATTGCCGAAGCCACGGAAAACGCCGCGGGCTTTAAAATTCTTGATTTTGGCTGCGGTCCCGGTCGCGATCTCCATTTTTTTAAAAGCCTAGGCCACGAACCCATTGGCCTAGACGGTAGCCCGGCTTTCTGCGCGATGGCCCGCACGCATTCCGGCTGTGAAGTTTGGCACCAGGACTTTCTCAAACTTGAACTCCCGGCGGCCCATTTTGACGGCGTCTTTGCCAATGCCTCGCTCTTTCACGTGCCGTCTCAAGAGCTGGTGCGGGTATTGAGCGAGCTTCGCGAAACGCTGAAAGTCGGCGGAATTTTGTTCTCCTCAAGCCCACGCGGCAATGCGGAGGGGTGGTCGGCAGATCGCTTCGGCCATTACATAGAATGGGAAGTCTACGCCCAAATTTTAGAAACCGCGAGCTTAACGCCGCTCTCGCACTATTACCGGCCCGAAGGGCTACCCCGATCGCAGCAGCCTTGGTTGGCCACGGTTAGCCGACGCAGCTAAAAAAGGAATTTAATGGCCCAGCCCTCAACCCTCTTTCGCTTTCACCTGCAGATTTCTGACGTCACCCGCGGCCTCTACGAAAAGCTCGAGCTGCGAGTGGCAATGCACCCCTCTGAAGCGCCGCCCTTTCTCATCACCCGAGTGCTGGCCTATTGTCTGAACTATCAAGAAGGCATTGAATTTACCCAAGGAATTGCAACCCCCGACGATCCCGCGGTGTGGGTTAAAGATCGCACCGGCATCATCAACCTGTGGATCGACATCGGTAACCCCTCGGCCCGACGCCTGCACAAGGCTTCAAAGGCATCGCGGGCGGTTCAGGTTTTTACCTACCGCGACCCAGCCATCCTCAAAAAAGAGTGTGAAGGGCAAGAGATTCATAAACGGGAGCAGATCGGGGTCTTCGCCCTGCCCCAAAAGTTTTTAAACACGGTTGCCGAACATTTGCAGCGCGACAACACGTGGGACATTTTGCGCGACGAAGAGGAGCTTTCGATCACGATTGGCGAAAAGGCGTTCACCGCCAATTTAGAACCCCACCGCCTTTAGCGAATTCTAGGGGGATGTGCTACAAACCCCGCTGTGTCCAGACTCTCCTTCACCATTGAAGCTCAGACCCAAAACACCGAAGCCCGCGCGGCCCGGTTCACCACCCTGCATGGCGAGGTTGAGACCCCGATTTTCATGCCC
>JAYSWN010000149.1:0-3541 GCA_043718025.1 Pseudomonadota bacterium
AAGGCGCACGCAGTGCGGCTGAAGCAACCCTTTCACTATGAGTGAAGAGGGACGTCGACAAAACCAAGCAGGCCAAAGGTTGCCGCGCCTGCTACGCAGGCGCGCAATGACGGGAGAGTGCTGCCCAATAAGGTTTTGAGACATGCTCTTAGGAAATTCCCAAGTACAGAATTCGCTTAAGGCTAACCCGTCAATCAACGAGCGGACCCGAGTCGCCGTTACTGAAGTAATGCCGTGCCAGGGGGCAAGGCAACGTCGCCCTATCCCCGCCGCCATTCGCCTTGCGTATTAAAAAGTTCGACAAGGCGGTCGCTGGGCTGACTCACCAGAACGGGGGAAAATTAGTTCTTATTCTTACGCCAGTACTCTTTGCCTTCTTCGGGAAGAGAATCGATGGGGTCGAAATATTCGTAGAGCTTATTTAAGTTATCGGGCTGATCCCATTCGATGCTGGTGAGGTAATTCTTGGTCCAGTACGAAATGCCCTTCACCTTGTCGTAAGAATGCACCTGGTGCACCCAGCGTTTGCCGACGTAAGGCACATCGCAAACAATACGCGGCGTCGCAAAACCGGGCAGATAGCCCATGATGTTGTGTTGCAGCACTTGGGCCTTGGCTAGCGTCACGCGCCAATGTTCTGAGTTGGGAATCATGTCGCACATGTAAAAGTAATACGGAAGAATGTTGGCGTGATCCTGCAACTTAAAGCACAGGTCTAAAAGCGCGGTCTCCGAATCGTTCACTCCGCGTAGCAACACGCCCTGATTACGCACGTCGCGAAAGCCCATGTCCAATAGTTTGCGCGCCGCCTTTGCCACCAACGGGGTAATCGAAGCGGCGTGGTTAATATGGGTGTGCATGGCCAAGTTCACGCCGTGCTTCACCGCTTTAGTGGCCAGCCTATCTAGCGAAGCCAAAATCTCGTCCTGCAAAAAGTGCTGCGGCACGCCCATCAGCCCTTTGCTGGCCAAGCGGATGTCGCGAATATTATCGATATCTAAAAGGGCACCCACAAACTTTTCAAGCACCGGTGCCGGCAAATTGGCGATGTCGCCCCCCGAAACCACCACGTCGCGCACCGACGGGGTCTTTCTTAGATACGCCAAAATCTGTTCGTGCCGATCCCCTTGTTGGGTTTCAAAACGACGCTTGGGCACCTGCGGCACGCTTTGTCCCACCAAGTCCATGCGGGTGCAGTGGCCGCAGTACTGGGGACAGGTAGAGAGCAACTCCGCCAACACTTTGGTGGGGTAACGATGAGTTAACCCTTCGGCCGCCCACATTTCGGCTTCGTGAAGAGAGTCACGTTCAGCTTTAGGGTGGCTAGGAAACTCTTTTTGGCGTTCACTGAAAGCAGGCGACATGTAACGACGAATCGGATCGTGCTCCAGATCGTTTTCGTTCATGGTGTTTATCATCTGCGGCGGAATGAGCATCGACATGGTGGCCCGTTCGGCGTGATCTTTAAGAATATCGAGCGCCAGTTTGTCGGTCATTTTGCTGCCGAACACGCCCTTCATCTGTTCGACCGTCTTTACGAAGTTGCGCTTTTGCCAGAGCGAACTTTCCCACTGCTCTTTGGTAACCTCTTTGTAGCCGGGAAGCCGGCGCCAGTCGGGCTCATGGAAATTGGCGTTATAACCATAGGGGTACGGCTGAACCGTATTTTTAGAATCGCTCTTTTTCTCTGCTGGTTTCGCCATCACAACCCCCGAACGTTATTGCTGAAATCACCCACATTCACCGAAGCCTTACCCTACCTTACGAAAAACGGTTGCTCAATATCTCCCCTATGATAGTTGTCGGCCCCAATATGAATGCTCATCCGCCCCAACCCTATCCCCAAACCTGGCAGTCTGAGCTGTCGCAGGCGTTAAAAACCGGGGCAGATTTGCTTAAATTCGGGTTGATTTCAGCCGCAGACCTGCCACAAACCGAGCGCTTATTGGCCAAGTACCAGTTCCTTTTACCCCGTTATTACGCAGAGTTAATTGATTTATCGAACCCCCACTGCCCGATCCGCCTGCAAGCGGTGCCGGCGTTGGAAGAAGAGATACCGTTTGGATTTTCTGACCCCTTGGGGGACTTTGCGCACCGACCGGTTGACCGGATTACGCACCGCTACAAAAATCGTGCGCTGCTGCACCTCACGCCGAATTGCTCGATGTACTGCCGGTTCTGTTTTCGAAAAACGCTCCTAAATGAAGAGAGCGACGAGTTTTTTTGCGGCAACCTTTTAACCGCGTTTGAGTACCTAAGGAGCCACCCGGAGATTGAAGAGGTGATTTTATCGGGCGGTGATCCGTTGATGGTTTCCGACGCCAATCTCACTTGGACGCTGCGGCAGCTCGAAGCCAACCCCACGCTAAAACGGGTTCGCTTGCATACGCGCGTACCGGTTACCTTTCCCCAGCGCGTGACGGCGGAATTGGTTTCTGCACTGGCAATCAAAAAGCCAGTGATCGTAGTCACCCATTTCAACCACGCCAAAGAGATCACCGTTCAAAGCACGGCGGCCATTGCGCAACTAAAGGACGTTGGCATTCGCTTGCTGAATCAATCGGTATTACTCCACCGGGTAAACGATTCGGTGGCGGCGCTTAAAGAGTTGTGTGAACGCTTGTTTGAGATTGGCGTACAGCCCTATTACCTGCATCACCCCGATGCGGCGGCGGGCACCTCGCACTTTCAAATTTCTCGCGTGGCGGGCAAAGCAATTTATCATGGGCTTCGCACCAGCCTTTCCGGCTACTTGGTTCCACGTTACGTGGTCGACCAAGGCGATGCTGAATATAAAAACGACGCCTAAACTTTGAAGCTACGAATGAACTTGAATGAGTACGGAGAGATTGAGCCGCTTCGCGGGGACTGCTTTTTTAGCCTTTGCGCCGGCGTGGGACCATGCCGTTGATCACGCCTTCGATTTCAATATTGGCGGCTTCGCCTTGGGTGATGTCATCGGCTTCGTCTTCTTCACCCAACGGCGGAGGTTGGCGGCCATCTTGGCTGCGCCAATCGCCCTGCACCACGCCCTGTAGCCGCATCAAGAAATCGTGCTGGTTCGTGCAATTTCCGATGGCCTCTTCACGGCTAATGAAGCCTTCTTTAAAGAGTTTCATCAGCGACTGATCAAAAGTTTGCATGCCGTAAGCTTCACCCTCTTCAATAACCTGGGTTAAATTCACGGTGCGGGTGGGATCGGCAATCATGTCTTTCACCCGCTGACTGCAAACTAAGACTTCGGTGGCGGGAATGCGGCCTCGGTTGTCTTTGCGGCGAATCAAGCGCTGCGACACCACCCCCACTAAAACCGAGGCGAGCTGCGCGCGCAGTGCCACTTGCATTCCGCTGCTCACGCTTCCCAAAATGCGGTTGATAGTTTCAGGTGCGTCTACCGTATGCAAAGTAGATAAAACTAAATGGCCGGTTTCAGCCGCATTCAACGCCATCGAAATGGTCTCTTCATCGCGCATTTCGCCCACCAATATTACGTCGGGGTCTTGGCGAAGCGCGTACTTCAAAGCACGGGCAAAGCCGCTGG
>JAYSWN010000150.1:0-3524 GCA_043718025.1 Pseudomonadota bacterium
TTTTTTTTGGTGGCGGCGGCGGTGGAGATAATTAACACGTGGGGATATGGGTTTTGGTATCCCACTCACTGGGCGTATTTAGATCGTCTCGTTTTCAAAGGCGGAGTGCTTCATCAATTCGCCTCCGGTCGCTGGTACTATTTTATTCAAGTCTTTCTGCAGGGCGGCGCCCCGTTCAGCATTCTGCTGCTATTAGGTACTTTTCTTGGCTGGGTTATTTTTCCACGACATGTTCTGACGTGGATCACGGCGTCATTTTTTTTGATTCACCAAGTCATGGCCCACAAGCAAATCAATTACCTGTTCCCCATCGCCAAAGGGTCGGTTGTATTGTGCGTCCTAAGCCTTTCGGCGGTCTACGAACGCATCAAAGGGAACAATCACCAGCACTGGATATTGAAGTTGCGGCCGTACGCCGTAATGATGAATTTCGGTCTGCTTATTTTGGCGTGCACCATCTCGTGGTCGACTTCGATCAGTCTGTACAAATACTTATACTCACAACACAAGCCACTCTCGCTACTGAGCGTTGATGGCGATTGCTTCGAAGTCGCCGGTTACCCGATCACTTTTTATCGTTTTCCGGGAACCGAAATAAAACCGATCAATAATTACACCGAACTCGAAGCGCTGGTTTCAGCGACATCGGGAGTGAGCTGGGTTAGTCGAAAAGGCTTCTCCCTACCGGACGACGCCGTAAATTTGAAACGGTGGTGCCAGCTAACCTACTCAGCGTTTCCGGAATGGGTTTCGCGATTTAACTTCAACGGCTGGATTGAACGCACCAGGATTTGGAATATATATCAATGCCAAAAGCCTCAGAGCTGATGAGGCGGTAGTTCGCCCGTGCGGTGTCGAGGCAAAGGATCTAACGAGGATGGCTGAATCCGTGGAATGAAAAACATAAATTTGGTTCCGGCATCGAGTTTCGACTCGAGCCAAATTTTACCGTGGTGGCGTTCTACAACTTTTTTACAAATGGCTAATCCAATTCCGGTGCCGCTCACCATGTCCTTGCGATCGATACGAGAAAACAGGCGAAATACTTTATCGAAGTGGCGCGAATCAATGCCAATGCCCTTATCTTCGACGCTGAAGGCATAACCATCATCCATCTCTTCACAGCCGATTTTAATCTGTGGAGGCCCATCAATAAAATACTTAAGAGCGTTAGCGAGCAAGTTTTGAAATAGCTGAGCCATCTGAGTGGCCTCGGCTTCGATCGTCGGTAAATACTGAACCTCAATCTTAGCCTCGGTTTTTTTAATAACGGCGGAAAGATCGCCCAATACGTTCTGCACCACGCGATTCAAATCAGTGGGCACAAAGCCAAACGCAGCCATCCCTTCAAGCCGCGAATATTCGAGTAGTCCGTTAATCAGGTCGCGCGCCCGCTTCGAGGCTTCCACTACGAAGCGAAGTGAATGGTGTGCATTGGCGGTCAGTTTTGTGCTGAGCTCTGGTTCAATAAGTTGAAGGTGCAATGAAATGGTGCGCAGAGGCTCTTGTAAATCGTGAGACGCAACAAAGGCAAACTCTCGGGCCTCTCTTGTCGCCTGGTACAACTGCTGGTTAACCCGTGTCAGTTCGGCCGTGCGCTGCCGTACTTTGAATTCAAGTTCTTGCTGACTTCGCTCTAGCGCAGCCGATGCCGCCACTAGCGCACCCTCGGCCGCCTTGCGACGCGAAACATCGCGGGTCACGCTTACAATATAATCGACCTTCCCATTTTTAAAATAGGCTCGAGATTTTGTCTCGACATGTACGTAGCCGCCTGATCTCAATTTAGTGCGCGACTCTACGAATATCCCCTCTTCGCTCCCCTCCACATAATTGGGAGTCACTTTTGAGAGCCAAACGAGATCGTCAGGATGCACCAGGTCTTTCCAGTGTTTTCCAAGCCATTCGCGACCAGAAAAACCGGTGATTTTCTCGAACGCGGGGTTCAAATAGGTGAACAAACCCTCTCGCGTGGTACAGGCGATGATGTCGGGAATCAACTCGGTGACTGAAGAACGCAGCGCCTCCTGGGCTTTTCTCTTTTCGCTGGTAGCGCCGGCCAGCACCCCGCCAAACAGGCACAGAAAAGCAATGAACCCCTGGAGCGCCAGAATTCGGTTTCCGCCTTCGGCAAAAGGCCCAATCCCTCCCGCGGTAGCCGAGATGGCGGTGGCCGAGAACAAGGCGACCGCTAGCGCCACCCCACGCTGTTCGAACCGCAAACTGGCCCAGGCTACGATTGGAATCAACGCGTAACCTAACGGCCATTTCAAACGCAGAAGAGGAGAACCACTCCAAAAAAGCAGCCCGCAAACGAGGAGGCTAAACAACGAAAACTTGATAAAATCGCGATCCGATTGCCATCGATACTGCGGAAGCTTAATTCGGCTCAAGAGCAGTAAAGACGGGGTCAAGACTAAAACCCCTAACAGATCTCCAACCCACCATGAGAACCACGAGGCCACCGAAAAGGCATTGCCAAGAAAGATCGCCTGTCCCAAAGCGGCCAAAGTGCAGGTAATTGCGCAGCAGCCAAGGGCGATAAAAGCAAACTGCATATAATCGCGGACACTATCTAAAGCCGACGAGGTGTCAGCCCATTGCTTTAATGCCCACCCCATAATGTAGGCTTGGACCATGGAGCTTGCACCGGAAACGGCGGCGCTGGCCAGACTTGAATTTAGGGGGTGAACTTTAGCTAAGGCGAACGCGTTGAGTAAAAAAGAACCAATAAATACGCCGATTAAAAGCTTGGGGCGGTAGGCCCAGGCTACGTAGGCCGCAAGTCCCGAAGCCGGCCAAACCAGACTTGAGGCCGTACGCACATCGGCCAGCTGCAAACCCAATGCCCCGAGAAAAACGTAGGCCGCAGCCACGGCCATTATCTTAATAAACAAGTTGTACTCAGGAAGTGACGTCACATTCATGTCAACTCATCCAGGCCTAGGGGCAACTCAGGGCAAAACTCAGAATTGCGTCGACAGTAACGCTCTTGAGTTAACATATCCACTCGTTTCTTGACATACTTTGCCAATCCAATAGTTCTTTAAAGATGGGTGGGACTATGGGGGCGAGAATTCTCGTGGTGGAGGATGAAGCGGACATCGCTGATTCCGTGATCGACGGGCTAACCAACGAGGGGTACGTAGCAAAGTGGGTCGCCGATGGGGTTTCGGCGCGTCGAAGCTTGGATCAAAATTGGGATCTGATCATTCTCGATCTCATGTTGCCCGACATTCCGGGAGAATCCCTTTTAAGTTACCTTTCTGAAAAGCCAGACTACCCCCCGGTATTGGTGCTCTCGGCAAAGAATGCGATTGCTGACAAACTGGCGTTGTTTCGCCAGGGTTGCGACGATTACCTGACCAAACCCTTTCTGTTTGACGAACTATTGGTGCGCACCCAGGCTCTTCTGCGGCGCCCACCACGGGTGCGGGCTCAACAATTGAAGTTTCATGACTTCGAGCTTTTCCAAGAAACCAACACGCTGAAAGTCAATGGCGGCTCGGTTGTACTCACCCCTA
>JAYSWN010000016.1:0-15896 GCA_043718025.1 Pseudomonadota bacterium
CTCAGGAAATACGCCCGCGACCTTTCCGGCCGGAAAGTGGATGGGCACCTTTGCCTTTAGACAGTGCACCGTATCGATGTCCGCGCCAATGTTTCTCCCGATGAGAAAATCGCCGTAGATTTGTTTGTTTGTGAATTTTTGCGAGGGCTTAGAAAGACGGCGCAGCGTGCCTCTCTCTCCGCCATTCTTTTCATTTCAATTACGAGTTCCGGAACAAAACCGAAAGCAGTCGAAAAGTACCGAAACTGAAGAGGGACCCAGAAGAATTCATTCGAAAACAGCTAGAGTGTGATGCGGCTTCGCCAGGATAACGGCCGAAGTTGCGTTCCCACGGCACACTGAGACGTCATCAAACTCAGGCCACCAGCTTAAATTCGATTTTTCCATAGTCGACCACCGGCGTCTTAACGGTACGTCCGTTGATGACCGCCGATTTCAGTCGAATCGCACCCATTTCCTCGAGGAAAAGGATAATCTTATTCAGATTGGAAACATCCATATCCGTTCGTTTCGCGAGCTCGTATACCGACCTGGGCTTATGCTCTCTAATCGCGGACAAGATTGGGATGCTTTTGACGAACCGCTCAAAGTCCTTACGGCTACCAAAAGAGATCTCGTAGTGAGGTTCCTTGAACTCTCTCCGTTTGACCTTCTTCAGTGCCTTTTTGAAGTCCTCTAGGACCTGCGACGAACTCTTTATTGAAACGATTAACTGCTTCATACGTTCACTCCCAAATGAATGAGAACCAATTCCTTAAAATCATCGACCAGCGGCTCCAGACCGCGAAAGTGGTACTCACTCTCCTGGTCATCGACATGTACGTGATGTCCTTTCGGATGATGGTTATCCATCAGCACGAATCGCCCCGTAAGTAGGCTCTTACATATCATGCGATACCTTACCCCGTCGGGGTACTCAGCCGTAACCGCGACCTCGTGGGCCTTAAGTTCCAGTATGACGCCCTCGGGCCGGCGATCCTTATGCCAAAACATCAAGGTCGCCTTCATATTGGTCTAACCTTACCAATATTAGGCCGTTTCTGACAAGTCCGAGCCTTGGGCTGACTTAGACACCGATTAAACGCCGCCAGACTAGACGCAGGACCGCACCCAATGTCCTCCAACGCTTGCTTGGGATTGTGGATGACCTCCGCCATACAAAGCACGGCCATGAGGCCGCCAATCCATTCAAAGAGTTTCACGTGAGTTTCCTTTCGCCCGAAAGGGGCAAAGGTCATGAAAAGTTGGTAGGGCGGCAAGAAGACGTGGGGAGCGTGCGGCCCGCAGCTTTCCCGATCGGGACACGTCGCGGTGCTCAGCTCATTTCGATGCAGTTTCGTTCAGTCACGGGTCTTGAGTAACTCGTTAGATTTGTTCGTTTGTGAATTTTCACGACGGCTTAGAAAGATGGCGCAGCGCGCCTCTCTCTCAGCCATTCTTTTTAATTTAAAAATAATAACGAGTGGGGAGCTAGGACTATTCAAGTTTAGGTGCCGAATACTCGAGTGGTTGTGTCGATCTCATGTCTTGAGACGTTCTACGGAATCGAGAAAGAATTTCTCATTCCACAGTTCGAGTGTCTTTAAGTCTACGGGCCGTAGAAACCGCTGCACATCGGCTTTAGCTTTTTGCCAATCGATCTCTTTAATCCGGCTCGTTAGCTCCCCCTTGTACCAATCCATGTTGGCTTTGATCGCCTCGCCTTTCCACCGGCCGAACTGATCCAGAGCATTTGAAAGAAAGTTGAAGTTAGGAGTTACCTTCTTACTCACGTACCATAGAAAATCGAACCAATCGCGTCCCTTGACGTATTCACGACAAAGCAGGGCATGACTTTTTCCCGCGAAGAGGCTCGGAAGGTCATGCGCGGTGACCGAAAAGTTGATTGGGAAATCTAGAAATTTAGTGTCTGTCTCGGCCCCCGCCGGAGGGTTTGTATCTACCTCCAATTTAATTTTCAGAGATCGCTTGGGACCATCAGCCTTCGGATAATTGACGTTTAGGAGACGTCCTAGTGAGTCATCCTTTAGAAAAGTATTTTGGACCGCATTTGCGGAGGACCGTGCTTCCACCTTAAGGTCATACCCGAAAGCTTTTAGCTCAGCGTTTAGGGAACCCAGATAGGAATTCAAGTCGAACTTTCTATCTACTTCAAGCAACGCAAAATCTAAGTCTTCAGAAAAACGCATTAAGCCGTGGAGGATTCGAAGCGCAGTGCCGCCTTGGAAGGCGGCCTTCTTGAAGAACCCTGCATTATACAGAGAGTTTAAGACGAGTTCTTGTGTAATTTCCTTGAGCGCGTAGTCCTCTTCTTGAGTGGATTGGCAATGGTAACTGTTTAACTTCTCCTGAATGATCTTCACGCTCATAGTTCAATTCCCTTTCTCAGAGCCCGTAAGAATGTCTTTAGGCGCGTGCTTCGGTAGGTGTCTGCAATATCACTAAGGAGCTTGAAGGATAGTTGGCTCCAATAAGGTTCCTCGATTCTTAGTGATTCCATCAATGCTTTTGGAGAGAGATCCATCTTGTGTGCAACAATATAATCCGCGAGCGCCTTTGTCGGGCTCGCGATTAAATACACGGTCTTTCCTTGTCGGTTACGTTCCACACCAATGAAATTGAACTTGGGAATTCGCGTGTAACTGAAAATACCAACTGGTGTATCGAACGAGGCAGAACGCTTCAAACTCGCGCTTGTAAGCGTGTAAACCCCCTCCGGGATCCATCCATGGTGTGAGAGTGCGGATTCCAGGCTGACATAGGATGGGGCGTAGATTTTTTGGGCTAGTTCAAACCGATTTAGTGGCTCTCGCTGAAATCGCTTCCCGAGACTATAGACCCCTCTACGAAGCTGGATAAGGTCGCCATCTGCAATCGCTCTTTTCACGAGGCCATAGCGCCTGTTGGCCGTCCCCTCCAATAGGCTCACAACCTCAGTGTCCGTAAATACGTCTGTTGGAAGTGTTTCTCTAAGCTTTAGGGCTAATGTACTCATAAGTATTTTTCTGCATAATACTGTCAAATTATGACAGTATTTAGCTTAATAATCTACTTTATCTGAGAAAAATGCATGAAACTGTCATTTTACGACAGTTTCATGTAAAAATACCTATTGTTTAATCATAGGCTATCTAACTATCTGTTTTTAATATTGAATTTGTAATCTGAGCGGAGGGTGTGCCTCCCGAAAATATCGATCTGACTGATTCGGCAGTCAGCTCCAAGCAACTGCGAGCGGGGGCAATCCGGTCAAATCGAAAACACAGTATGTCTGAATTATCGCCAATTCCTTTTTGTCGGTCCGGGGCCAAATCCCTTTTTGCGTCGCCTCTAACTGGAAACCAAGCTTTTCAGGAATCCGCACACTCGCACCATTCTTTGCGGGTCATTTTTTTCGATTCGTATGTTTCGAATCTTTAGCGTACCCACTCCCTCGATCCGTAGGCGAACCCCACTGGCACTGAAAAACACATTGCCTAATGTCTCATAAATAAGACGTTACGAGCGTGTGGTACGAGTTGCTCCTCAGTGGCAAAAAGAGATCGGTGAGTTTCCTTATATGGACCCGCGGCGAGGTTGCCGACGCTGCGGAACCGAAGATCCTAACTACAACAGACAATAAGGACTTTGAGACCTGCTTAATCTTGTCCCCCAAAAGGTGGACGTAGGTCATTGTGGTCGATAGGTCCTCATGCCACAAGATCTCACTCGCTGTCTTCACTGCCTCTCTTCGCGAAAGACGGGATTGGGTGAACGTTTTATCGAGTGTGCAAGTGGTCGCTGAATTTGAGATCGATGGGCAGAAAATTACTGGTGTTCCCGTTGTGCAAAACGATTTTAATTTCGGTATCCGCACGTCGCAAATTCAAACATTTTCACTGCACCGGCTTAAAGCGGTAACACCGCTTGGGCTCGAGGCGTCCGTCGACCGCAAACGCGACCCTAAACTTCTTGAAAGTGGCCGCCGGAAAAATTGGGATCATAGTTTTGTTAGCCAGAAAGAGTTTGTTGAAGGTACCCTGGGACTTCCTATCGAGGTCGAGATGAACGATGGAAGACGTTTTTTTGGGTTTGCCGGAAACGTTGATGAGCAGACTTGGATGTTTCCTTTGACTCACCGTGGGGGCCTCGAACGAATTCGTTTGGCGGATATGAAATCAATTGGTTTGCAATCATCGGGACCAACTCGGATTGATCAACTGGAATCTCTGCAGATTGTCCGTCCTCTAGTTCTCGACAGTGACTCAAAGGACGTTCGGCTAGAGAAACTGGCGGAAAGCCACGCGGAAGCCCGTCGAATTCTTGACGCTATCGACCGCAATATTGAACAAGCGAATTGGTTTAGAAACTCAACAGTTATTGGTCAACTACGCCAAATGAACATTCGCGGCAAACAGATCATTGCTGGCGTGAAGGTATACGGGAACGGCAATGTCCAAACGTTCATCGATGGTGTTTGGAACCAGGACCCCAAACTGGTCGAGACGATTAATAGCGCAATGGATAAAGATTATCCTTACCGGTGCTGGCTTATGAAAGATGAACCTTAAGTTTCAACGCCCCCCAGTAACTTGCCAAAGCAGAAAGCTAAAGGAGTCTCACCGTGTTGTGTTGAGATGTGGTGCGATAAGCAGGGGGAAGATCGGCTTGTTATTCATTGGTCGCTGACCAATTCCTGACCACGTCTCCCCAGAAAACCCCGTAATAGACGGTAGTTGAAAGGTGACAAAAATTGCAGTCTTACGGTGCAAACGCATTTCGTTTATATTGCGCTCCCAAGCCATTTTAAGGAGTTTTGCATGAACTTTCTCTCGAAGTCGCGTTTTGCCCTAGTTTTGATTTTAGGCTTATTCCTCAGCGGATCCGGCTTCGCTGACGACAAAAAAGCCGAAACATTTTTCATGGCCTACGCGCCGAAGACAAATGGAGCAAAACTTTACTATCGAGGGTTGAAGACCAGCGTGAAGAAGGGGGACGCTGAGTACCGCGCGATTTTGGGCAAGCTGCACCTCGCGGCTGAACAAGCGGTTAAAGACGCTGAGGAGGCGGACAAGGCCGAAATCCAAAAAGACGCCAACGTAGCGATTGAAATTTGGTCGTTCAAGTACGGACGGGACACGGATACGAAAGCTGCAGCCGCCGCGAACATCATTCGAATCCTAAAAGGGTTCAAAGGCGAAAAAGACGAGGCAAAACCTGTGATCGCCATTCGCGGGTTCCGAGCTGCGATGAACGACCAGCCCAAAGATTTGCCCGTCGGTTTGGCTGACATGTTCACCGGTAAATCAGAATAAGGTTTTACCGTTAATTATTTCAGTCTGGCGTATTAGCAATGTCTCGCGCCCCCAAACCCATCAAACGACATGACCTTGTTTTCAAGAAACGTATCCTTTACGAATTAAGGCGACATTTTCCCTTAGTAGGTAACGGATACTTTTTTGCTACTGTCCCAAAAGCGAAAGTAGCTTTACCTTCGCCTTTTGATAGTCGCGCCTGCGTTCGAGATAGGTTTTTTGAAAAAGAAAGACCCGATCGTTGATTCCCAAAATGTCCGACGTTGTCCGCACGCCGCGATCGTACTCACTCATTCCCTGGGTCAGAAGCTTTTTTCCCTTTTCGATGGCTTCCTCGGCGCCGTGGATGAGCTCATGAATGTGCTTCAGCTCCTCTTGCGCCAAGCGAATGTCCGTTGAAAGCGTGCGCTTTTTATACTCCGCCAACGTTTGGCTCGCTTGGGCGGATCGGTGACCGCTTTCCGCTTCACGAATTTGCTGCGCCCCTTCAAAGACGTGCATCCTTAAGCGAAAGCCTACGGACCAATCGAAGCGGTCCTGAAGAAGCGGATAGAAGCGCTCGCGCAAAGTATAAAGCTGGTAGGTGCCATAAACATCAACCGCCGGGTGCCACCATCTGCCTTGCTGGCTCGCCTGCGCATCCGCGCTTTCGGCTTGGGCGAAGAGCGCCCTAGCTTCTGGATGAGAACCTGTTTCGGAAACCGCGGTAAGTAAGGCGTCATCGTGGTCGTGGGGAACCGCTGACGGCGTCTCGACCTTTTCGTTCTCCGGCCAGTTGAGCTTGGGGCGGAAGGCGATTTCGATGAGTTGGATCTCGTGCTGGCTACTCTCGATCTGTTCCTTAACCTGATGACCGGTCAGATCGAACGCAAGCACGTCGGTGTTGGCGATGAGACCTCTCGACTTTCGTCGGAAAGCCGATTTGGAGCCCTCGCCATTTCTGCGCTCCATCTCCTTTAACGCAGTAAGTAGCTCTCGTTCATAAACCAGATCCCAATACAGAAATCTGACGGACGCTAATTCCAAACGAACGTTCTTTTCTTTTTCGGCCTCGGCCTGCGTGAGCTGGGCTGAACGGTGACGTTCCTCAAGAACGTCTTGTCCGCCCCGGTACACGTTCACAAAAAGTTCAAGCCCTCCGTATGGCTGGGTGTCGTTCGGGTAAGGACCGGTCTTGAAATGCTCGACGCCTCCAATAACGTCGAGGTGCGGAAGCAATGAGCGAGTAAAGTGTCCCGTTCGAAGCCGACTTGCTTCCACTGAATGCGTCGCTGCCTCGACTGCACCATTCTTCTTTTTGATAAGCTCCGGCAACTCTTCGTAACGGACGGCCGCCGCTCCGGCCGAATCCGGCAAACAAAGCGCGACGGAAAGAAACCCTTTCACGACGTACAAAAAACTAACTTTTCTTTTCATGGTATTTCCTTCCGTCGCCCCAATTTCTTTAATCGAGATTATCGAAGGCAACCAAAAGTTTCTGGCCCTTCTCGATGAGGACGACATCGATATTAAACGGTTTCTTCGCCGGCTTGGGCGCTTTGCCTACAAAGGCGTCGCCCACTAGCTTGAGGTCAAAAGGCTGTTTCTTCGCCTTTTTGCCTTCGGTTTCGACCACCGCTTTTGCTGCCTTATCGAAAGTTTCGAGTTTCAAGGCATTCATCTGTTGATCGTAGAGGTAAACGCGGACACTGCCGTCCTCGTTTCGGACGAGCTCACCCTTGTACAGCATCGTAGCCTTGGGACCGAGCTTCGCGTCCTTGGCCGCGACGACGGGCGAGATGACTCCGCCTTGCTTGGGCTGGTCCGTGAGCTTCGGTCCGTGACCTTCGTCGTGGGCCAAAAGCAAAGTGCCCCAAAGGACCAGTGCCATACTTAATTTTCGTTTCATTGCCATTCTCCTTCTTCTTCCTTGCTATGGGCGGCCAGATACCGTTCGGTCGCCTTTTTTCCAAACTTCAAAAAAATTGTCGGCGTCACGATCAGGTCCAGTAGCGTCGACGAAAGGAGCCCACCCACGATGACCACCGCAACGGGGTAGAGGATTTCTTTTCCCGGCTGCCCTTTCGATAGAAGCAGCGGAATCAAGGCGACCGCCGCCGAAAGCGCGGTCATAAGCACCGGAATTAGTCGCTCTAGCGACCCTTTAATTACCATCTCCTCACCAAACTCCATGCCCTCTTCCTTCACGAGATGCAGGTAGTGGCTAATCATCATGATGCCATTGCGACTAGCGATCCCGCACAGCGTGATGAACGCCACGAGGGTGGCCACCGAAAGCTCGCGCTCAGTGAGATAGATGGCCAAAATACTTCCGATGAGCGCAAGCGGCACGTTGACCAAGACCTGGAACGTCATCATCCAAGAATGAAAATGGAGGTAAAGCACAGCAATGATCGCTAGGAGAGAAAAGGCACCGAAGAGGTACAGAAGACGCGATGCCTGCTGCTGGCTTTCGAACTGCCCTCCCAGCACCGTGTAATAACCTGTGGGAAGTGGCAGATCCGTAGTCAGCTTTTTCTCGATCTCCTTGACGATGCCCGACAGGTCTCTTCCGCTTGAGTTTGCAGATACGACAAGGCGACGTTGTAAGTCCTCGCGGTTCACCATATTGGGGCCGGTGCCCTGATAAACTTGCGCCACGTCCCCCACGCGGATGGACTGCCCGGTGGGCAAAGTTTTAACCAGAATGGAATTAATGGCCTCCGGCGTTGACCGAGACTTATCGTCGAGCCGCATAAAGATGTCGAAGAGGGTCTGCTTTTCGATGATCTGAGCGACCGCCTCGCCGTTTAACGCCATCTCGAGTTCTTGGGCGAGAGTTCCCGTGCGAAGGGCAAAACGACCCGCCTCTTCGTGATCCATACCAATCTTGAGCTGGGGAATGAGCACAAGAGGCTCGACACTCAAGTCGACAAGACCGGGTACGGTTTTTAAAATACCTTCAGCTTTCGTTCCCAGGCGTCTGAGCTCGGATAAGTCGGGGCCGAATATTTTCAGCGCAAGCTGGGCCCGTACACCCGAAAGCAGGTGGTCCAAGCGATGGGAGATGGGCTGGCCCACGTTCACGTAAACGTCGCCAACTGCTTCGATCTTCTTTCGGATGTCATCCAAGACAACTGTTTTCGGGCGCCCTTTCTCGTTGAAATCGACGTCAATTTCGCTCCAGTGCACCCCTTCGGCGTGCTCGTCCATTTCCGCCCTTCCCGTCCGTCGCACTGTCGATTTGGCCTCGGGAACTGAGAGGATGGCCTGTTCGATTTTGGTTCCCTGGGCATCGGACGCCGCCAGAGAAATGCCCGGCGCCGCGCCTACTCCAATGGTCGCCGTTCCTTCATTAAAAGGAGGAAGAAAGTTGTGACCCATGAGGGGCAAGAGCAAGAGCGCGCCCACTAATAAAACCGCGCTGCCTCCGAGCACGAGGTACGGGCGGTGAAGCGTATGGGCAAGAAGCCGACGATCGAAACCCTTGAGCGTCCGTGCGACAAAGCTTTCCTTTTTTTCCAATAGGTCCGACTTCGGCAGGAGGTAAGAGCAAAGAGCCGGAGTGACGGTCAAAGAGATCACGAGGGAAGCCGAGAGCGAAATGATGTAAGCCACCCCTAATGGCGCGAAGAGCCTCCCCTCGATGCCGCTTAGGAAAAAGAGCGGGATGAAAACGAGGATGACGATGAGGGTCGAAAAAATTATCGAGTTTCGAACCTCGGAAGAAGCTTCGAAGATAACCCTCATCGTGCCTTTGGGCCTTTCCAAAAGCTTGTTTTCCTTTAAGCGCCTAAACACGTTCTCGACATCCACAATGGCGTCGTCGACTAACTCACCGATGGCCACCGCCAGACCGCCTAGGGTCATCGTGTTAATGCTCAGCCCCATCCATTTAAAAACAATTGCGGTCGCAAGCAGGGAAAGCGGAATCGTAACGAGAGTGATGGCGGTCGTGCGTATATTGGCGAGAAACAGAAAAAGAACTATCGCCACGATGATGGCCCCATCCCTAAGCGCCTCTTCCACATTTGAAATGGCCGACTCGATAAACCTCGCCTGCTTGAATAAATCCCCTTCGAGGTTAGTCCCCTTGGGAAGAACCGAGCGCAGCTCGACCAACGTCTTGTCGATCTCCCGCGTAAGCCGCACCGTATCGGCCTGCGGCTGCTTTTGAACGGTCATGACGACGGAGTGCTTGCCGTTAATGCTGGCCTCACCACGTTTCATTTTGGCGCCTATTTTGACCTCGGCCACGTCCTTTACGAAGACGGGTTTGCCAAGGTGCATGCCGATGGGCGCCTGCTCGATTTGCTCGAGACTTTCAATTCGCCCAAGCGGGCGAATCAGATACTCCTTTTCGCCGATGTCGATGAAACCACCGGTAGAGTTTTCGCTAATCTCGGAAAGGGCGTGCTTTAGCTCCTCAAGAGGAATACCGCGCTGTTGAAGCCGATCGCTGGAAACAAGGATTTGGTACTGTTTCACCTCGCCGCCCATGACGACCACTTGGCTGATTCCAGAAATGGTCATGAGGCGCGGCCGGATGACCCAGTCGGCAAGACTCCTTAGCGCCATGGAATCGACGGAGTTGTCGGGAGAGGATAGCCCCACAAATTGAATTTCACCCATAATGGAAGTTACGGGGCCCATCATCGGGGTCATACCCGCCGGAATCTTCCCTTGCACGAGCTGCAACCTCTCCGCGACGAGCTGGCGGTTCTTAAAAACTTCGGTCCCCCAATCGAACTCGGCGTAAACTATCGCAATCCCGATGCCACTCGACGATCTCAAGCGCACTACCCCCGGCGTGCCGTTGAGCACTGACTCGATGGGACGAGTCACCAGGGTTTCCACTTCTTCAGGGGCAAGCCCATGCGCCTCGGTAAGTATGGTCACCGTCGGTCGATTTAGGTCGGGAAACACATCCACCGTCAGGTGACTGGTCACCCAAAGACCATAGACCATAAGACCCGCCGCAAAGGCGAGTACGGCCATTCGGTAACGAAGCGAAAAACGGATCACAGCGTCGAGCATGATCACTCCTAAAAGAGTTCAAAGGAAAACAAAGGAACAACTGCAACTTAAGGCACGTTACACCGTCCTCGCAAGGCAAGGAAACGCCGACAACGCAACTAGTCGATTTGGGTAAGTTAGGCGATAGGCGGGCGCAGTAGGCGCTGGGATTCCGGTGTTTCCGGGCGCAAGAAGGCAGCTAGCTCCACTAAGGGGTGAAGCCTTTTCCAGTCGCAACGCCTAAAGGCGGTGGTTTCCTTGGGGTGGCATCACGGGGTCCGAACAGTTAAATTCGATTCTCGCTTTCGACGTTTTTCTTTTTCAAAAAATTATTAAGCATCTTATGCTGGCGCTCCCCCACTGTCGCATCGATCGCCTCCTTTTGCTCCGGAAACAGATCGTACAGGTAATACTTCATCGACTTCACCATCTCGTACTCGACATTCTCATCCATGCCCTTCGCTACAGATTGGATTTCGGGCTTCATGTCTTTGTTCTTGACGTGAATGCGGCGAGGACCTTCAAGCGGGGAGGTCTCGTCGAGAAGTTTTCCTTCTTCAGCCACGGCCTTAGGATTCTCAACGCTGATGCCAGCATTGGTGATCAAGATTTTGAAAAGCTCTTTGCCCTGGTCATCGAAAATCGTACGCTCCTGGAACAATTCGCCGCCCAGCCCGCCCAACCAAATGTTCGGCTTGCCATCTGCGCCAAGTACATACGTCGGATGCACTACCCGTCCTTGTTTCAGGAGCGCCTTATCCACCGCTTCCACGCGCTTGGTCATCGCTCCCATATCGGTCGACGAAACTTCCGGTAAAAACCTTTTTTTCTGTTCGTCGCTCATATACCCGTAGAGCGATTCGGCGAATTCTTCCGCCCGCTTCGTTTGCCCTTCCCACTGCTTACGGAATTGCAGTTCAATTTCAAATTTCGCAGCTTCAAGACCCAACATTTTCAATGTCACCTTGGCGTCGGGGCGTTTTAACCTCACATCAGGCTCTCCGTGGTTGTCAGCGAGCGAAATGAGGCAAGTAAACGCGATTAAGGCAAAAATAAACTCTTTCATACGCGTCTTCGGTGCAATAACGCGACCGGCCCCGCAAGCCTGCGCGCACCATCTGGATACGACTAAAAACTGGGCGCCCGCAATGATAACGACAGGCCCGGCACGTTGGGAGGACTCTGGAGCTTCTCGCTCATAGCCGAGAGGACTTACTAGCTACCAAACTCTACGCCTTCTATTACGAAGCAAGCTCATTTCAGATCTTGATTCGGCTCACACAACCGGGGTGGGTAACTGAAGAGGCCATTTCCAAAATCCTTGCCGCCTCCGCCTTTAATAAACAGGGAGTCCAATGGCGACTCGCCCTCTTGTTTTGGAGTAAAGTTGCGGTAGCGCCGTTCGATTTCTCCCAATTCGTTCTTTCCAATGACTCCGTAAGGCAAATTCCCTTTTGCCGATGGCACATTAATCTCACTGGTAAATAAGAGCCGCCCGTCTTCGCTCCAAGGTAAGTCGTTAAGGTTTCTAAAAAAACCATCTCGCGTCTGGGGATTCGCAGCCAGCTGCATTGTGTTTGAAATATCTAGAGCCCCTACCCTTTTACCGTTTTTTCGAAGCGCATTGCCCAGGGTACGCATTGCTTCGCTTCCTACTAAATTGCCCGTTACGATCGTGACCTTCCCGTCGAGTACTTTCTGGCGGATGCGCTGATATAAGGCGTCGTCGCCCAAGATCGTACTCTGCCAAGCCTCACCATCCTCAAAGGCATGAATCAGGCCCCGCAGCCTGTCGGGAAGGTGGACCTTGCCTTCTAAAATATCAAACATCGTTTTCGAAGGGCTTACGGCAATGAATCCATTTATCTCTTTAGAGCGCTGATCAATGTACTTGGAATACTCGGCCGAAAACTCGGGGAGATTCAAACCCAACTTTTTGTACTTAGAATTGAATCTCTCCTGACTCGCTCGCTTCACTAGTTCCGCTACAAAAGACTGATCATCGAGGGGCTTTTGCGCGATGAGGTCCTCTTGAATCGCGCCCGTATAGAGCAAACTTAAATATTCATGCCGGGTTTTTGCCCGTTTAATCAACTCCAAGTTGATCCGGTTAAACGCGCTGATTCCCAAATCGTAATCAAATTGAACAATGTCCTCGAAGTCGCCAAGGGCCGCGTTACTTAATGCCCGCAAACCACTGCCTACGCCAATATAGGTACCCGTTAGAGATTTTAGGCATGGCTTCCACAAATGGGGTCGACTCTCGTTAGGGTTTATAAAAGTCCCGTCAACCCCTTCAAAGGGGTCTTCCTTGACGACGAAGCCTTGAAAGGAAATGTGGGAATCCCGGATAGTATTGCCGGGCAAAAGACTAGCGTTCCCGATGTTGGGGTCTTTAGTGGTTACGTGCTCCGAAAATACAACCGAGAACTCCGTAGACAATAAAATAAAGGCGATGAACCATACTTTTCTCACTGCCGTCCAGAGTGCACATACCAAGCCAGACTGAATGGGCCTTTATCCGTGGCGTCGTCGTGTATTCCTTCAGTTAATAGGCAGAAGGCTGTACGGTTGGCGGCCTCTTTTCATAGCTCGTCGGAAAAGACTTTTTCGGTGATTTTCCAGTACTTGTCTTGCTTGCGGGCGATGACGAACGCCGGCAGCCGGAAAAGGCGCTGATACGTCACCACGTCTTGAGGGCGTCGAAATTTTGACGCAAACTCGGGTCGCTTCAAGTGCGATCGCAAAAAATTGATATTAAATTTTTTGATCGACGAGGCGTTGCTAAAAAAATGCGCCTCGCTTAAATATTTGGCGTCGTAGTCGAAGTACTTAATTTCCAAAAACGGATTGCCATTTTTATCCGTGCGCTCGTCAAACGTAATACGATCGGGGGTCAGTACGTGCGAGTTTTTAGACAACTTAGCTTGCTTGAGTTTGGCATGAGCATCCACTAACTCGGCCCGACACTGCTCGCAGTCCTTGGCCGTGAGATCGTTTTCGGCCCCACACGCGTGGCATAGCTTGAGCCTAAAACGATAACCGCACGGCGTGATAACCAAAGTCTTTGGGTCTTGTGAAGAGCCACGGCATTTTCGCCCAAAATGCTCCACCACATCACCATCCACATCGGTGTAACCCCAAAACGAGTTTTCAAAACCACATTGCGGGCACGGCACCATCACCGCTACCGTGTCTTTTGCCGGACGCCGATCGCAAATCTGAGGTGCGTAAATGTCATGCCCGACGCCCGTGTAATCCAGGATGTAGCAGTCTTTCTTTTCGGGCGACAGGCGTAGCCCACGCCCCACAATCTGCTGATAGAGACTGTTGGATTCGGTGGGGCGCAAGATAGCAATCACATCCACGTGAGGGGCATCAAAACCGGTGGTCAAGACAGAAACATTCACGAGGTATTTAAACTTCTTTGCCTTAAAATCAGTAATGATGCGATCGCGCGCCGCCATATCGGTGTCACCCACCACGAGCCGCGCCTGCCCCTCCGGCAAGTACGACAAAATTTCCTCCGCATGGCGCACCGACGCGCTAAAAATCATGACACCTTGACGGTGATAGCGCTCAGTAATGTCGACGATATTTTTGATGATAAGTGGGGTTAATTGTTTCTGGTTTTTGAGAATTTCTTCGATCTCAACCAGAGAATACATGCGGTCTTGTTCGGCCAGCTCCGAAAAGTCATAACACGTTACCGGAATATTTACCTTCACCGGTATGGTTAAAAACCGGTTTTTAATCATGTAGGAAAGCGGCAGCTCATAAACACACTGCTTAAAAAACCTCGGCCGATCTGACTTGATTTCGCCATTACCCGATCGTTCGTAGATCCAGCCCAATCCTAACCGATACGGCGTGGCGGTGAGGCCCAAAATGCGGAGCTCGGGATTGTTACTCTTAAGCCGGCGAATCACTTCTTGGTATTGCGTGTCGCTGCTATCCGCCACGCGGTGGCACTCATCGATGACGAGAAGAGAAAAATCCTTGAAAAAATCGTCCGAAGCCCGTGCAATCGACTGCACGCTGCCAAAGATGGCTTTCTCGTGACGATCTTTTTTGCCGAGGCTGGCCGAAAAAATTCCAGCCTTTAGGCCGTAGCGGACATACTTTTCGTAGTTTTGTTCGACAAGCTCTTTAACGTGGGCCAGCACCAGCACCCTGCCCCGTGCGATGCGCGCGAGCTCGGCAATGACCAGACTTTTGCCCGAACCCGTAGGCAGCACCACGGCGGCCGGCTCCTTGCTTTGCTTAAAGAACCGAACGACGTTGTCGACCGCGGTATGTTGATAATCTCTAAGCTGGTATTGCACTCGCGCCAAATCTTGCCACACAATGGGATGAGAAGGTACCAACTTACGTTTGCCCTAATCAAAATGAAGGCGCCAATTTAGAATCTGACTGAAACTATTAGACTCTTACCCAATGTATAATGACGCTATGTCCACTTTGATCAAGTTACTTTGGCTTACCTTGTCGTGCCTTATCCCTACTGCCCGGTCGGCCGATATTTTTATTTTGGGGGAGGATCACGTAAAGGATGCCCAGAAGCGGAATCAAGTCTACCGCGCGATGGAAAAGGGAACCGTCTCCATCGCCCAAGAAGGACTTAAATTCGAAGGCAATGATCCTATTGCCCGTGCGTTACTTAAAAATTATCTCCTCGATCCGAACAAATCGACGTCGGTGTACGGGATCGAAAACGAGTCCGCCATTTTAAGTCGTGTGATTCTCCATTTCAGAACGGACATTCTCCGTTCCTTATTAAACAAAGAAAAAGGGCCATCGAGAAAAAACCTAGTGCGCAATTTATTCACCGCCTTAATAGATTATCCGTCCGTGGGAGAGGTGCTAACTAGGCTTTCGAAAGAGAGCAAAGTCTTTGAGGGTGAGGCTCACGCCGCCTGGGTCAAGTCATTTGGGAAAGAGTGGCATTATGGGCCATACGCCGAAGCGGTGAAACGACTTATCAACAGACTTCTCCAACTTCCCAAAACCCCAGACGCCCAGACTTTGTTTATGGGCGCCTTCGCCAAAAAAGACAAAGTTGCGCTGAATAAATGGAACCTCCTAGTGGATGCTCTGACGACAGACGAACAGCTAATTTGCCTGATGAGCCTGGCCGCGGAGCTGCACAAGGGTTTAGCCAAATATTTTCTTGAAACCAAAATTATTGCCGCCGATTCCATTCCGCCTGAACTGATAGCGGCAATCGACGCCAATTTTTTTTTGAAAAACCTGCCGCAGAGCGAAGTCGGCCTGGAGTATCAACGAAAAGTAATCCTTGAATACCGCAATGAAGTTTTTGCGGACAACCTAATGAAGGTCATTGAGAACAAGTGGAAGAACCGCAGGTTCCCCCTCGTCGTAATCGTAGGGAGTCTCCATTCCGACGGGCTGGCGAAGCTTCTCCAGGACAAACTGAAAGGGAAGGACATCAAGATTGCAAAAGAGGACCTAGCCCACTGGGTGCCACCCGCCAATTGAAGAAACGTATCCGTTACGAATTAAGGCGACATTTTCCCTTAGTAGGTAACGGATACACTGCTGTCCGGTTTAATTTGAAGCCCTGAGAGGTGCTTTGGATGGGGCTCT
>JAYSWN010000151.1:0-3506 GCA_043718025.1 Pseudomonadota bacterium
GCTACCAAATTAGTAGTAATGAAAACGCTGAGTTAGCCGGAAGGCTGATTCAGCGTTTTTCGTTTTACCCCGAAAAAGTAGCACAAAAGTAGCACCGAGGTCGCGGGAGGGAAATTTTCAGGGGAAAAAATGGGTGAGTTTGAGTTCAAAAAATTCTGAACAAATTTTGTATTAGGTGAATCGTCGCGGCTCGAGCCCGAAGGTTACACTCTGCTTATTCCTCGCAGCAATCCGGGCATTTCCAGCCAGGCGTCTGGTCCCTATAAGTCTAGTTACGGGCGATGAGTGCCACGAAACGCTATCTGACGCGGTGTTGGGGCCGCGGACGTCTCTTTACGGAAAAGCAGCAGCGATTAGAACTCGCGATCCCAATTTGTTGGACGGCCGGGTCTTTCCATCGTGCAACCAGTTGAAACGCCGCCTTCCACTCCGCCTTTGTCCTTACAAACTCCCGCCGCAAATCCCACTACCCAGGCTGTGGCTCTCAGATGAAAACAACTTTCCCCGTCAACCATGGGTACCCTGCCCACATCCGTATCTCTCAATGGTTCAGCGGGATCTCCTTTACACCGAAACTTGCCTTTGCAGACGGCGTCAGTCACCGGTTCCCCTGGGGCGGTTTGAGCCATCAGTTGGCTCGAGCAGCTGATCCAACAGAAAAGAATTCCGAGTGCAAGCCAGCGGGCAGGCGATTTTGTTTCCATAGTGTAAATGTATCGGCTGAAACGTGCCTCCGCTTGAAGTAATAAAATCTCGGGGTTAGGAAGGGTGACATGAGTTGCCCTTGCGGAACCCCTAATTGAACCTGGCGAGCTGGGCGGGGAAAGCTCGCACGATTTTTGATGGGTGTGAATCACAGCGGTCATGATACATGGTAATAATTGCTATATGGTATTAATTACTATATAGTGTATGGGTGAGCTGGTCAGTTAACTTCACGGGCAAGGCAGCAAAGCAATTTAAGAAACTCCCGGAGGAGGTTCAGCTGGCGTTGCGTGCCCTTGTCTCTGAAATGGAAAGTAGTGGACCGTTCAGGGCAAATTGGAAGAACTACTCACCGCTCAAGGGCGAGCGTGACAGGTACCATTGCCACCTAAAAAAAGGCAGGCCGACATATGTGGCCTGTTGGGAAGTGGTAAGTAAGAAAATTAGAATTGTGGAGGTCTATTATGCCGGCACTCATGAAAACTCGCCGTACTAAAGCGGCTAAGTCGGAAGCTATGGTGACCGTTAAGCCAACGGCTGAGAAGAGTGCTTTGGTGTACAAGATTCAATCGAAGAATCTATCGAAATTTATGGCCGCTCTGCGGAGGTTCGGCCGGCCTGTTTCCGAGGTTGAGTCGGTGGCGGCTGATGAAGTATTCAAAGAACTGGATCAGAAGTATGGACGTGTTGGCGCTATACTTCGCGGTTTGCGAGTTAAGGAAAATCTCACCCAGAAAGAGCTCGCAGAGAAAACTGGCATCGAACAGGGAGATCTTTCAAAGATGGAAAGCGGAAAGCTCTCCATTGGTCGCGAGCGGGCCAAACGACTTGGAGATATTCTGAAGATCGATTACCGACTGTTTCTGTGATTGGGCTCCAAATCACTAAGCTTTAGAGTCTTTTTGCCACCATCACCACGGTGGCATATTATTTTTCAGCCGCAGTAGTACTGACAGGTAGCTGAGGAATCGGCCACCTGGAGGGCCATTCTGGCGTTCCAGGCATAAATTGAAACTCCAACTTGAGACAACCCAGGGGCAGACAGACATATGGGGGACGAGGACAGCCTCGCCTCGGTGGGATATTAGCTGCTGAGCTTTAACCCAATCAGCGCGTATTGCCTTCTCGTCATGAGCGGAAAACTGGTGAAATTTCGGACTCACTGTTTTAGGCACGGCACCAGTCTAAGGAGTTGTAGACGACCGACTTTTCAACGCGCGGCAGTACCACAGGTGCGCTCCTTTGCACTAAGATCGGGTCTACGCCACCAAAGGAATCACTTTATGGTCTATAGCCTCTTTGTTTTTGTCGTCATAATTGCGTCCCACGCGAATGGAAAGCCGGTAGTGAATGGCATGCACGCAACCGACGATCTCACCAAGCAAGACGGCCAGGCCTCAGGCCCTTCGGATAAACTGAGCGTTGCCACCGTGGGGCTGGGCGCCGCTTCCATTAATTGCTCGGGAATCGTGGTAGAGGGTTGCATCCTAACCCGGCCCGAATGTTTGGAGGAGAAAGCCAGCAACACACAAATATTCACCGGCCAGCATCCCACCAAAAAGGGCCGCATCAAGGATGTGCGCACGCTGGAAGGAACAGTGCACCACCCGATTGCCATCGCCAAACCCGAGGCACCGCTTCCCGATTCTATGTCCCTGCCTGAATCGATTCTCACGCCGCTAAAACGCATTTCAAGCAAGGACGAAGAAGTACCGGGGTTTGTTATCGGTTACGGAAATGAAGGAGTGGCCGCGCGCACCGCCACGCAAGGACACTTGAGTTACTCGTCGAAAACCAGCTCGGATGTCTATCCTTTTATGCCCATTGGTCGAGCCGGCGGTCCCCGCACCCCCAATGCTAGACTTGCCACCGCCGATCGCGGCGCTGCACTGGGCACCTATCGAAAACTCGATAATGGGCAATTGGTTTTGGAAGTTTCTGGGTTGATGGGAGAGAATTCGGGAGCAGATGCCTTGCGAGCCTTTGGATTCGGCGATTTCAGCTTGGCCTGGATACGAAAAAGTTTGAAGGATATGGGCTGTCGTTCCGAGGCCGTTAAAGCAACTGGTTCCGGGAGAAGCGGCGTCGATGAACTGGTTTATCGACTGAAAGAGGTCGATCGGTTTGCTCCCTCCAGCGCCACATCCAAAAGATTGGATGAAACGCTGGGGGATGCGGACCGCGCAAAACTGGCCGACGCACTGGGCAGTATTTTAGGAGTCGAAAATTCCACTAAGCTAAAGTTTGAAGCAGTACGCCCGGACGAGCAGCGGGTAAAAACCCTTCCCGAGGAGGCCAAGAAAAAAACAGACCAGTTTGTTTCGTTTCGAGTGACGGTGCCTCGCCCTGGCGGGATAGAGGAGATCTATCAAGTAATGGTCTCTTCCGCTGGCTGGAGTGATGTGCAGAAGATATCGCCATAGCGACAGCATTTGTGCGGCATTTTCGGGCCTTTGGATTTAGAAACTTTCGAAAAATGCAGGAAATAAGTTTGCAGAATTCTGAAATATCCCCTTTGGGGACAGAAACCTATTGAGAATAACTCGAAAAAAGTAGCACCAACGGAGCACGCCGATTGGAAAAGTACCGAAATAGGTGGAAAAGAACCGAGGAAAAATCGACTGACTGAGAAACCTAACCCCCAGTTATCGTTATTTTTTAAGGCATACTTTCAGATACTTGTACGGTGTCTGAATTTCTTTACTCGCAGGCTCATAACCCGAAGGTCAGAGGTTCAAATCCTCTCCCCGCTACCAAATTAGTAGTAATGAAAACGCTGAGTTAGCCGGAAGGCTGATTCA
>JAYSWN010000152.1:0-8701 GCA_043718025.1 Pseudomonadota bacterium
CCTGAAGATCTGTCGCTGACGATTGTGGATCCGTTTTAACGGGCTACAGACCAAAGCCTCAGGGCGCCACCGTCGTAGACTTCCTTTTGATATGCCTGGTTTGCCATAGATTCCATCCTCGCCTGGCTATTATCGCCAAAAGTGGGAAATGAATCACATGGGAATTCCCTCTTGCCCTCAGGTCGACGCAGAGAAGCCTGCACGAGGAATGGCCTTAGCCCTACTAACCAATTGAAACCTCAGGTTAAATTGCATGTTTACGATTTGGCTTAGACGGCGAGGTAGAGGGTGACGGAAGTAAAAGAATATCCGCCGTGTTCCTCATATCCCCGGCCCCCATTAAAGCGTACCCTCCATAAAATCGTCCAAGTTAAAGGGGGATCTTTTTTGATGATAGGGAAATCTACAGGCTCTAGCGTCCACACGCTTGAGAATGCTTCAACTAGCAAGAAAAGAATTCTTGTTGTTGATGATGATGATGATCAATTGGACCTCGACAGAACGCTTCTTGAAATGGATCACTATGAGGTTTTTACTGCTCAAACCGAGAGCGAGGCTCTTACCATCCTTTCCCAAATCGACGCGCCAGATTTGATTCTTCTTGATATGCGAATGGAAGACATCTCGGGCACCGAGCTTTTAGCCAATCTCGAAGAAAAAATCCCAGAAATCATCAAGAAGGTCCCGGTTGTTTTCCTTACCGCGATGGACAAAGTTCCCGCGAGCAAAGCCAGCGGCTTTATTCGCAAAGGCCTAGACATTGATGATTTCTTAAAGGAGGTTCGTCATTTTATTCAAGCGGGAGTTGTGGACACGAAATTTCAACTGTGAACAAATTAAGACTCATATTTGAAAGCGCAATGCTCCGTTTCTTCGAGGAAAAACGGACGCATACTCAGTTTGCTTTTGTCAGACAGTATTAGCTCGAAGGGTATAACAATCTTCAAATCGAGTTCGTTACAGGCACGTATCAATGTTTCTTGAAGTTTTGTCTCCAAATAAACCTGCAGAAGGAACCATTCACAATCGGACCAAAGTCCGCTCTCATTAGGCGGCTTTATTTAATGCATGCACAATTCGCGCGATGTTTTCCAGGGTGGGATTTCCGCTGGGCGTGAGCATTCTAAAGAGAGTGCGTTTTGGGATTTTAGCTTTTGCTTAAAACTTTTCTTTGTTGGTAACGCTTAGGTGTGCCCCCAAAATCTCTTTGAAGGCTTCTGCATCACCATCAGCATGAAATCGAACCCGAAATATGGATAGGCAGAAAAGGGCATTTTCTGCCAGCCGTCTAATCCCTATAAATTTAATTACGAGCGATAAGTGCCCCAGAACGCCGCCTGACTCGGTGTAAGGGCAGCGGCCAACGGTGGCCTTCTCTCTACGGAAGGATCACGCCCATCTTCGCCCCGTTGGATTTTTCCCTGCCACGACAATGGCCCAAAGGAACCCTGCTGGTGCTCTCCGCTACCTTTCACCACCTTCCCCACTTAGAGAGGGTGAAGCTGCTTCGTATTTTCCACCGTTCAAACGTCGAATTTCTGATTGCCGAACCCTTGCTCTGCAGCCTCTCGTCGTTTGCAATTTGTTTGTTCGGGTGGATACCGGCGCTGGCCGCCCCTATCTTTCTCATCCGGCAACCCGGGCGTTGGCGGCGTTTTTTATGTTGCTGGCTGGTGCCAATCGCGCCGTTTGCTTTCGTAATTGACGGCCTGGTGTCAGCGTGGCGGGCGTGGACGGAAACCGAATGGGAGCTGGTGATGGCTTGCCTTGCAACCGAAGGCGACGGCGGCTACGTTTTTCAACGCGGCAGCGCTTGCGTGAGCGTGATGCGCGCTGCTTAGCTTAATTGTGCTACCTAACTGGCGATGCGAAACATTTTCTTCCTTACTCTCCGATGGACGCGCAATTGAGCGCGATTCAGCTTTTCTTCCAGACCTAGGCTTCTCACAATCCGCTCATTGGCCATAGCCCGCACAAGCACAAAGACAACCCCGCGGCGACACAGTAAGGACTAAGTCGGCCGGTAGCGCTAATTTCCACCAACCTGGCTTGGATGAGAAGGATAGCTTCTGCCTTGGTAGAATTTTCCATAATCGACGAAGGGGCCACTGCCGGGGCCTCGGATGCCAGGACTAATTTCGGCGGGCGGACCTACGTTTCTAAACTTCGCGTCGATGGCCTCTCGTTGCTCCGCGATCGTCCCGTTATTTTCAGCTATAGCGCGCTGCCGTTTGGTTTGGCCTTCACTGGCGAATCGCTGCGATGCCTCACCCGTGCAGCCGCTCGGAACGATGGCATTAACCTCTGAGCTACCCACGAGCGTATCGTTGACCAGATCGATGCACTTGATCAGTTCGCATGTGGTTGTGGTGACATAACCCTGCATACGGCCGAGAGATCGGTTTCCTGGGGCGCAGCGTGTACAGGCAGAGGCTAGGGCTTCGTAAAGACTGTTTTTCTTTTCACCCGATACAGTCGAAGACTCGGTCGCTAATGAAAAGGAACCGCCGTAAACTCTGGACCGTGCGTAAGAATCCGGTTCTGGAAACTGGGATGTCGACTTGAATTCGCAAATGAAGTTTGCTCGGGCGGTGGGCTGCGACTGCGTCAATGATTCAACCTCGGCTGTCGGTTTAGTTCCCGCAACAACTCTGAGCACATATATTCTGTTTTCCCGAATCTCGCCTACAATGGTAGCACTTTTGCCAATCAATGCAGTTACTGAGTCCTGATCTTGGCTTTGCAAATAAATTTCAAGAATCTTGGACTTAGCGTGCAAAACAAGGATTGGTCCATCAAGTCCCTTCAATTCTGTGATCGTTCCATATTCCGAACTGATGTCGTTTCTGGTTGAAGATGTCGACTGCACCCCGCGGCCTCTGGCTGGAGCAAAAGGCTCCTGACAAAAAATATTGGTGCTATACCCTAATAAAAGTAGCGAAATAATCCGATTACTGAACATAGGAATTCCCTTCAAAATGGCAACCTTTTGCGGCTAACAAACAGCGGTGGTTTTGTCAACCGTCGCCGAGGCGGATTGGCTTTCTCCAGTCAGGCGCCTAATCCCTATTGAAGGTCACTTTCGCTGACGCGTAGACCACCAAATACTAATTAGTTCTCACGGCGATAAATGATTTTGCCTTCGTGAGCGTGATCGCCACCGACGAAGAGTAAATCGCTTTTGGGGTCTTTCGAATTTGGATTCACGATTACAAAGTGGCCCACGTGCGCATCCTTAATTGGACCCGAACCAGCGTACCCGCGTTCGTCGTACACCACTATGGGGTTACCATTCGCCTGGGCGCCTACAAAAGGCGACGAGAAGACTTTAAACAACCGTTGGTCGACCTCCGTTTCACCCGTCATAACACCGGCCAAGTAAGCGCAGGCGCCGAACACATGAGGACGCTCTCTCAGCTTCGCGCTAAAGTGATCAAATTGTTTCGCTTCATTGGTAAACGTAAGTGTGGTCGGATTCTTGTCGGGATTGAGGGGGGCACCCAATTGACGGGACAAGTCTTTATCCAACTTCCAGGTGCCCACCAATTTCGCAGAGTAGGCGTTGTCCGTGTCCGCGCATAACTGAATGGCCGCATTCGCCGTTAAAGGGTTTTGGAAGCCGAAGAAAATTGAAACGATAGCGATAATTCTTAGCAACATATCTAAGCGCTCCTTAAGCGTGAGGCCGGAAGGCCCCGAATTGAACGCGTTGATAGCACAAGATTCTACGCTTCAGAGTGACGATTACTCGCCACCCAGCAAGACTCGCTACTGACCCGCCAGCTACGACTTTGATCAGGCTGGACTTCCACCAGCTGGGACGAAATATAAAGTTTCATGACCTATCCAATCATTCCTCCTTATCCAAGCTTCGCCTGGCGCGAAATACTGCCTATCCATTTGGCAACACAATTGAAGAGCGGCCGCTATCTCTACATTTACATAGGCATTTACGGCTTTGACCCTTTTTTTGGGGCCAATGTCGACCCGATCATCAGTATCCAAGTTTTGGAGGTGGGGGGATTTTAACTCCCACTTCTAAGTGTAAGAACCACTAAAGCGAAAATCAACGATAATAATTACCTGCTAAGTCGCGACTTTCATCCAGATCCACCAGTTTTCACTGAAGTTCACTCTCGTTGCTTGCAACTGCTTGCAGATGGTTGGAGAGAGGGAGAATTGAACCTCACTCTCACAGGAGATTTTCTGACTCCAGTTGGAGTTTCTGTTTGGTAGTAGTAAATTGAACTCATCATGTCGAATATCGATACCCCGAGTGGGCGCATCTACTATGAAAAAATGGGAAAAGGCCCATCTTTAGTATTGTTGAACGGAGGGCCGGGACTTGAATTGAGTTATATGCTCGCTGGTTTGTCTCCCCTCTCGAAATGGCGAACTTTATATTTTTTTGACCAGTTTGGGTGCGGAGAGGATTCGAACTATCCCTTGCGTGCGGACTTTCTAAAAACCGTGAACCACGCGCTCGATTTTATTGCCTCACTTGGCTTGAAACAGGGAACGGTCGGATTGCTTGGCCATTCTTTTGGTGCGGCAATCGCACTTAAGATGATAGAGGGAAATTTTCCTGCCCGAGAATTGATATTCATTAACCCCGTCCCTCCAACAGCAGAACTTTATGGACGCGTGAAAATTGATATAAGTCCCGAGGACGTTGAGCGGATTGGTGCTCTAGTGAAATTGCAAACTAGGGAGTCCGGTGTGGCACTTATGGAGATCTATTCCAAGTATTATTGTGAACATTGGCCAACCCGTTTGAAATTTAAGTATCGATCGTTTGATGTCGGGCTATGCGAAAGAGTCGTTGCATCAATGGGTAAGTACGACTTCCGAAGTTCTCTCACCAGAGTTCCAAAGCGGAGCCTGCTCGTAAAAGCAGAAAATGATTTCATCCGACCTGAGCTTCTTTCAGGCTACGATGAAGTCTTTTCTAATGTTGTTCAGATGCCGGGTGCTCGGCATCTGTCATTCCTCGACCGACCCGAGGAATTCCTCTCATTTACTGCTGCCTACTTCGAAGAAAGAACATAACGCCATTCATTTTGCTTGGGATCGTATGATTCTTATGAGTTGTGAATAATCATTATTATCGGCAACTCTCAATGCGGCTAAGTAGCGTTTCCGAATTTCGTCATCTGAATTGAGGCTCCCGCCCCAATTCAGGGCGCTACATCCGTGTTTTCTCAAAAGGATGTCCGCAACGAATCTTGAGAATCTGCCATTACCGTTCGGAAAGGGGTGAATCTGAACAAGACGATGGTGGTAGCGAATTGCTATCTCATCAATCCCGAAAGTTTTCTCTTTTTCCCAGAAATTCAGATCATCGCAGGCCTTCTTGAATTCGGAAGCGATTTGCGCTGGAGCCACCCCGATGTTCTTCTCGGTCCTCCGGAATTTACCTGCCCATTCCCAAATGTCAGAAAACATGTCCGCGTGGATCTTTTTTAAGAGCAACGGATCGCCGAGGTTCCAGTTCTTGGTCCGGCCCATCAGGTATTTGCGAATCGCGTTCGTGATGTTCGCTTGCTCAAGCTCATTCAACTCACTCAATAAAGTGATGTGGTCAGGAATTAGCCCTTCTATCTCATTTGGATCTAGAGGCGTTTGTCCTGCGATATAGCCAGTAAACTTTTTAGGCATGTTATTCTTCCCAGAGTTCCCGACTCATCTCTTTTGCGATCTCTTCCGCCAGTTCCTGAATCTGCCTTCTCTTAAAGTCTTTTCCGGTACCCTGCGCTTCAAGTTTCATTTGGGTGTCCGCGTGATTCACTATTTTTGTTGCTGACTTCAGGGCCTGTTTTTTGATTATGACTTCCAGGGATTCGCGCGGCACCAATACAACGTGTGGTTCACAATCCAACGCAACTGCGATCTTTTTCAACGTAGCTATCGAAATGGTTCCCGCTTCTTCGGCCTCCTCGTAGTCCTGAATACTTTGGGGAGTGACGCCGACACGCTTCGCAAGTTGCGTTGCCGTCATTCCTAAAGCGGTTCGAATTGTGCGAATCCAACCCGATTTGGGGCTGGCGAGGTTCGTCCTGCGCAAGGGAGCGAATCGTTTATCGAGCTGGGTGCGTTTGAGACGCTGATTTGAGGGCTTCTTAGTCATAGTATTATTTTAAGGCTATGGCCTTAAAATGTGAATAGGAAAATCAGGTTATAACCTTAAATATAGATGCCTATTTTAAGGCTATAGCCTTAACGACTTCGGGGCTGACTGCTTGCAAGTGCTTGCAAAGAGGGGGGAATTTCGGGCCCCTAGGGGGTTAGTGCTTGCAGGAAGAAATTAGAGATTAGTAAGTAGAGGAATTTATTCCCCTTTAGGGGAATAAATTGGAGGTGGGGGGAATCGAACTCCCATTCTATCGACGAGAAACAATAATAAAATCAACCACCGAGTGATTCTGTCGACGATAACCGAGTGATCTTCTTAAAGCGTCAGTCAGCATCGTAAAGCAGCTCTCTCCATCCTTCCCACACACCTGCCACACCACAATTTGATTTGAGCCTAGGGATGAGGCGTGATGGCGATGATCGTAATCACCGTCTTACCGGGGCCGTAGTGCCAGAAAATTCGGTAGGCAGCGGAGTTTTGATTTTCGGCGTAGGCTTCGAATACCTCTTCTCCGTTAAAGCCACGGAGCGAGGAATACTTGTGGGTGTTCAGACCCTGGTGGCGGGGGTTGGTCTCTAGGTAGGCGAGGGCTTTGCGAACGGCTTTCAGACGCTTTTGCAGGCCTTTGTCTTTTTCGAGCGCCTTTAGTTGCGAGGCGGCTTCATCGGTGAAGAGTAACTTGAAGGCCATTTTCCGTTTCTACTCGTTGTCGTCTTCGAGGTGCTTGGCGAAGGAGCCCAGTGATTTGGTTTTTCCGGCTGCGGATTCCTTCAGGCCTTTCTCTACGCTGGCCAACGCCTCTTTATTCTTAAAGAGCCAGGCTTCGCGAGCCGGGAGTTCGACCAAGGGCTCTAATAGGATAGTCCCATCAGCGGACTCCTTCATGGTGTACCCGCTGTACTCCTTGGTCAGTTTTCCGAGCGTAATGCGCCCTTTGCTGTCGGGCCTAACCGTCTTCACCTTTTGATATGTCTGGTTTGCCAAGGCTTCTTTCCTCACTTACGTATTATCGCTAAAAGTGGGAAATGTATCAAGTGGGAATTCCCACTTTCCGAGAGATCGCGAATAGTATATTGATTTCAAATACTTCCATCTGGAGCCTACCGGGGAAGCGAGAAGAAGAAGGTTGAACCCACCCCCGGGATGGACTCTACCCAAATTCGACCTCCGTGGGCCTCAATGATCTTCTTTGTGATGGTCAGTCCTAGACCCGTGCCAGAGGTGGATGTTCGAGCCTCCAGTCTTTGAAACAGCTGAAAGACGCGTTCAGCGTGAGCCATGTCAAATCCAGCCCCATTGTCTTTAATCGAGATTACCCAATCGGAGGCATTCTTTTCTGCGCCTATCGTAATGACCGGAGACCTTTTCTTGTCCGCATATTTTATGGCGTTTGAGATCAGATTTTGAAACACCTGGCGCATTTGCGCCTCGTCCGCAATCACTTCGGGAAGGGCGGACACTTCAACGGAAGCATGACTTTCTTCGATAGCGATTTGAAGATCGTGAACTACATTTTGGGCGACTCGATTTAGGGGCACTCGCTTAAAGTTTTCACCGCCAGCCTGAAACCGAGCGTAAAGAAGCAAATCGTCTAACAAAGCCTTCATTCGCTTCGTACCACCCACCGCGAAATCGATGTACTCGTCTGCATCCTGTCCAAGCTTCCCCTTGTACGACTTGGCCAGCAGCTCCATATACAGGGTAACCGTCCTCAGGGGCTCTTGGAGATCGTGAGAAGCGATGGAAGTAAAAAGCTCCAACTCGGAGTTTGTCCGCTTAAGACGCTTCTCCGCTTTGGTTCGCGCTGTAACATCACGAAGCACTACCAGTCTGCCCCTCGTACTTCCGTCTTCCTCCAAGCTAACCGTTGCCGATGACTCAAGGTAGTATTCGTCGTCCGACTCTTTCAGACGGATTCGATACTCGCGCCACGGCCGATCCTCGGACGAGACTGCGAAAAGCCCAGTAAACTCACTTTCGATACGTGTACAGATATCGTCTAGCTTTATTCCCTCGGCCGCATCGGTCGGAATTTTAAGCAGCGTCTCTGCACGCGAATTCCAATAGGAAAGGCTCCCATCATTATCAATTGCGATCACAGCATCATTTACACGGTTTAGCGCGTCCGCCTGAAAGCGCATTGCTTTTTCCTGCCGTCGCCGCAACGTAATGTCTTCGATGACCAAGAGAATCTTCTCAGTTTCCTCGCCTTTCTCGTAAACTCGCCGTCCATTGAGTAGCAGAGTCCTATGGCCGAGTCCCGGAAACATATGATCGATCACAAAGTCGCGAAAGGTGGTGTTTTCCAGAAGAGTTTCCTCTAACAGCTTCCGAAGTTCTGGAAAATTCCAACTGTGATTATTCAGATCGTATATTTTCCGCCCCTTGGTTTCATCGGGCGTAGTCAAAAACTTCTCGTAAAACGACGCATTCGCGGCAACGACGTTGAGTTTCATGTCCAATATGATCAAGGGATCGCGGAGGGTGTCGATAATTCCCTCTGCAAAATCCCGGCTGAGTTCTAAATTGCGATTCTTGGTTTCAAGCTGACTCATCAGAACCTCCTGG
>JAYSWN010000153.1:0-8682 GCA_043718025.1 Pseudomonadota bacterium
TGGTCTGTGGCGGCCCGTTCTCAAAAGATAGTTTAGGCGCGTCCCAAATAGCCGTTGGCGTTTATGCGGGGTAAGGCCACAAATCTGAAAAAGGTACCCGCTTCAATGCTGTCCGGTTCGATTTAGATGTTGAGTATAAGCTGAGAGCTAGGCGGGTGGCGGGTTATGCGCGGTAGTTCACCCAAGAGCCTAGCTAGCGGCTCTCTCAGCAGGGGCAACGTCCCGATAGCCGCCATGGTGTCGGGCATAGAGATGCTGGATTTCGCGATCCATCGAACGATCTGCACGAGTAAGTAGGCAATTAGAGCGACGTAAATCTGTGCTTTCACAGCGTGGGCGCTGGTTCCGAGAAATTTCTTCACTCGCAGATGTTGTTTCAAAGTCTTGAAGAAAAGTTCGACTTTCCACCGGGCTTTGTACAGCGCGCAGATGGTGGGTGTAGCAAGGTCAAACCGGTTCGTGATGAAGATGAGCTTCTTTCCCGTGTCCGGGTCGCGAAAACTTATTCTGCGCAACCGGCCCCGATAAACTGGGTTGTACACCCGTCCCATACGTTTTTGATAAACGATTTGGTCACAAAGATAGCCTCGTGTCCGGTCAGTCTTGCGACTCTCATCGACCTTAAATCGGTTGTTTCGTCTGGCGCGAGTTACGAAGAAGACCCCGGATTCATTGAGCTCAGATACCCATGCGGCACTCCAGTAGCCGCGATCCAACAGGACCGTCGTTCCCTTTTTAAAAGTGAAATTCGCTCGTACAATGGGCACGTCATGACGAAGCGCTTCAGTGACAACGAAGAAGTCAGGAACATCACCTGCCAAATCTATCGCGGTATGCAGTTTGACGGCAGCAGTACCTTTCCTGAAGTTCGCCCACGGACTCAACGACAAGCACAGCTCAATTATCGTGGAATCAAGGGCTAAAAGATTTCCCTTGAATCGAAATCCATGAGAGCCAGGACACAGCATTTTCGCTCGTTTCAGCGTCGCCTGAAAAACATCCTCGAGAAGTTCAAGCGGCCGCACCTGATTCGCATCGGCTAAAGCGGGACCGGCCACGCGAGAGCGCGCGAACCGTCTGGATACGGCAAAAAACCGGGGCGCCGTGCCATGAAAGCGACACGCCCGGCACGCATCACGGCTTTAGTTGTGGCGTGGTTTCTTTCCGTAAGCATTTCGAAAGAGGGCGAGTCATACGCAAAGTCGGGGTGACATTAATTCGCTGGGCATAGATCCACTTTGTGCCAGCGCATGGCCAAATCGCCCGCGCGCAAAATTTTTCGCTCCTCCGGTGAATAGCCTTCGTACTGGTAAGGGATAAACGCCAAAGGATGAGGTTTGGTGAATTCCGAACGGCCCGCGGGGAGGGGAATGAGCCCCTGCGGTGGATAAAAGTGCCGTTGCGCATTGACTAGTAACCACGGAGACCCCGGGGCGCAGGCTCCACCGTGGGGCGCCGAGTCCGGGGTGGCGATTGTGGTGAATAGGCCAAAGGGAAGGTTCCGCGACCGCGCGGCCCGCTCGAAATCATCGGGATAGGTGAGTCGAAAAGCGGAATAGAAATGCAGCAAGGTGATTACGGCGCAAACCCCAAGGAACAGCGGAACCATTCGACGGAGGCGCGTGTCCGCTTCCAGCCTCGCCAGCCAAAAGGCCACCGCCATGGCGAAAAAGGGAATGAAGGGGCGAAGGGAACGGGCGTACACCACAAACTTGCCCAGTCCATTAGCGAATAGCACCAGCGCGCCGTATGAAATAAAAATCACTCCGAGCAGAAACAGGGAGCGGACGCGGGTTTCTTTGTCCGCGGTTCGCAGCACAAAGGGCAGCGCCAATACCGAAGCAAGCCAAAGCAGGGAGAGCAGACCCTCGGCTTGCCAAAAATAGGCGAAGCCAAGCGACCACCCTTCATGCGCATCTCCCTGTACGACGGTGGTGCTGAACTGGCCTAGCGCCGAGAGAAATCCGTGGTGAAGTAGGCGGTGGAAGAGCCCTTCGAGCAAAAGGAAACTGCCCACCCAAACCAGGAGAAATGCGGCATATTTTTTCCAGGCAAACCTATCGGCGGACAGGTCGCGGGCTAAGCAAGCCGCGCCGATGGCGCCGAGATAAACCCAATTTCCGTTGTAAGTAAGGAAGGTGAGCACCGCAAACCCTCCGGCCAGCAATCCAACTTTCCAGGGGCATTCATCGGCCAGGCCGCACGCCGTAAAGCACAGCAGGAATAGTAGCGCTAAATCGTAAGGTACCAAGTGGCGAGAAAAATAAAATAGCACGCTGCTCGCGCTGACAAAGAGTGCCGAGTACAGCGCCTCCCTTGGCGAAGCCTTCAGCATGAGCGCGATCCGGTGGGTCAGTAGAATGACACCAATCGAGGATAGCGAGATTAGAAAGCTGGCCAGCCAGTAGGTCGAGGCCACCGGAATGGCCAGCCGGCGATTTAACTGCACCTGCACAAAGACCAGCGGAACGCTCAGTCCCGTAAAGCCCATGTGGTCAACGTGGCTGAAAAGAGTACGCAGGCCCGAGCCAATTCCATAAATTCTCAAATCAGATAGCACGGCAAAGGCGCGTTCGTAGCGAATTTCGTCTATCCAGAAGCGCTGCCCGCCCATTAAGCACAACGCGAGACGTAGAAGCACCGTGCCAATTAATAGCAGCGAAAGGGGGGAGAGATAAGACCGGGGTTTTGACATGGGGGAGTAACTTAGGCTTCTCTTTTGAAATCGAAGTCGTATTGATTTATTATTACACCAAGAATACTTTCTCTCATCATCAGATTTCTTTCCTGACCCTTCCCCACTCTCTTAGGAAAATATCAATGGCTTCAAAGCTTCGCGTTTTATTTGCAAAAGCCCAAAGGGCGCCGTCCGTGTTTATCTAAGTTTTCTTGCATGCTACCGATGGGGGCGTGGGGATAGAAATGGTTATAGGCCCACTCCCCGTGCTTAAGGTTGAGTAGCGGTCCCCAGATAATCACTAAATTCCCCAACAGCGTTACCACCAGCAAACTTAGGAATACCGGGCGCAGAGTTTTTTTGGCCAAAAAGCGGGCGCCGGCGCGGCCGATAAACACCAGGAACGCGACAAAGACCGGTTGGTAAATTCTCGTGAACAAGGTGCCGGCGAGTTGCCAGCCTCCGGGATGCGGAGGAGACACATTAATAAACAAGAAAATTCCGATTGTCGAAACGATGAGGGCAATCTCCACCGCGGTTAACTGAGCCATCTTGGAGGCTCGCGCAAGCCCCCAGCTAGAAATAAAAAGCAGGGGCAGCCACAAAAAATTACTAAACAGAAAAACTCTCCCGTAATAGATCGGAAGCTTTACCAGTGCGTCGAACCAAACTCTAAGATCCCCCGGGTGCAGATAGGCAAAAATAATCTCAGGGTACATTACGGTGTTTGCGTTCTTGAGCGGCAACTTGAGCCCAAAACTCAAGTAGAGAATTACGCATAGCAGAGGCAATGCCATTAAACCAAGGGCGGGTAGAATCCACTTGGCCCGCCCCCTCAGCCATAGTAGGGCCGCGGCCGATCCACCAAAAAATGGCAAAAGATCGTAGCCCAAGAAAAGCACCCCCATCGCGGCGGAGAGGAGGAGAGTCTCCCAATTGTTTTCGGTTTCCACTAATCGCGTCAGGCAAAGGAAAAGTAAGAGCGTGCATGGGACAATGGCCGAGTAGGAGTAAGGAAGCGCGGCCCAATAAGTGATTCCCGGGTAGGCCGCTAAGAGCGCCAACGCAATTAGACTTGCGGTTTCGCCCTCCCGCTTTACTAAAAAACGGCAAAACAGATAGGCGCAAGCCATATGCAAAAACAGGCTCGCCCAAAACCCACCGTGATCAAAACCAAGTATCGCCATGAACGGGTAAGCAAACAAATAGAACAGGGGGCGCCTCAATACCACGCTGAACGCATAATTCCCATCCCCGCGCAGTAGCCGATAGACGGCTTCGAAATGGTCGTGATCTATGTTTACGATGTAGTGGCAGGGGCCGTGGGTGCCGTGCTCCAGATAGGTAGCGCCGTATGGCGCCAGCGTGCCCGAGGCGACCCAAATATTGATCGCCATGAGCAATAGCAGTCCAATTACCGCGTACCAGAATTTGGAATTTCCAGTGGCGTTCATTTCAAATTCACCGCATTTCGGGGTAGGCATAAGACGTCAACGTATTCGTGATCCTTGACTAGCCCCAGCAAATATTCCTTAGTGCACGGCACCAAGTTTCCCCTTCGTCCGACCGTAACTATTTCAAATTTTCTGGAGAAAAAGAAATCGAGTAATGCCATCGGAGGAATGCCTAGGTCGGTCATGGATTTCAGGTGATATTCAAAAGCGACGCAAGAGCGTGGATTAGCGGCTAAAACTTTCTGCATTCCCTCACAAACAGGAAACTCATAGCCTTGAACATCAATCTTAATGAAACTCACCGGCCATATAGCGTGCTTCTCACAAAAATCATCGAGCGAGGTCAATGCCACGGTGCTGGTCTTTTCCGAAGCAATTTGCTTACGAAACTCACTGGTGGCAATACGGTGATCGGCTTGATGCTGCGGGTTCCGCCAAAGATCCACCGACCCGCACTGGGCCCCCACCGCCATATGAAAAACCTGCAGGTTCCGCCGCGGCGTTTTCTTTAGAGCCCGTTTCGCGAGCTGGGCGAAAGTGCCCACCTCAGGCTCAAAAGCGAATACGTTGAACCCCGGGCTGGCGGCTTCCGAAAAGACGGAGGCGGTATAACCAATATTGGCCCCCACATCCAGAATGTGACCGTTGGCGAACAACTCTGGGTGCTTCTGAGCCAGAACATAAAACGGGTCTTCTAGGTAGCGTTTATAGAAAAAAAACAATGGCTCTAGGAGCCGCATCAACCACGGGAGTTCCGTAATTCCAGTTCGACTGACCGCTCTATAGGCGGACGTAAAAAGTGACACCCCGACTCCCGATCGGGAGAAGGCCTCTTTCGAGCGTTGGCGGGGGGCATTCACGTAAGCATTCCTTTTTCCGGGTTAACGACGGACAATTTCAATATCGACTGCCCCAGCCCACTGTTTCGATAAACGGCAAAACCAATTTTCAATCGCCTCCACCCAGGGGTAGGCCCAGCCGGGAATCACCGAGACGGGTTTAAGTCCCCCCGTCAGCCAATAAATGAGGGTGCCATGCAGGTGAATATTGGCGATCTGAAGTTGGGGAAACGCGTTCAAAAACTTATCCCGATCTCGTTCAAATACAATCCACGCTAAGGCGGTATTGCCACCCGAAAGTGGTCCGGAGGAATCAAACCGCCAGCTTTCGGTTTGGGAATCGAAAGGCTCATGGTGGAGATACTTCAAAACCAGGCGCGTCAATACCCCCGGGTAATGGTCGACCATGAAGATTTTTCCCCCGGGCATAAGACAACGCTGGGCCTCGCGGGCAAAGCGTTCCACGTCCGGGATGTGATGAAAGACGTGAAGCATGAAAATCGCGCGTAGGCTGGCGTCGGGGAAATTCATCTGGGTAGCGTCAACCTGTCGATCTAGACCGGGATAAGGGAGAAGGTCACTGGTGATAACATTGGGTTCCAGCTCCTTAAGAAATCCGCCCCCACTTCCTATCTCCAAAATCGTCCCTTGCTGGGGACCGGTCTTTATCGCCTCCAAAAAACGCAAATAGGCGGCGCGGTAAAAGCGATTCAGGGCGCCCTTCCTCTTGATGGTCGACCGAATTGTTTCTATTCGATCGGTTTTATCCAACCCATACGATTTTTGATACGCGGTAGGCACCTAGGGTAAGGCCTTCCACTTTCTGAAAACCAGCGCCAAGAATCGGACGCCCGCCGTGAAGGCTTTCATTTTGGAGGTCCCGGCCATGCGTTGTTTGTAGTGTACCGGGATTTGCAAACTACGTAGCTTCAACTTCGCAGCATGAAAAATAAAATCAAAGTCGCCCCACCTTGAATCCTCAAGGCGCATGTCCAAAAAGTCTTTCCTGCGCATGACTTTGGTTCCGCAAAGCGTATCCGTGCACGGTGAACCGATCACGATCTCCACCAACTTGGAGAACAGAACATTTCCTAAATAGTTGGCAAACCGCATTGCCTCGTTCTCCATGGGATAGACAAAGCGGGTGCCCGAAACAAAGTCCGCCGCCCCTACCTCAATGGCCTCAAAAAAATCGACCAGCTCTTCCGGGGGCACGGTCATATCGGCATCGAGGATCATCACCACATCACCCTTGGCGGCTCTGATTCCGGCCATGACGGCCGAGCCTTTGCCGCCATTTTGCAGCATGGCCACGGCGCGAATATGCTTAAACTTGGCTTCCAATTCCCGCGCTAGCGCCAACGTGCGATCGGTTGATCCGTCATCAACCACGATCACTTCGGTGAACTTACCCATGATCGGTACGCGTAGGGCACACTCCTCCACGTTCCCCTCCTCGTTGAAGCAGGGAACGATCACGGAGCAGGACAAGCTTTGCTTTTCTAACGCGGGTCGAATTTGAAGCACGAGGTACTGAATGAGGCAAAGCGAGTTAATCCAAGGTAGCCGTGCGATAAATCGATTCGTGAAAGAGCTGAGCAGGGGAATATTTCGGGGGATGAGGAGCCGGCGGAACGACTGCTTCACATGAAAGTTTTTGATTTCCAGAATGGTGGTCAGGGCGTCTTGGGAAATCAAATTCCGCTTGAAATCCGGCATGCGAATTCCGACAAATGAAACAAATCGGAGCACCGGATGCCAGATCGGATTCACCATGGAAAGAATAATCTTTGTATCCGGGTGAGCGAGCCGTTTAATGCTTTCGGTAAGGACGGACAGGTCATCGGCGTAGTCCGACTGACTCAAGGAGATTATGTAATCGAACTTTTCTTTAGATTGAAAACTCTCCGGTGCAGAGCAAACGTACGAGACATTCGGGTTTTGGCTATTCCGGGAAAGGGCTTCCGTCATTTTTTGACTGACCTCTGCCACCACGCACAACGCGGGGTTCAGCGCTTCCGGAATGCGTGGGCTGAGGCAGCCAAATAAAAGAATCTTCTTACCGGAAGGAATCGTGCTCTGCAGCAGGTCGATCACGTGATTTACGTTGAAGGCCGTCTTCTTCGACCATTTCTCGAAGTTATCGGCCAACTTATCGAAATATTGGACCACGGAGGGATGGTAGCTTTGCCGCTGATAGGAGGAGGTGGGGGACTTTGGCCTGAATTTGATCGCATTCTGCATATTAGGCCGCTTTGCTTTCTGAAGTCCGGTTATTGGTGGCTTCGATGATCTCCTCCAAAATCGAAGTCAGGCTATGGGCGAGTTTCCATTCCGGATAGTGAGACCGGAATTTACTCACGTCCGTTATCCACCAGATGTGGTCGCCGGCGCGCGCAGAATCGGTGATGGAATATTCAACGGCGGATCCACTCAGCTTTTCAATTTCGTGAATCGCTTCGAGAATAGAGCAGCTGTTACTGCGGGAACCGCCAAGATTGTAAACCTCGCCGGCGCGCGGCTTCTTAAAGAACTGCCAAAAGGCGTTCACTAGGTCGAGAGAATGGATGTTATCCCGCACCTGTTTCCCTTGGTAACCATGGATAGTGTACTTAGTTTTAGTCAGTGCACATCGAACGAGGTAGGACAAAAAACCGTGCAGCGCCACGCCGGAATGGGCGGGTCCGGTTAGACAACCTCCTCGGAAAATGCCGGTCTTTAGACCAAAATAACGTCCATATTCCTGGGCCAACACGTCGGCGCTCAACTTGTTGGCCCCGAACAAACTATGCTTGGTCTGGTCAATGCTCATGGTCTCGTCGATGCCCCGCTCGAAATACCGGTGGGACTCTTTGACCTCCCAGCGGGTTTTACTTTCGGTGAGTGGCAAAAGATTGGGCGTGTCGCCGTAGACTTTGTTGGTGGAGGTCAAAATGAAAACCGCGTCGGGGGCAAAAAGGCGCGTAGCCTCCAGCATTATCTGCGTACCGAAGGCGTTGATGGTGAAGTCGGTCAGGGGCTCTTTGGCCGCCCAGTCATGGCTCGGCTGCGCCGCAGCGTGAACGACCAACGAGATTTGTCCCGCAAATTTTTTGAACAACGCGAAAACCTTCTCCTGATCCCGGATGTCCAGGTTCTGGTGCTCAAAGTTTTTGAGGGTCCGTTTTAGATCCGCGGTGCACCAAGCGGTAGAACCCTCCTCCCCGAAGAAGTAACGCCTTGAATCGTTGTCTATGCCAATGACCCGAAGCCCCTGCCCGTGGAAAAAGCGAGCGGTCTCACTGCCAACTAATCCCGAGGACCCGGTTACGATGGCCACCGACATGGGGGAACTCCAATTAAAAGGGGTAGGGTTTGTCGACTGGGAAAGGTCCCAGGGAACACCCAATTATACCAGAGGTTACAATAAACGGGGTCGCGTAAGATTTTTTGTGCCCAAGCACCCGCGTCATGTCGATGCGAGAAAGGACATGAGACGTGACGATCAACGTGGGAATCATCAGAGTAGGGATAAATGTTCAAGAGTACGGTTTTTTTCGTTGGATGGTGCCCTTCCTAAAGATTCAACGAAGCAAAATTCAGAGGCGACTTGAAGGCGGCGACGCCAGAAAAAGAAATCACGATGCAATGGTCGAGAATTTGAAAGTTCCACCGACGTTATTAAATGGAACATTAAAAATTCTCTGCCGTTTAGAACTGGTCTGTGGCGGCC
>JAYSWN010000154.1:0-3453 GCA_043718025.1 Pseudomonadota bacterium
ACCAAGGCCTTTTCGGCGGTGATGCCAAACAACTTAAGCGCATCCAAATACGGGATCGGAGACGGTTTTCCTTTTGCGTAATCTTCGTAGCCCAACACCTGCGTAAACTGATCACGCACGTTTAACGCCGCCAAAATCGTTTCGATGTCTTGGCGACGAGAGCCAGATACCAGGCCTAAGTGGAAGTTTTTGGCCAAATCTCGGATCGACTCCACCACGCCCGGAATCACCTCCATATGAAGTGCGAAGTTGGCCCGGTATTCGACCAATAGCTCAGTTTCGACCTCGGTCGGAGACTTAGCGATCGGGTACTGCTCCAGCAAAAAGTGAACCGCATTGGCCCAAGGGCGGCCCACCAAATAGGCAAGGTCGGTAACCGAAAGCGTGTGCCGATAACGTGCGAAGTAACGCACCAACGTTTGCATGGCGGTGCGTTCAGTGTCCACGATAGTGCCGTCCATATCGAATAAGATCACAAATTTATTTTTTTCGGTCATTCGTATTAATCAACCACAGCCAACCGGTCGGGGGCTAGCTTTTCTAGGGCCGCTTCAAAGCCTGGCACCCTCGGGCCTATGCCGGTATAGTGGGGCCCATGAGTAAGAAGACAATCTTTCCCCCCAACGTAACGCTCGAAGCAATTCTAACCCACACCCCGAACGCCTTTGCCGACATTCTGGGCCTGAAGTTCACCCGGCTGGGTGAAGATTATTTAGAGGGCAAGATGACGGTCGACCACCGCCATTTACGCCCGGGCAACATAATGAACGGGGGCGTCTCACTGGCGTTGATTGAAACCATGGGGAGTGTGGCGGCCCGCTGCGCGATTTATGGCGAGGCCAAAAACACTTTAGGCATTCAGGTGAATGCGAATCACTTGGCCATTGCCCATCCCGGCGACGTGCTTACCATCACCGCCAGGCCGATGCACCTGGGTAAATCAACCCACGTTTGGGAAGTCACGATCTTAAACCAATCGGACCGCGTTGTTTCACGCGGCACGATCACGATGATGGTGATTCAAAAATAAAAAATCGCTTAGGCCGAAGAGCGAGCGCGGTGCTGGTCTTGAGTTTTACCCCGGCGCGATGAGTGGTTGGCGTAAGTTTTTTTCTTATTCTGCGCCCGTAATGAACGCAGGTTTGATTTTTGTTTTTTCGGCGACGAGGCCAGTGAGCTGGTCGAACGCTTCGCCTTTTTTGCCACCGCTTTTTTATCGCGCGCCACTCGATTGATGGGAATGGCGGGAGTCGGAGTGACCACGCCTACGGGGCGCAGTTCGCTGCGGCCATCTTGGGCGGACTTCACATCAAAAAGCGATTGAATTTTTCGCGACAGGTTTAGTCGGGCCAATTGCATTTCAGAAGTGGTGAAGATCTTTTCTTGGTACCCCTCAACCAGCACCGCGGCTAAAAACTCACAATAAAAGTTGGTTCCGGCAAAACCTAATTTTCCGCGCTCGATAGGCAGGGCGAGCAGCCCTTCAATATCGTGGGCTCGGTAAGTTTCGGCGATTCGCTGCACGCGACCTGCGCCTGAGTTGTAAGAGGTGACGGCAAGGCCCCAATCGGCAAATTTACTTTTTAAAATGGTAAACATCTTGACCGCGCTTTTACTCTGTTTAAGCGGATCGACAAGCTCTCGGCGGCTGGCCCGGGGGGCAAATAGCTTTGCGGTGGCGGGCATAAACTGCCACATGCCCATGGCGCCCACTTTGGAAAAGGCCGAGGGGTTAAACGAAGACTCCACGAAGGGAAGCCTTGCCAGTGCCACGGGAAGCCCTTTTTCTTTAAAGAGTGCTTCAATTTCGGGCATCAATTTTTTAGAGCGGTGGAGGCCTTTGAGAAACGCATCTTTTTGTCCGGACTGCGCGCGAATGCGGCGAATGGGACGGGCCGCCTCTTCACTGGTTTTGATGTCAAATTTTGCCAACAGATTTTTAATTCCCAATGACTCTTCAGCCGTGAGTCGGGGTTCGGCGGGCGAGCTAATTTCCATAGCCTCGGCCACGCGATCTTTAAGTTCTTTAAGCACGCGCTGTTCAATTTGGTAGGCTCGAGCACGGGCCATACGACCGGGCATCGAACGGTAAAGCGGGCGAAAATCCATGTACCCATAAATTAATTCTGGGTTGTCTTTGTCGTGCACGATTCGATACTGGCTGGTGAACCTGGCGTAGACGTCGAACCAGAAACCCACTCGTCCGCGCAATTTAGCGGGAACATCAAATTCATTTTCAATTCGGTTTTCGGAGTCTTGTAAAATTTGACCGAGGGCCGGCATTGGGGCCGGCAAGTCTTTAGAGGAATCGGCGACCCAGATCGGTTGAAAATAGGCCATGGCGCGCGAGGCCAGAAGCGCCGAGTAAGTTTCTTTAAGGTTTTTGCGCTTTGAGCGAATGGTCTTTTTAATGGTTTCGGCGGCGCGGCCCACCGTGGAAAGGCCGAATGTGAGCACCAGCACCATGAAGACATAGAGTGGACTGGTGAGCTGCCTCCAAAAACTTTTGGGCGGAGCATTTTTTCGGACCTTCACTGCGCGTTTCACTGTCGTCTCCTCGGGTTAACCGGCGGACAATTGACGGCACTAGGCCGCCACCTGGGTCACTTTTCAGCGACTTAGCATCGAATGCCCAATTTAAGAGCAACGTATATGCCACGATTGGGCTGGAGACTCGGCGAATACGACAGGGTTGGCGTCAATGAAACCGCGGCGGACGGCTTTAGGACGATGCTCGGGTATTGGGGTAGAATTGCCTTTATGAAATTTGCACTGGTCCCTTTTCTCTTAGGGCTGCCTCTATTAATGAGTCACGCGGTTGAACCCAATAAAAAAGAAGCGGTGGTGCGGCTTTTTAATATCCAGCGCATCGAAAACGCCAACGAATTGATTTATGAAGCGCGAATGACGCCCAACGGTTTTACGGAGAAAGACCCCATCAAAGTTTACTGGGTGATGAAGGCGAAGGATGGCAGCATTACGCCGCTCAACGCCATTGAGAAACAGCGTGCCTACGGGGTAGCCGTCGAGAAGTCGAATGAGGCCGAGATTGTGTTTACGCTAAAAGCATTTAAAGGGCGCAAGATTGTGGTGAGGCGGAGTGGGGCGGCGGGGGCCTATACTGCCACGGCATTTACCTTGATCAACGACGTTGAAACGCAGCTCGACCGACTCTACATCACGACTTCGAGCCTTGGGCTGATTCCGGTCGTGGCCAAGGTCGATATTTACGGCAAACCTAAGCCGAATGGTGAAGTGGAACAAGAGACCTTCGTTCCGTAACCCCCCGGGGATTTTAGCTAAAAATCAGCCACCCCAGAGGCTAAACTCAAATTGACAGCCTGTGCCCTAAACCATAAGGTGGCCCCTTCTCGGTGGGGGCGGTAGTTAAGTTGGTTATAACGCCTGCCTGTCACGCAGGAGGTCACGGGTTCGAGTCCCGTCCGCCCCGCC
>JAYSWN010000155.1:0-23304 GCA_043718025.1 Pseudomonadota bacterium
GCTTTCGTAAAGCCTTCGTAGATCAGCGTTTTGTAGGAGCTGATCATTTTTACTTGTTCCGGAGTGGGCTTACCAAAAATCCCAAACATCTTTTCTTGAAATGACGCTCTGTGATCAAAAGGAAGGACCAAAAGTTCTTGAGTGTAACCGTGCTTCGCCATGTTTTTCCTCGTTATATTAAAGGGTAGTCTCGACTCCCTAAAAATCTGTGCTAACTTTATTACTAGCCCTGTGAACCCTGTCAAACTTCAAGAATTTCTCCAGTTTTTGAACAGCCAGGACGCAACTGAATTTCAAGGTGACGCAACGAGTCGCTTCCTTAAAAAGCGTACTTTTGCTCCCGACGCCTTTGCCCCTTTTACTTTCTTCAGAGAAGACACTTACGGCCGAAACTTGGTCAGCAAAAACCAAAACTACGAACTGATCGTGCTGACTTGGCAGCCACGCCACTTTACGCCAATTCATGATCACGCCAGCTCTCGCTGTTGGATGTGGCTGATGAAGGGTACCCTCACTTTTCGCAACTACGACTTTCCGACCCCCCAATGCAAAGGCTTGAATTGCCAGGGCAGCACCGAAACTCGCACGGCGGGTGACCTAGCCTACATCGACGACGAAATGGGAGTTCACTCGATCGCCAATGCCTCGAACGAAACTGCGGTAAGCGTTCACCTATACGCCGGCCCCATACCGCGCTGCCAGATTTATAGCGAAGCGGAGAGAAAATTGAAGTGGGTAGATCTTTGCTACTTCACCGAGGAAGGGCGCACCCTTGCTCAGCCAGCTGCCGCGTTACGGGCGTAGCTAGATTCAAAGTCTCTCCCGCTAAAACCTGCTCGTATTTTTCTACATACCGTTTCGCCATTAACCGATAATCAAAATTGGTTAAGACCCATTCGCGGCAGGCCTTCGGTGAAAAACGGCCAAGATTCGCCGCCGCCTCAACAAATTCGCTTTCGGAGCGGCAAATCTGCCCGACGTGCGGGGGGATAAGCTCCGGCAACGAACCAAACGGAGTGCCCAATACCGGGGTTCCCGATACCAATGCCTCAATGACGGCGATGCCAAATGGCTCGTGCCACACCACAGGAAAAAGCAAACCGGCCGAAGCGGCAACCGTTTCGGATTTGGCCGCTCCGCCGACCATCCCCCGCCAATAAATTCTTTGCAGTCGATACCATGGAGCCATCAGGTGATTTCCACCTAAGATCTGTAGCGGTCGTTGGGCCTGCCGTGCAATGCGTATCGCCCCTTTTACGTTTTTCACCCGCCAGGATGCTTTGGCGAGAAACAGCAAATCGCGACATTTTTTTTCGGAGTAGATAGACTCACTGGGATCTAATCCATTGGGCACATAGGCCGTAGCGCCGTGCCGTTCGGCGTGATTGCGACAAAGAAATACGGTGTTATTCAAAAACACCTCGCCGCTTTTGCCATTCCCTTGAATGGTAACCAGGTGCGGCATTTCTATCGCCTCTTTGGGAGTCGCAAAAAAATGGTACAAATCGGCGGGGGGAAGCTGAGGAACGAGCGGTTTTGAAAAATCAATTCCTAAAACGTTTAGCGGCGCCAAGTGCGAGCCTTTTCGGCACGCCAGAGTAACGCTGACACCCAGTTCGGTAAGCCCTTTGGCCAGCCAGCCCAATACGCGTTCAGTACCGCCGTACTTGAGCACCGGCAGCTGGGTGTCGTGCACAATACAAACCTTGAGTTTTTTCACTGGCCCAAGCTACCACTACAACTTGAACTTGAGAACGACCCCCATTGTAACCAAGGCGGTCGTGATTGGGGTTTCGGTGGTGGTCCCCGAAAACTCATCGGGTTGAGAATTTCCCGAAAAGACTTGGGCTCGGACTTGAAGGCCGGGCGCGAAACTGGCGAGCCTGGTGTAAACCACGGAAAAGTCGCCGACCGCCGAAATCATTTTGCCCGCGAATACGGAATAGCCCAACTCACCCGAAATGTAGAAGCGCAGCGGATCGATGTTGTAATCTGCCCAAAATACGGCCGCCGCGCCTTCGATATAACGGGGCACTTCTGAGTCTAACGGCGCATTGCCGGCCCCGCGCAGAGTGGTAGAAAAAAGACGGAACCCCACTTCGGTATTTAGGCCATCGCCGTAGAGTCGCGGGGCGTTTTCAAAGTTAAATTTCTTTCCACGGCCAGTGGGATCTTCAGGGGGAAAGCTGGGCGTGCGCACCGGACTGCCCAGCAGTCGGTATTTGTAAAAGAACGAGATGTCAGAGTAAAAATAGCCGTCGGCAGTAGGCTTGATACCGAACAACAAGTTCGAAGACGCCTCTATTTTCAACATCAGCGTGTGTGTATTTTCGTAAATTAGCTGAACATCGCCGTATACATTAGGAAAATTGAAGGCCTTCTGAGATTTGGTTAGCAGCAGCATCGAATGCACGGCGCCATTGGGCAAAACGTATAGCGAAAGAGTCGTCTGCCTCACCCTTTTAGCTTCGTCATAGACGCTTCTCTTTTTAACGTTAAAAGGGCTCCAAGCCGAAGAAAGTGACTTCCCGTTTTTTAAGTACAGTATGCCGCGCACTAAATAGTGAGTGCCCGGTTCAATCTCTTTTCGCCCCGAGAACTCACCGTTCCAAGTGATGACCGACCTAGGCGTCGAACCGACGTCAATCGTTACGCCAATCGATTTTTCTTTGTCGGCAATTTCGATAACCGCACGTTTGTAACCCGCGTAGCGTGGGTCAATGCTGAAACGAAAGAACAAATTACGGTCACTCGGATTTGAAGGCATGGCAAACGTCTTGATGGCCCGGCCATCGTCATTGACCAGAGCCACTTTGATATCGCTAACATCAAGTTCGGCGGCCGCGGCCGCGTAGCCTAACCATGAACTAATAAGAAATACGGCGGTGATGGGATGTAAAAGGCGCATGGGGGAGTTTTATTATTGTAACATCTTCCGCACGCCGAGCCCCGCTTTTGAGGGTTAGACTCGCATCGCCAAAGAGCCTCCCCTGTGAAAAGCGCGCCGTTCTGTGTTAGACCGGCGTCATGATTCGTATCGCGCCCGCATCCTTAGCCCTGCTTCCAAAAATGATGCCCCTCATCGCCAACTACCAGCGTTTTTATGGCATGGAGCCCAATCCAGACCGCAATCTCAACTTCTTTTCGGATTTGCTCGAACAGCCAGAACTGGCGGTGCAATTTGTGGCGCTAACCCCTGAAGATCGGGTGATTGGCTTTGCCACCCTCTATTTTCTTCCCTCATCTTTAAGCGCCCGAACTTACTGCATGCTCAATGACCTTTATACTTTGCCTGAATTCCGCGGCCAGGGAATCGGCCGGCAACTGATAAAGCGCTGCCAAGAGCTTGCGAAAGAGCGCGGATTATCAACGCTAGAGTGGTTAACGCAAAAGGAGAATCAGGCCGCTCAGCGACTTTACGATTCTCTTCCCGCCGAAAAGAGCGAATGGCTTACGTACACTCTCAAGTCTGCTCCGGAGGCTACCGCGTGAAACAATACGATGTGATTGTTGCGGGATTAGGGGCCATGGGTTCGGCTTCGGTTTACTCGTTAGCCAAGCGAGGCCTTTCGGTTCTGGGGTTAGAACAGTTTTCGTTGGGTCATGATCGGGGAAGTAGCAACGGCCAACGTCGTATCGTTCGCCGCGCGTACTTTGAAAAAAACGATTATATTCCGCTGCTAAATGCCGCCTACCCCTTGTGGGATGCGTTGGGAGAGCGATCCGGACGCGAGCTGTTTCACCGCGTCGGATTGGTGGTCTTTGGCGAAAAAGGGAGTAGTCGACTTGCCGATCGCATTCGCACGGCCGGTCAGGCCTTTAAAATTCCACTCGAGTTTTTAACCGCCGATCAGGCTGGAAAACGCTACCCGTTTTCCATCCCCAGTACGTTTGAAGGAACTCTAGAACCCGAAGCGGGCTACGCTGACGTTGAGCTTTCACTCGAGGCTTTGCGCCTTTTCGCCGTTGAAGATGGCGCTGAACTACATGGCGAAGAGGGGTTGCAAGGATGGAGGGCCACCAACGGTGGAGTTGAAGTCACCACAGAAAAAGAGACTTACGAAGCCAAAAGCTTGGTACTTACCACCGGCGGATGGAGCGCCCAATGGCTAAAGACAGACCGGGTTAGGTTACGCCCGCGGCGGGCTCCTCAAATGTGGTTTGCCGCGTCAAACCGCTACGAAAAAATTCCGTGCTACGCTTTCGATCTGCCGCAAGACTTTTATTACGGCTTTCCGAGCCAGTCTGAATGGGGCATTAAACTCGCGGCCTATAAACCGGTCGATGACGTTGAAAATCCAAGCGCGGTCAGTCCGCTTATTCCCGAGTCTTCTAAAAAAGAGATGGCCGCCATTATCGAGCGCTTTCTTCCGGGAGTGTCGCCAATCCACAGTAAAGAGAAAATGTGCTTTTATACCCTTACGCCGGATGAAGATTTTATTCTGGATCGTCACCCCCAGCACGCCAATGTGGTGGTGGCCACCGGGGGATCGGGGCATGCCTTCAAATTCACGCCGGTCATCGGCGAGGTGGTAGCCGATCTGATTAAGGCGGGTTCAACCCGCCATTCGATAGAGTTCTTAAGCTTTCGCCGCTTTCGCGCGGGCTAACTCAAGCTGCTCAATCAACATGGTTAAGTGCTCTAAACCAGTAAGCCCGTTCGAAATGCCGGCGCGTAAAACTGTTTTTCCGTGGTGAGTGAGTTGGGTGGTCGTCACCCACGCTTTTCCTGCCGCCGCTACCGCTTTCGCCACTTCACCGGCGCTCGCCCTTTCATCCGAAAAGCAGACTACCGGCAGGGGGGTTTCGTTTTCTAAATGCCATCCGGCGGCGCTCAGTTTTTTTCGCAGCTCTCGCCCCATTTCAATTTGCTGGCGCAACACTCTCTGGTATCCGGGCACACCGGCCGAAGCTAACGACAGAAATAATTTCAAGCCGATGAACCGCCGAGACCACCCCATTGATCGGTGATAAGGCGGGGCCACGTCCTCAGAATCCGTTGGCATGTAGGGACTAGCGGTAACTCGAAATGCTTTTTCTAAGACCCTATTTCGTCGACAAAAAAACATTCCCGCCGTCATCGGCACGTTAAGCCACTTGTGGGCGTCCAGGGTAAGTGAATCAGCGGTTTGGCACCCGTCGAAAAGGGCGGCAAATTCCGGTAACAAGCAAGCCGCTCCCCCCCATGCCGCGTCGACGTGAAACCAGCATTTTTCTTGGGTCGCCAACGAGGCCAGCCCCGACAAGTCATCGATGACCCCCGCGCTGGTGGAGCCCAAGGTTCCAACAATCAAAAGGGGAATATTACCCTGCAACCGATCTTGAGAAATCTGAACGCGAAGGGCCGCAATGTCGAATTTCAAATCCGGAGTAACCGGCAGCTCTACGATCGCCGCTAACCCGAGGCCCACCATTTTGGCGGCTTTCAAAAACGAGTGGTGGGTTTCGCTAGACACATAGATTCGCGGCAGCCCAGAAATCGCCCGTAAGCCGCCCTCTTCAAATTCAGGGAAACGCTCGGCCAAGGCACAGAGCACGGCGGAGTAATTGGCTTCGGTGCCACCGCTTGTGAAAATGCCTCCCGATTCGGGACCATCGAGGCGCAAGTGTTTGGCAAAAAACTTAATTAAATGATCTTCAACTACCACTCCGAAAGGGCTGCTTACCGCAGAGGCCAACTGAGAGTTGCGGGCGCTAGCAAAAAAGTCACCCACCACGCCCATGGCTGAGGGGTTGGGATTAAACACACCAAAATAATTGGGGTCGCTCAAATTGAAATCGAAACCGCAAAGCTGCTCGGCGGTCCAGCGCAGAAGTGCTTTATCATCGCACTCGGCCGCAAAGGTGAAAGCCGCCAGCCGCCCTTTTACTTCTGTTAACGAAGGAAGGGGTGCGAGCGCGTCGTTTTGATGCGATTGCGCTACGGTTGAAAAAGTGTCGGCGGCTAAGGCAATTAGCGAAGCCAACTCAGATTGGTTTAGAAACATTGGTTTTGGTGACTCGCTCACAATTTGCACACTGACACAGTGAGAAGGGACTCGCGATGAAATTTTTTATTCTTTCGATCTTGGTTGTGGCCCAGTCTGCTTGGGGTTTAGACCAAAAAGAGATTCAACAACGGTACGACGACATCGAACTGCGGAGTCCAGAAACTAAAATTGGAATGAGCCGTGACGAGAGGATTGCCCTTCTGAAAGAGGTAACCGACCATCCGGTGGCCTCGCTTGAAAAGCTAAGCAAATACGACCCACCCCCCGGTGAGATCGGTTTTTGTTACGGAAGGGCCATGACCGCCCACTTATTAGCCCGCAAACATGGGGTGGCCCGAAACGGAATTTTAAAACTCTTCGTGGCCGGCGACATGACCCCCGGTCCGAATCGCCGTTGGAGATTTCATGTCACCACGCTGGTGCGCGATGAAACCGGTCAAAAATGGTATTCGATTGACCCCGTGGTCGCCAGCCTCGGAAACCCTGATCCGCTTTTGCCCAATCAGTGGTTGGCTGCCGCCAAGGCGGAGTTTGATCCGACCGCCACGACCAAAAACTATGTGACGAGTACCGAATCAATCATGGTGGACATGCGTGAGATTCCATCCACGCTCGCGATGGAAAACAACGAACGGATCATTGAGGTTAAATTCAACCCTGACCGCCCGGGTTTTACGCCTGAGACTGAGGTTGGGGAACTTGGTTCGTATCCCGTTTATCGCTTGGATGCCGACGCCCAAGCCAAATATTTTATTAAACGCCATGAGCTCACCGAGGCCGATGATTTTAATTTTTTGGGCATCTCGGTGAAAATTTTGACGCCTACCCAGGTGATTTCGCGCGTATATGATTACCGCGCCTATTTCAGCGATCTAATGGAATCTATGGGCCAATAAATTTGCCACTCCGTTGTGGACCGTTTTATTCTTTGACCACAAACAATTCCCCGCGATCTTCCATCGCGCGGATGGTTTGGTAATCTTCTTCGATTGCTATTTTACTTTCGTGCACCAGAGTGAGAAATCCGGGCGCCGTAAAATAATCGATCGTCTTTTTCAACTGAGATCCGGGCTTCACCCGCAGTCGCATCTGAAAGAAAGACTTCAAATTTCTAATGTTCTCTTCGCCGGGAATAGCCGTTACCTCTCCCGCCTGATACGAAGTCAAATATACGGTATACGCCTGTTTCTTTAATCGGTAAGGCCGCAGGGTCTTGCGCGCGAAGGCTGGTTCGTTGGCGTAAATGTCGGCGGTTAGATCGAGCGGACCAAAACCAACGCACGCCTGATTCACCGCGGGAACCGAAAGGCCATCCAGTCTCGTTCCCACTTCGACCAAAGCCGGGCCATCGGGGCCCATCATCACTTCGGTATGAGCGGGTCCATACTTAACCTCCAGGGCCGTCAGAACCGCGCTTACGTAATCGCGCATCTGCCCCTCTTCATCGCCGTCAAAGGCAAGCAGTTCGTTGCGGTCGTATACGCAGTCATGACCATTGATAGAACGCTTTTTGTACTTCCAGATCTCGGTAAAATGATGGGCGCCATCAAAACTCACGGTATTTAAAAAGTGTTCGGTCCCCTCTAAAAACTCTTGAATAAGGGCTTCATTGTTAGTGAGCCCCAGCATGTTGGTTTTCCCCACAATCGCATTCACGGCGCGCTCAACCTGCTCGGGGTTGGTGCAAACGGCCACGTTGTCGGTACCGGCGCTGTGGAGTGGCTTCACCACCACCTTTCTAAGATTCTCCTTTTTAAACCACGCCACCACTTCAGCGGGGGTTACCCCTTTAAACTGCTTGGCGGCGCGCAATCTGGCGTTTCGAACGGTCTCCACCATTTCAAATTTGTTTCGGCGGGCCGAACTCTTTCGCAAACCGTTGGGTTTAATATTTAACCCGGCGCTAAGGCTATCGGCCAACTCCACTCCAGTTTCCGTTCCCGGCACCACTCCCAAGGGATTGAACTTACGAAGTTGGGCGATTAAACCTTCTATATTTCCATCGAACGCAAAATTCTGGTCGTAGTCCTCGGGACGAAAGGTGGGGGCCAACACTTTCCAAATTTCTTTGGTGCTTTGCACGTGGGCGACGAGAAAACCCCGGCCGCGAAATTCGGGCGCCAGCAAATTGCCTGCTGAGTAACCATCTACAATCACTATCCAACGATCGCTCATAAACTCCCCTTCACTTCAATGCTAAACACTCTCCGCCATCGGTAGAGCAGAAGCAGGCTAGAGGTCAAAAGGCCAAAGATAAGCCCCACCCAAAGACCAACCAGACCGTATTCGAATACAAAACCAAACAGCAAGGCCGACGGCAAACCCACCATCCACAATCCCAGAACATTAGAGGACAAAGCGGCTTTAGAGTCACCAAAACCGCGCAGGGTTCCAATTACCGCCATTTGGTAGCCATCAAACAACTGCAGCACCGCTACCAAGATCATAATGGCTGAGCCCAACTCAATGACCGCAGGATCGACGGTAAACGATTGCATCAGGAAATTTCGCTTCGCAAACAGAATCAGACCCACCGCAACCATAATTGCCGTGGTCACTCGAATGGCAATTTTACCCACCTGAAAGGCCCGATCCCGATCACCTTGCCCCAAGGCGTTCGCCACCAGCAAACAACCCGCCGTGCCCATCCCCATTGGAATCATGTAAAAAAATCCGCCGAGATTCAGGCTGATGGTATGCGCCGCCATTGCGGCGGGCCCCAGCTTGGCCACCAGTATTCCGACCACCGAAAAAGCGAGCGAGCGCGCCAACATTTGCGAGCCAGTGGGAATTCCCAACCGACACAGCGCTTTTAGCGCCATCACATCCAGTCTGATAATCCGCGGGCTTTTGGTTATATACCCAATATAGAGAATCAACGCCGACGCCATCCCGCCTCGAGTCAAGAGGGTAGCTAGCCCGCTGCCGGCCACGCCGAGCGCAGGCGCGCCCCATCTGCCTTCAATGAAAGCGGCGTTAAACAGAAAATTGGCGCCGTTGCCCAACACGATGGTTGCGGTCGAAAATCGAAGCCGGTGGTGCGACGCCAAATACTGCCGCGCCGTAAAGAACATAAACATGGGGAAAAAGCTTAAGCCCAGGGGCAGCAAAAATGAGCAAGTGCTCGCAACAAGTTCGGTACTAATTCCAAACCAGGGAAGTAAACCCCTTAGCACCAACGTCGATAAAAAGGCTCCCCCCCCTAAGCCAATTGCTAAGTAGCTCGCTTGCCAATACCAAAACCAAGATTTGGCGGCGTCATTTTCTCCCACGGCTCGCGCCGAGTAATACTCAAGCGCAGTGAGCGTGCCGGTGCAAAAGAGGTGGATCGAAATCGCCAGCGTACTGCCGAGCCCCACGCCCGCCACCGCTAAGGGGCCAAGTCTGGCGACAAACAGGGTATCGACCAGCACCATCGACATCATTCCGCCCTGAATCAAAACTACCGGAAGGGCCAATCTCAAAAATTGTTTGGTCAGGGTCGGGGTGGCAAAACTTCGCACTCAAATCCTTTCCAGTTGGTCTTGGCGAGTGAGTATAGAAACATATCGAGGTAGCGCGATTCGAAGGGGTCGAAAGAAAGCTCAGGAATCAATCCAACTTTCAAAAACCCAATTTTTTCTACCAACCGCAAAGACCCTAAATTTTTGGGATCGATATTGCCTTCCACGCTATGCAGACCGAGCTCAGCAAAGCCATAGTGAATCACCGCCGACAGTGCTTGGGTCATCCACCCTTTTTGCCAAAATCGTCTCGCCAGTTTGGCGCCCAGTTCGCCGCGACGGCGAACCCGTACGAATCGCCAAAAACCTACATCGCCGCACAAAACGCTGGGGTCGTGTTTTTCGGTGATGGCCCAGCGAATGAGTTCGCCCTTTTGCATCTGATCGGCAACCAGATCGATCAGCTTTTGGGTATCCCCTCGCGATTGGTGCGCAGGGGTGCCCCAGCCTCTCATCACCTCAGGGTCAGAGTAGAGCGCAAACAGAGCTTCGAGATCGCTTGCGACAATGGGCCGTAACAACAGATCGGCAGTAGCGATTGGCTGCGGCGAGAAAGAACTCGGTACGTTAGCGTTTGTCATGAAAGAACCCCACCCTAGTTGACCTTCTGCATCAAAAGCCGGACTAATGAAAGGGGTAAGTCGTCGTAAATTGGGGTAGGGGATATGTTTGTTAAGCGGTTTGATTCGTCAAAAGCCGAAGAGGCTTACGGAATTCTTTGCCAACGCATCTATCCCCTAGCCAATGGCGAAAGTAGTCTAGAGCTAGCGCCACCGCCTTTTGGCAGCACCTATTGCGAAGTTGAACCGCTTGGGGCCACCTCACCGCACAATCACTACGACGGCGAAACTTTTATTATCTTGAAGGGGCAGGGGCGCATGCAGATCGGCGACGAAGCCCAAGACGTGAGCCCGGGCGACGTTGTGCTGATTCCCCCGTTTTCGCACCACACGCTTACCAATATTTCGAAAATCGATCGGCTTCAGTTCTTGTCGGTTTATTGGGAGGCTCGCGGCCGCGCGTTTGATGACACTCCCCCAAAAAGGATTTTTCTGGCTTCGGCGCCGCCCACCCCCAACGGTGAGCTGCATCTTGGCCACCTTTCGGGACCCTACGTAGTCGCCGACATTCTTCGCCGGTTTTATCGGTTGCAAGGGGCGGAGGTTCACTACGTTTGCGGTAGCGACGATAACCAAAGCTTCGTTCCCGCAAAGGGGGTGGCCCTAGGCCTTACCGCCGAAGGCGTAATCGACAAATTTGTCCCGCAAATCACCGCGGTTCAAGAAAAGATTGGGGCCAAGGCCGATTACTTTCTACGCCCGCACGGCAACGCCGCGTACGTATCTTTCGTGCAAGATTTTTTTCTGCAACTGGTTAACAAGGGGCACCTCGTTCTTAAAGACAGCGAAGTGCTTTACTGTGAAAGCTGCCGAGCTTACTTGCATGAAGCGTATGTAAAAGGCGGCTGCCCCTCGTGCCAGCTACCAACCAGTGGCAACGGTTGTGAAGCCTGTGGCCTTACCAATGACTGCGTCGATCTCACCGATCCACAATGCAAGCAATGCAATTCAGTGCCGGTGCGTAAACGCATGGCTAAGTACTATTTCGATTTGGCGCCGTGGAAAGAAAAACTAAGCGCGTTTCTAAACAAGGCAACCGTGCCCGTGCCCTTCCGTCCCTTCGCCAACACCGTGCTTGAAAAAGGGATGCGTGAAATTTCGGGAACTCACCCCTGCCCGTGGGGGATTGCACTACCACCCTCGCTCGTCACCGATCAGACTCAGGGGCAGACGATCTATGCGTGGTTAGAAATGGCCGCAGGTTACGTTTACATGGCGAAAGCACTTGGCAAAGATGGCGACTACACCACCCTTTTGGCTAGTGCAGAGTCGCGCTTCATACAGTGCTTCGGTTTTGACAACACTTACTTCTATCTCGCATTAGTGCCTGCGCTGTTGATGGCCTACGATGAAAAAATTACGCCGCCCGATTCTTTCGTGATCAATTTCTTTTATTTGCTCGACGGCAAAAAGTTTTCGACCAGCCGTAACCACGCGGTGTGGGGAAAAGACTTTTTAGATAAAGTTCACCCCGACGTGGCCCGCTACTACCTCGCCGCAACGCGGGCCGAGACGTCAGAAAGCAATTTTTCACTTAGCGAATGCCAGGCGCGGGTGGCCGACCAGCTCGAAGGGCAATGGAATCAGCTCGCCCTCAAACTTGAAAGTTTGTGTACGGCAAACGGCAATCAGATGCCGGGGCGCGAAAGGTCTCTACGGCCTGATCAACAAGCCTTTTTACGTCGTTTGGAAGATGCGTACTCTCAAGCCACGTACTGTTATCGCGCCGAGAGCTTTTCGATGAACCGTTTAGCCACTTTGCTCGACACCTTGGTTTGCGACGTACAGGCCAGGGCAACTGGCGCTTTGGCGCTTGCTGAAAACCAGTCACTACTGCCCCTTTTTAAAACGGAATCGGCGCTGGTGTTTACCGCCGCCAAGTATTTGGGCCTGATCGCCAGTCCCCTTATGCCGCAAATTGGCGGCGAGCTTTATGCCAAGTTTGGGGGGGCAACGGCCGTTACGTGGGGAACTCACATTGAAATTATTTTGGAAGGAAGGCCGTTTTTAGAAAATCGCCTGTGGTCCGACCGTTACGTAAAATCATTAGAAGGCATCCAAGCGCTCATCAACGTAGATTAGGAACCAAAATGTCAAAAAGTTACGATGTCATTGTGGTAGGAGGGGGCGCCGTCGGCGCTTCGGCCCTCTTTCGCCTGGCCGAGAGAGGCATCACCAATACGCTTCTCATCGAAGGAAAAAAAAACCTCGGCCGTGGTTCGACCGGATCTTGGGGTTCGCTCATTCGCGTTTATCATCGTAATCCGCGCACTACCGCCCTGGCGGCAGAAAGCGTGCCCTTTTACCTCGATTTCAAACGACACGTAGGGCGCGATGCCGGCTACGTGAGAACCGGGTCGCTCTATTTTTTAAAGCGGCACTGCCTTGAGTTGATCAAAAATCAAATGGTGGCCTTGAACAAAGGAACTTTGAAGCTCGAGATCATTGAGGCGGCCGAAGGTAAAAGACGCTACCCAAACTTTCACTGGTGGGAAGATGACTTTGCGATTTATGAATCGCACTCAGGCTACGCGTGCCCCTGGGCCACTACTGACGCCTGGGTCGATTCAGCGCGCGATGCCGGGGCCGAGCTAGAGACCGACAACGCCGTGGTGGATTTTTTAACCGAGAATAACCGCGTCACCGGTGTGGTCACGCGCCGAGGCGATGAGTTTCTGAGCGATAAAGTGGTACTGGCCACCGGAGCGTGGTCTCCCGCGCTATGCCTAAAGCTTGGCATTGAGCTGCCGATCGTCAGTCGGGTGATTCAAGTAAATCACTTTCACCGCCAAGTGCGTGAAAACGCCGACCCTTTTTTTATTGATTTGGAAGCCCTAACTTTCGGCCGACCCGCGCCCGATGGATCGTTCGTCGGAGGTTGCATGAAAGAAGAGTCGGAATCGGCCGACACTCTTGTGCAGTCAATTAGTCTGCGCGAGGCCCACGAGGCCAAGCGCCGTTTGTCGACGAGAGTGAATTGGATTAAAAACGCCAGCATTTTGGGCGGCGTGCGGGCGGTAGAGGCATACACCGGAGACCTCAATGGCCATCTCGAGTATTCGGCTAAATACGAAAACTTGCTAATCGCGGTGGGTTGGAGCTGCACCGGGTTTACCCTAGCGCCGGTTATCGGCCAGCGCATTGCCGAGTCCATTGAACAAAAAGGGGTCACCAAAAACCTCTGGAACTTAAAGCCACCTGGGCTTTTGGTAGACGCTCATGTTTAGAAAGCGGCTTTGTATCGTGGGCGCCGGACCAAAGGGATTGGCCATCGCCACCAAGGCGGCGGCTCTCAGGAGGTTGGGCTTTCAGACGCCCGAACTCTGTTTAATCGATCGCCGAGGGGTAGCGTCGCATTGGGTAGCAGATTCGGGCCTGACCAACGGACTGCAGAGTTTGGGTACCTCTCCCGAAAAAGATGTCGGATTTCCGTACGCGTCGTTTTGCTGGGGCAGCGTGAACAACCCCAAAGTGAATCACTTGATGCAGGAGTACTCGTGGACGTCGTTTCTTATCGACGCCCATTGTTACTCCGACTGGATCGATCGGGGAAAACCTGCCCCTAGTCATCGCCGCTGGGCAGAGTATTTGAAGTGGGCTTGGCAAAAAGTGAAGGACGAGACCGAGCTTGTGATCGGACGTTTGGACTCCGCATCTTGCGATGGTGATAAGTGGATTCTGTCGGTTGATCAGAAAGCGGGTGCACTCAAAACCATTACCGCCAATGGCCTCGTGCTCACTGGCCCCGGCCGGCCGCGCATGCCGGCAGATCTGCCCAATGACGATCGCATTCTTTCGACCGATCGCTTTTGGCGGGGGTGGGAACAGTACGCGAACCATCGGGGGGCCCGTATCGCCGTGGTCGGAACCGGCGAAACCGCCGCCTCGATCGCGGTAACCCTGGGGGCCGCCCGGCACGTAGCGGCAGTAGATATCATCAGCCCGCTGGCGATGAATTATTCGCGGGGAGAAAGTTACGTGGAAAACCACGTCTACACCGACCCATTCCAGGCAAACTGGTTTGGCCTTACGGTAGAAAACCGCAAAGACTTTATTCAACGAACCGATCGCGGCGTTTTTTCGGTGGTGGTAAAAAAACAGCTCGATGAAATGGATTGCCTGGAGATCATTCCAGGTCGGTTAACTAGAGTAGAGGTTGATTCACTAAACCAGCTCATGGCCACCGTGCAGTACGCCGAAACCAGCGAAAAGCGCGAATACCATTACGTGATTTTTGCCACTGGCTTTGAACCGTGGGCGTGGTTCCGCGATATCATGACGCCAGAAACCCGCGCCCACTTTCAATTAGGGCTCGGAGTGAACGACCTTGCCGATGGCACGGTAGAGCTAAATATCGAAGAGTCGCTCACTTTAGGAAAAGTGCGGCCGGCGCTGCATCTGCCGATGATGGCCGCAGTGAATCAAGGGCCCGGCTACCCCAACTTAAGCTGCCTGGGGCGGTTATCGGATCAGATTTTATCGGCCTACGTGCCGCTCGAAACTTAATCGAACTCACTAAATCTACTTAGGTTTTTGCATGGTTTAGCCGATATCCCAGTTGCATGCCTGCGCCGAAACTAAAACAGATCACCCAAGACTTTCTCTCCATTGTTCCTCATTTTGCGGACTTTTCGAGCACGGCGAACCTTGCTGATTACGCCGATGTTCCCAAAGACTGGTTTCTCTTTGTCAGCGATATCCGCGGAAGCACCAAGGCCACCGAAGCGGGTCGGTACAAAGACGTAAACGTAGTAGGAGCCTCGGCGGTGATGGCGGTGCTGAATAAAATCAAACCGCACGAAATTTTTTATGTGTTCGGGGGAGACGGCGCCACCTTTTTGAGCCCGCCTGAACTCGCCGACGAGATCACTGCCGCGCTGCTCGAAGCGCGCGTAATGGCAAAGCGAGAATTTGATTTTGAACTGCGAGTTGGAAAAGTTCCGCTGCTAAATTTGTATGCCGCCGACTGCGAAGTGAAGGTGGCTCGTTTTAGGGTGTCTCGCCACATCACTCAAGCCGCTTTGGGCGGCGACGGAATAGCGCAGGCGGAGAAGTGGGTAAAGAATCCCTCTGCGGGTGAAACGTACGAAGTGATGGAGACCGCCGGCACCCTTAATGCGAACACCGAGGGGCTCGAGTGCCGATGGAACCCAATAAAAAGTAAACGCGGCAAGATGACTTCGATTATTGTACAGAGCCTAAATCTAGATCCAAAACGGGCGGCGGCCGACTATCGAGAAGTGCTTACTTTGGTAGATAGCCTCTTCCTTACCAACGAACCGCCGGTAATTTCATCTGACGGGCTTACCCTCGCCACTAACCCTAAAGCCTACGCCGCCGAATCTAGCTCGCGGCAGAATGGGCTCTCTTTCTGGTCCAGATTAACCTATGGACTTAAGGCCTATTCGTTAACCGTCGCCTGCTTGTTTCTCTGGAACAGTTTCTGGAAAAGGGCAGGTGAGAAATATAAAAATGAGCTGGTCGTAAACACCGATTACCGAAAGTTTGACGGCGTTTTGCGCATGGTGCTCGACCTTTCCGTGAGTCAGATCAAACTTCTTGAAGCCCTTTTAGAAAAAATGGCCGCGGATGACGAAATTGCCTACGGCCTGCACTTCTCGGATTCGGCGCTCATGACCTGCCTCATCTTCGACCGGGCCCAAGGCAACCATTTGCATTTCGTCGACGGAAACGATGGTGGCTACTCCGCCGCGGCTAAAACATTGAAAAAAAGTTTGAGTGCCCGCAATGACCGCGTCTGCTCGGTTAAACCCAAACGGGTTCACGCCTAATTGCATCACTCAAAAAAGACGTGTCGATCGTAGTAACCCTGTTGTTTAGATATTTTATTTCCTTCAAACTCAATAACGTCTATGCCCCGAAAATTCTTGATCGTCTTTCCCCCGGCTTGCGGCACCGTGCCCAAATACTGAAGAATGAAGCCTTTAGGTGTGGGGTAGACCGAAACGATTTCAAACTTCCAGTCCGGATACTTTCCAAGCAATAATTTTAAAAACCCACCCACTTCGGCCTGCCCTTTCACTCCTTGCGGAACGTTGGGGTCTTCGTAAACCGCGTCGTCGGTATAGAAAGTGAGCAACTTTTCCACCGCCGCCGCTCCCCCTACCCAGTGGGGCAACCATTTTTCACAAAAACTGATGGCTTCAGCTTCGCTCATGGCCAACGCCCGCGGCGGTTCGGCGGCAAACAAGGCGGCATTTAAAAACAGAACGGTGGCAAAAAACAATGACTTCACTTTAACTCCTATTTTTTTAACATTCACATCACTCGTCGGCTCCAAGGTACAGGCGGAGCGACTGTTTTTCTTTTTCCGATAACATGCGTTCAGGGGGCATCCGAACCTTGGGGTCGGAGCTATTCACCCGATTCATCACTTTGGCGACGAAAGAAGAGGTAAACTCTCCGGGCTTTTCCAATGGCAACGGGGGCGCTGAGCCATTCGAAGGCGAGTGACAGCTAAGGCACATTGGCACCGGGTTGATTAGCAATGCCGTCGAAGCGATAGGCTCAACTGGCCCATTCCTCTCATCTTCTTTTTTCAAAACATCGCAGATCGTTGGTTCGCTCTTTTCGAGTGGAGACGCTGACTCAGGATCCTCATCGTGAAATGGCTGACTCTCTTTAACCTGTAAATTGAGCTCTCCGGTGTGCTCCTCGGCCACGGCGGCGGGTAAGTTCGGATTCTGCTTTCTCAACTCGGTGAAAAGGATTTGGGCTAAAGGTGCAGATAAATAATTAGAGCCAACATAATAGCTCCAGTTTTTTGGATCCCGGCTAAGCACAAAGTCGGTGTGTTCAATGCCGAAGGAGGCGGCTAACCACCCCGTTTCTAAATCACTCCCTACGTACCCAACTCGCGCCCAAGTTGCCAGGTTTCCATGCGGCAATTTTTTTTGAAAAAGAGTCCGGCTGAGAGCCAAACGATCGGCAAAGAGCGCCTTGTATGGATAGCTGCACCGGGCGATCAGTCCCGCGGTAAGCGCAGGTCCAAAGACCCTAAAGAGGGCCCGATCGGCCACGATCTGATTGGCGAGATGCCTTGCCTGCAACGGAGCAAGTAGTGCAGTGAAACGCAAGTTGGGTCTAAATTGATAGCCCGATCGCGTTACCGTGTTGTAGGGGCTAACTGGAGAGCCCTCGGGGAATTGTAGATAGCGGTAGCGCGAATGCTTCGGTACCAGCTGCTTAAAACGGCGAAACGCATCGAGCTCCGCTAATCGAACGGCGATAAAGCCTGCGGTTTTATCGAGCCCGGCGTACTTCTCGGCGCGAAAATCAATGAGGGCGTCGTCATCGTGACCATAGGCGCCGGGCCATTGGTCGTATGGCTCCCAGATTGGCCGCAGTGGCTGGTAATGACACCGAGCACACTTGGCGGGATTGGCCTCAGAAAGTGCGGGTCGCGACTCGCCTGAAAAAATGATTTCACGAAACTGCCACGATTGTGGTGCAGTTGATTCGAAGGCGATGATCTCAACCGCGTTGTAGCCAGCCTGTTTTGGATGACCATTGAAGGTGTAGATAAATTTTGCATCGGGCCCAAAAACGATGGCCCGTGGAAACGTTTCTGACCCCCGCTGCAAGCTCAAGCTATGATTCATCAGCGTGAAACCCGACAGATGAAGTGGGTGATTTTGCTTTACCCACTCCAAAAAAGTTTCCACGCTGTTAAACGCAGGGACCTTAGCTTCAATCGCTTTTTCAAGGTCAGAAAGAGTGAGCGTCGAAGGTAGGGTAGAGAGTTTGTCGTAGTTTAAATCACCGCCGGCGCCAAACGCCTCAACAACGTAATGGAGAACCACGATCCCCACGATCAGTATAAAACCCCTCATCGCGCCCCCCAGCACCCTGTGCTTAATGCGTAGCGTAATCGACGAATTTAACAAAGGGATAAATAAGCGCTTGCCCCCTTGGCTGGTAACGAATGAAATCACCCGATGAATAAAAAAAGCAGCAAGGGTTTGGCCGTCGTGGCCCCGGCCCTCTTATTGCTGGTTTACATGGCGGCCTACTTTGGTTTTGCTAGGCTTGGGTTTGCGATTGAAAAAGACGAACTCCATTTTTGGCCAACGGTCCTGTTTTTTAGCCATCACTTACTTCCGACCGCTGAGCAACTTCGCAGCTACAACGACCTCAACACCCCGGTTCCGTTTTTAATTTTCGGAGCAATTGAGTCTTGGTTTCATCAGGGCCTTTGGCTAGCGCGCCTTAGCAATTTGCTGATGAGCCTAACTTGCGCGGCGATAATATTATTGCCGACCAAAAATGCGACTCGTGATTCGGCGCTGGCAACGCTGGGACTACTTTGCTTTCCCTATTTTGTTGGCGTCAGCACCCATGTTTACACTGACACCATCGCCGCGGCTTTCACGCTGGGAGGAGTGGCCCTGTTCATGAACGGCCATCGCTTTGTCTCTCTACTCTTTTTCGTAGCGGCCGTAAGCAGCCGTCAATATGCGGTCATCTTTCCGGCCGCGTTACTTTTATTTTTACTACGTACGTCGTGGGCTAAGCGACAATCTCCGGATTGGATTTCGGTGGGTTGCCTTACGGCTTCGCTTTTTTCGTTAGTAAGTTGGTTTATCTTTTGGGGCGGGCCGGCCAATGCAGTGGCACTCAATTCTCAGGTGGTGGCCACGACCCAATGGCTGAGTTTCCTTCCCGAAAACGTGGGCTACTTTCTTGCGTGCGTGGCGACGTACTATTGCCTTCCTGAATTTCTTTTTTTTAGCGCAAGTAGAGAGCTATTTAAGCAGCGCTTCGCTCAACGCAAAAAAGTGGCCGTCATTGTTGTAATGATAGTCAGTCTCTTTGCCCTTTTTCCCCCGCTGGGAAATCACTATCCCTACCCCATCGAAGAGATGGGTTTTCTCGATAAGGGACTGCGCCTTGGGTTTAATGATTTTTGGAGAGTGGTAGCACTCTGTGGGCTTGCCATTTTCGCCGTCATTCGCTTTGCAGAAGATAGTTTGCCGGCCTATTTCGTGGTGTTAAACGCCGTTTTAATGGCCAAAGCGCACATCGCTTGGGATAAATACGTTTTTAGTCTGCTTCTCGTGCTTTGGTGGTTCCGTAGTGATTCCAATAGATTAAATAGCCAAAAAGGGATTGCTTCGGGATCCGTTGCCATTCGCCCTGGTACCAAGTAATAGATTTACTTCGGTTTTTTCAAAGTCGAAATTTTCATCTTAGCAATCCACAGCACGAAAAAACCGGAAGCGCACTCTCGGGGCCGTTGAACAAACATCAACTTCATGCTCCTCTAGAGTGAATGTGGCTTCTTTTTTTTCTATTCATTGCCATCTCAACTACTAACGCTGGCACGGCACCGAATACTTGTCCGCCTGGTCACCATTGGGTGAAGGAGCACCATCGGCGGGCCTATTATCGCGCGGAGGGGACGCTTGTTTCAGCAGCGGATGTAGCAGCGCATTGCCGGAAGAATCCATCAGGGTTTCACGCGTGGAGTGGGTTACTGAAAGAAGGCCGTCCTCCAAACTGGCGGCATCCCAACGAACAATCAAAGAATTGGTCGGTGGAGGAAACCGAGCGAATGTTAGAGGCATTGGGTGAGACGCCCGCTATGTTGAAGGAACAGGGAGTTGATGGATTTTATAGAATGGCAAAGGCGAATGCTCCGGGTAATCCAGCGTCCCTGCGTGGAACTAGCGTCGCCGTGTATGACGAAGCATTTGAGAAAGAACATGTGCTTGCTCACGTCTTGGCACATGAACTCGCCCACCGATTGTTTGAAGGCCTTTCTGAGGATGAAAGAAAGTCGTTCCTGCGTGCCGGAAAGTGGAAAGACGTCGGTGGTGGGCGTTTCTCCACTCAACGCGTCGAGACCACATTTCTTCGAAAAGTCGGAATGATAAGTCCCGAAGAGGACTTTGCGGACGGCGTCAGTGCCTGTTTTCATCAGCCGAAAAAGTTAAGGGAAACCTCCCCCGCTCTGTATGACTGGATGGAAAAGCACGTTAAACTGAAAACCAAGGAAATAAAATGAAGCATGTGGTCTGTGCCATTTTCATAGCCGCACTATCCCAGCTAGCGCGGAACGCCGACGGATCTGAGGCTAAACCCATACCTTTTACCCTAGGCATGGTTCGGCAGTTGAAGCTTCACGTATCCGATAAAGATTCTGTAACCAAACTGTTCGGCCGCCCGAAAGAGGTTTCCCAACTCACGAATATTCCGGGGCGGAAGGGTACCGTGGAGCTTTGGGAGTATTTCGAAGGCGGTAGCACGAGGCTCTCGGTTTCGTTCGCATCGGAGAATGATTTCGTCGACTCGTGGACGTGGCATGTTTCTGCCGGTGATCCTGAGAAAAAACTAGGGTTCGCCCTTAAGAAGTTTCGCGGCGCTTCATGGGTGGGTGAAACAGAAAAGTGGATTAACCCCCATCACGATCCCGTCACCTGTTTTTACAAAGATAAAAAGGTGGGCGTTACCGTAAGGTATAACGAGTTTCGAAAAGAGGTTGAATCGATCTCAGTTCTCGATCCAGCTCGCGAGCTAGCCGCTTCAACCGCCGACGAAAAACCACCAAAGTTTTGCATCGGTGATGCTTGCGTTGATGGCATCCCTGCCAAAGAATGGGCAAAGACGGGTCCGACGTGCGAGGTACCAAAATAGGCTTCTCACGCCGTTTACCACTTAAAAATCGGCAATGGTCTCAATCGCGCAAGCCACAGTTGCCCTACTGCAAAATTCTTTCCAGAAAGAAAAGATCTCGTGCGGCCAAAGAGCGTACTGAGTGGCTAGGCGATTGGTCCCCCGAGGCTTTCGACTTGGCTCGAACCAAGAGAGCGTTTGAACGCGGAGCTTGATCCGAACGCCGACGGGAATCACTTGAACACCGAACCCCCAGATTAGAAAGCAAGCTTAGGCTAACTGGGAAAAGTCAGGGTTGAGGCTGAAAATTAACTTTATCGATGATATCGGCAAGGTTCGACTGACCGTTATATTCACCGGCCGTTAGGGAATCTCGAGCGGTTGGCGAAGGTCGTTAAGCTCTTTCCAGACAAGACGCAGCGCGTCTGTTCCACGAATGTTACATGAAGGGGTAAAACCAGTAACGCATTGCAAATCGACGAGTCACAAGCTAAGAGAAACACCACAGTTTTCATCATCGGGGCGTAGCGCAGTTGGCTAGCGCATCTGCTTTGGGAGCAGAGGGTCGTGAGTTCGAGTCTCGCCGCCCCGACCATTTTAACCCTCAGCGATTGCTGGGGGTTTTTAGTTTCTACTTTTCCTGAAGCGTGGATAGAACGTGGGAAAATCGGCGGCAGCGCCGTCGTTGCGAACCCGTGAAGCGGGTGAAGCAATCCCATCCTTAAAAAACATTCCACGAAAGAATCGGCATTTTGTGATGACGTTGCGAGAGGTGAGCGTACCTCTGCGTCGTCTGAACATCGCCCGCCAGCTTTCGATTCAGGATTCGTTTCACGCTCGCGCCGTTTTTTCACGCGACCTCGCCTAGCGCCGCCACACAAGTTTGCGGAAGAGGAAGGAGTCTAGCGGCCCCAAAAACGGGTTTCGATAATCCGAGCTTGGCGAATACCGAACCCACGGTGAAGTAGGTCGGAAAGGCGACGGGCCGGACATTGCGAAGTCCACCGGCACTGAGCGACTCCATCAGGGAGTGCTGGGTAAAGTGGAATAGATGTTCGGGGACTTTAAAGGAGGGCCAGTGGCGTCCCATCCACAATCTCCAAAAGCTGCCGAAATTAGGAACGCCTACCACCACCACGCCCCCCGGTTTCAATACGGAGGCCAATTCCCTTAGGAACCCGATGGGGTCGGGAACATGTTCAAGCACGTGCAGGGCGGTCACACAGTCGAATGAACGGCGCGGGACCTCCGCCACGCTGGTAAAAACTCGATCGCTCACGCGTGATGCGCGCGCCCGCCCAGACGGAGAAGGCTCCACTCCACAACGCTGAGCGAATTTCCCCCGCGCCTCATCGAGAAGAAAGCCGAAGGCGCACCCTACGTCCAAGAGGGACGAAGTTGTCGGCGAAAAGGGGGGCATCTTCTGCAATAACGCGCGGAAAGTCCTCCTTAGCGCCAGCTCCTGACTGAAATAGGCCGTCTCCGCGTACCCCTGCTCTCCGCCCGCGGAAAAGTAGTCGCCGGCATAGGTTTGAAAAACCTTCTCGGCGAGTGGCTGGGGCGAAAGCAGGCCCGTACCGCAATGGGGGCAGACCAGAATGCGATATCCGTCCGAAAACCGATAACGCTCTGTCTCAACACTAATCTGGCAAAGAAAGCACTTCACCGGTCGCCTCCCCAACTCGTCCCATCGGTTTTTCTGCCAAAAAACTTCAGGAAAACATCAATAGACGGTAGTCGAAAGGCACCTTTACCCCTTCCCGACAGGCTCCAGCTCAAGCCGGGGTGACAAAAATTGCAGTATTACGCTTCGAACGCGTTTGCCCTATATTTCGTCCCCAGGCCATTTTCAAGAACCCAAAGACTTGGCCACTGACATCGTTGACAAGTTGTCCGGCAAAAAATGACGGTCGGTCGACAGGCCCTCGGACCTAAGTTAGAGGATGGGCATGCAGTACCTCCACACTATGCTTCGCGTTTCCGATCTCAAGCGCTCGATACAGTTTTACACCGAAGTTCTGGGTTTCCGTCTGCGCCGGCAGAACGACTACCCCGGCGGTAAATTCACCCTCGCCTTTTTGGGTGGGGAAGAGGGGTCCGAACCCTTCCTAGAGCTGACGCACAATTGGGAAACCTCTTCTTACGAACTGGGCACGGCCTACGGCCACATGGCCTTCGGCGTACCCGACATCTACGCCACCTGCGATAAAATCAAGCGGGCCGGGGGCACCATCACGCGGGAGCCAGGTCCCATGAAGCACGGAAACTCCCTCATCGCCTTTCTCAAAGATCCCGACGGGTATTCCATCGAGCTGATTCAGCGGTAGTCCCACCGGCAATTGCGCCTCTGTGAATGCGCTACAATGCCTACCAGCAGCAACGGTCCACAAGCAGTTACAATTAATACAGACTTATTTCCTTAGAGAGTGTCTCAAAAGTTGTATTTCGCCGTCATTGCGCCGAAGGCGCACGCAGTGCGGCTGAAGCAACCCTTTCACTATGAGTGAAGAGGGACGTCGACAAAACCAAGCAGGCCAAAGGTTGCCGCGCCTGCTA
>JAYSWN010000156.1:0-23242 GCA_043718025.1 Pseudomonadota bacterium
CCGAGGTGCCCGCCGAAACTACGATTAGACTTATGGCCAACGCCTTAGCTTTTAGGGGCAGGCTTTTTGTCTCTTTCCAATCCTGTAACGGCGGACCAAAAAATCGGTGATTCATGATCCAGGAATAGAATCTCAAGCTGCCTTTGGCGTAACAGACCGAAGCCAAGAGAATAAACGGCACGGTGGGCAGCAGCGGAAGAAAAATTCCGATCACTCCGGTGACTAGGCACACGTGACCTAACCCGATAAATACCAAGCGCACACTCTGCCGCTGACTAAGCTTTATTTCACTGCGACGGTCTTTCACCCTTCAGGCGGTCCCCACGACGGAGTGAAACACTCTTTGTCAGGTGGCGACACTTTACGCCGCCCTGTTCCATCCACGGCCATTACGTAAATTCCGTAGTTACCCCCTTCATTAGCGGCGTAGGCCATGTGGCGGCCGGTCGGCGCCCATGTTGGGTTCTCACTATTCACGCGGCGACGTCCGGTGCGATCACCAATGGTCAAGCGGGTGAGATTGTTGCCGTCGGGGTCAATCAGGTACAAATCAAAATTACCTTCGGCCAACCGCTGAGCGGCAAAAACAATTTTGTCTCCCTTGGGTGACCACGCTGGCGATGCATTGTAGGTGCCGGCAAAAGTGAGCTGCGTTGCCGACATGCCGGCAACATCCACGACGTAAATCATCGGATGGCCGGTACGGGCGCTAGAAATGACCATTTTCTTTCCGTCGGGCGCCCATGAGGGTTCGACATCAAACAGTAGATTTACGCTACTCGCCTGAAACCCGTCGCCCGAGAATTTTTTCCACTGAATACGGCGGCTGAACAATTCGGGCTCAGTGTTGTTCACGTTGGGATCGAGCAAATAGATTTCGGGACGGCTCGAAAAACTGAGGGTCGCCGCAAGCTTATTTCCGTCGGGTGAAAAGGCGCCGCCACTATTCATCCCCTCCTGCGAAGAGATGGTATTGCGCACGCCGTTGCTCAAATCGTGGCGCTTTAGCGTCATCCCCTTTTTTCGCAGGCCTTTGTACTTGCGAAATTCGAACTGGGTGTAAACGATCTGCTTCCCATTCGGGTGCCAAGTGGGGCTTAGCGAAAGAGTTTCGTCAGCGGTGAGCGCTTTTACGTTTCGCCCGTCCGAATCCGTAATGTAGATCTCTTTCGGTGGAGAACGACGCCGCTTCAAATCGCGGCACGACATCAAAAGACGGCTGTTAAATAGCCCTTTTTCTCCGGTGAGGAACTTCAAGATGTCTTCCGACAAAGCGTGAACCAGCCGCACGTACTGCGACGTGACGTAACTGTAACGAGTGGAGAAAACTTTTTTCTTACCCGGCACGTCGAACAGGTAAGCTTCTAGGTTTATTTTCCCCTGCGCCACCCGGTAGCCAAGCTTCAAGACGAAAGAGGTGCCAAGATTCGTCCAATCATCAAACCGCACCGTGCGCGCATCGCGAGGTTGGTCATGATTGGCGTAAAGATTTGGGGTAATAAACTCGAAAAGGTTCAACAGCTCCAAGTCTTCGGTAAGCTGTTCTTCCACTTTCTTGGCCAACTCAGCGTCGGCCGCTCCCAGCCCATCGGGCAAGGGGTGAACCCTACCCACCGCAATCTTGGCCTTTTTTACGTTGGCGCCCATCACTTCGATGTACATCTCGGCGCGCGTTGACTGGCAAAACAGAAGCACTAACAGGGTGAACATCTTTTGCATTTAATTCTCCGGTCTAAATTCTAAAGTGATTCCGTCAGAAACCAAAGACATGTCCTCGGGCACGGGCAAAGGCTGAGACTCTTCCACCGCCTGTAAAACCGCTGCGTCAAAAACTGGGTCGCGAGACACCTTCATCAAGCGCTTCTCACGAATGCGCCCCATTGAGTTGATCTCAATATAAACCGACGCCGCCAGCCCCTTTTTCTTCTGCCAGGGAAAAATATTGAAGTGTTCACGAATTTTCTGCGCCACCAGCGCCGAATAACGATCTTTGGCGGTGCCCACCTTGCCGGACATGGCGGTACCCTTTGACATCAAATTGCCCGCAATCTTGCCCCGCCCCTTTTGCGCGCTGCTATTTTCTTTTAGCGATTTTAACGCCGCCTCTTTTTCCGCCTCGCGCTGCATTTGTTTGAGCGCCTTTTCTTTTTCGGCTTTGGCCTTCTTTTCGGAATCAGCGGCAAACTTGGCGTCGACGGCCCTCTTTTTGGCTTCGGCCGCCAGCCGCTCTTCTTCTAAATGCATCGCCTCGGGGTCTTCGACGTTCTTGACCGCTTCCGGCGCCGTGGATGGGTTTTCGACCAGGGGTAAAGTGGAATCCACTTCCGAGCGCTGATTCATTAACTCGTCGGGCAAAGCCACTACGTCCACCTGAATAAAGTTTTGGTAAACCTCGGTGGTGTTATTGCGATTTTTGGGAAAAAGACTAATTCCTAGCTTCTCCAAGCCAATATTGATCAACAATAAAGCCGGTATCGAGGCGTGAATAAGCGTCGACCAAAAGATGATCTTGCGGGGAACGTATACAAACTGGTGTTCGGTTACCTCACTCACGGTGCGCTTATCTCTTTTTTGAAGGAGCGTTTGTTTGAGGAGCGTCGGGCGGCAAAGTGACTAGGCCAATCTTATCGATGCCCGCATTCTTAACCGTAGCCATGGCTACCGCTACGGCAGAGTAAGGCAAGGCGCCGTCGGCGCGAATAAAAATTTCTTTGCGATTGCGACTCTTAAATAGCAAAGAAAGCCGCGCCGCTAGGTTGGCGAGATAAACCTCTTCTTTATTGAGGTAAATACGATTCTCTTTGGTGAGGGTGAGCGTGACCGGGTTCTCCCCTTTTTCTATCGCTTTGGTTTTGGCCTTGGGCAGCTGAATTGGAATGCCATTTTCCATGAAGGGCGCGGTCACCATGAAGATGACCAAGAGAACCAGCATGACGTCTACCAGCGGCGTCACATTAATTTCGGCGACGGGACCTCGCTCGTCCGAGCCCCCACCCATATTCATTGCCATGGCACCTACCCCAATCAACCGTTCAGAAAATTTCGTCGGACAATATTTAAAAAGTCGCTAGAGAAGTTTTCCATCTGTACGCGCACGGCGCGGATTTTATGGGTGTAATAATTGTAGCCCATTACCGCGGGAATCGCGGCCGCCAGACCGATAGCCGTGGCAATCAGCGCTTCAGCGATACCCGGCGCCACGGTGGCGAGACTGGCGCCGCCGGCCGCCCCAATATTTTGAAACGCGTTCATAATGCCCCAAACCGTGCCGAACAGACCAACGAAAGGCGAAACGCTGCCGGTGGTCGCCAAAAACGTGAGCGATCGCTCCAAACGAATATACTCACTGCGATTCGCGCGGGCCAATGCGCGTTCAAGATTTCCGATTGACTCAACGCCGGCGGTTTTTTGTTTCTCTTTTTCCAAAATTCTTTGCAGCTCGAGATAACCCGATTGAAAAATTTTAGCCACCGGAGCGGCACCGTATTTTTTGGACTCGGAGTAGATATGGTCCATGCTCTTACCGCTCCAAAAAATATCTAAAAACCGATCGGCATGTCGATTGGCGCCGCGAATCGCGGTCCACTTAAAGACGATGATGGCCCAGCTCACGATCGAGGCTCCAATGAGCATGAGCAACACCAGCTGCACCACGAAACTGGCGTTTAGCATCAGGTCCAATGCCCCGAGTTGGGGCATGGCCTCTTTAGGGGCGTTGGCTGTCGCGGCAAAGGCTACTGAGATCATGAGGTGTGTCTCGATTAAGTTGTGAAATTGAACCAGAGTATTGCGGACGATTCGACCATTAGTGTATGAGACAGGCCCAACAGCGTCAAGGAGCCGTGGTGCGTCAAAGCCTGCAAATACCTATAATTCAGCCGAAAATTGTCGTGGTAGGCGGTGGATTGGCCGGCAGCGAGGCCGCCTGGCAAATAGCCAAGCGCGGCATTGCGGTAGCCCTCTACGAAATGCGGCCATCCCGGCCAACCGAAGCCCATAAAACCGATCAATGCGCCGAGTTAGTGTGCAGCAACAGTTTTGGTTCTGTCTCCGAGCATTCTGCCTCGCGCATTTTAAAAGATGAGATCACTTCGATGGGCTCGTTGATCATAGAAAAGGCCCGCGAATTTGCCGTGCCGTCGGGGGCTTCGCTTTCGGTAGATCGCGAAAAATTTTCGCAAGCCATTACCCAGCAGTTGCAAAACCATCCGCTCATTAGCATTCACCGCGAAGAGCTCAGCGAACTTCCGACCAATGGAATTTGCTTACTGGCTACCGGCCCGCTCACTTCACCGGCATTATCGGCCGCGCTACAAAAAAAAGTGGGCGGTGAGTCGTTGTATTTTTACGATGCCATTTCGCCGATTGTGGCGACGGATAGTTTAGACCTCAACCAAATGTACTTCGCCAACCGGTGGGACAAAGGCGAATCCCCCGACTTCCTCAATATTCCACTCACCCAAGAGCAGTACGACCTATTGGTCGATGATCTGCTCAGTGGCGACGTGGTATTGCCGCATGACTTCGAAGAAGAAAAATATTTTGAAGGCTGCATGCCGATCGAAGCGATTGCCGCCAGGGGAAGAAAAACGCTTTCATTTGGTCCGATGCGACCGGTTGGTTTGCGTGACCCGCGCACCGGCAAACGGCCCGCCGCGGTGATTCAGCTGCGCACTGAAAACGAGCACAAAACGGCTTACAATCTGGTGGGCTTTCAAACTAAGTTAAAGTACGGCGAACAATTGCGGGTGTTTCGAAAACTTCCGGGCATGGCCAACGCTGAGTTCTTACGCCTGGGCAGCATGCACCGGAATACGTACCTTAACTCTCCCCAAGTGCTCGAACCCACGTTACAGCTGCGTTGCGACCCCAACTTTTTTATTGCGGGCCAGCTCACCGGCACCGAGGGTTACCTTGAATCATCGGCCACCGGACTATTTGGCGGCATCAATGCCGCGCGGTTGGCGTTGGGCGAACCGCTTCTAACCTTGCCCGACACAACGATGTTGGGGGCACTACTGAAATCCATTACCGATCCCACCCGCATTCCGTTTCAGCCGATGAATGCCAATATGGGAGTGTTGCCTCCGGTGATTCAAGAAGGCGACAAGAAGAAGTTGGATAAGGCGGTGAGAAACGAACGCATGTCGTTGCGGTCACGGCAAACACTTCAAATGGTTGGCGGATTATTTTAGAAGTCGGTTAACTTTTTGGGGGGCATTGTAGCCACCGCTGAACGCCCGCGCGGTTTCAGCAATTGGCGACGGCGTGCTTACCCCTGGCGTCTTACCGGCGGCCGCGGGAGTCCGGTCGACGCTAGCAGTTTGAGTTGAAGTCACATCAAAAATCTTTTTACCATTGGCCGCTGGCACCGTGGTCTGGTGCGGAGTCAAGCCGTCGCCCTTGGTGTTCACACTGTAAACGGTTTTGATCGCCGAAACGAGGGTGTCTTTTTTCATCTCAATGGCAAAATCGGTTTCGGCTTTTGCTCGCGCCGCCTCGGTTTTTGCATTTTGATCATATAGGGTGCCGTCAACCTGGGCTGCAAATTTAGAGACATCTACGTCTTTGATGCTCGCATTCAATTCTTTGATTTGAGAAAAAAGCGTTTCGGTGCCTTTAGTCAGCTGGGTTGCCAGGGCCTTAGGGCCCTCGGCCATCGCTTTTTCAGTTTCTTTAGCATCGGGAGCTTTGCCGATAGGAAAGTCTTTGAGCTTTGATTGGTACCCACCGCCACCACCACCGCCACCACCGTAACCGCCACCACCACCTCCGCCACCTGGTTGATTCTGATTCATCACACCAACGTTCCCGCCTTGGCCTCCATTTGGGTTCCCCCCATTTTGGTTCCCCCCATTTTGACCGTTCTGCACGCCGCGTTGGCCATTTGGAAAATTGCCATGTGTGGCGGAGCTGAATGGCGCCTGCTCGCCGCGCGCCGGTAAGTGGGCGCCTAAAATCGTAAAGGTGGTCACTGCGATGAGATAGCGTTTCATAAGGTTCCCCATGCCCTTAGCTATTGCACGACCGCGGCCAATTCGACGGCCGAGAATACGAAGCTAATCAAAAGCAATTCAACACCTTACGGCGCGGCGGGTGGGTGCCTGAATACAAAACCGTGTCGAACCTTAAGGCACAAAAAAAACGGGTGAAGGGAACCTCTCCCTTCACCCGTTTGCCTTCCGTCCCGCGCATTAAGTCGAAAAAATCTTTGCCCGCGAATCGCTTGCTAAAGCTTTGTTTTCGCGTTGCTTTCAAGACCTAGTAATTGCAACCCTCAGACCAACCCCTTGTATTCTTGGTGAATTCTCAGCCCTTCAAGGGGTTGTCGCAAAAGTGGCGATGTGCCTTAAGCCTTCACAGCTGACGAACTTCTTTTCACCCGTTTGAGAGTCAAACCACTTTCAGAAGTGATTCCCCACCGTTGGGCTAAAGTGGCGAACTTTCAACACCTTCCGTCGAATTCTAGTGCGATACGCGGCTAAGCACTTTGAACCTAAATGCCGATAAGCCTTAGACCCCAAAGCGAGGCAGCCCCCATGTCGGTTTTTGAAACATCGGTACAGGTCTTTTTAAAGCCGGTACTAAAGTTCCTACAAGATGACTCCGTGACCGAAATCATGATCAACGGACCCGACACGATCTTTATTGAGCGCAAAGGCTTCGTTGAGAAAACCGACGCCAAATTTGAAGACGCCAACTCGCTGCTTGCCGCGGTAAGAAATATTGCCCAGTTCGTAGGCCGCCCGATTGATGACGAACGCCCGTTTCTTGATGCACGGTTACCCGACGGGTCGCGCGTTCATGCGGTGGTGCCGCCAATCGCCCGCAACGGCACCACGATGGCGATTCGAAAGTTTTCGAAAACCAAACTACAACTCAAAGACTTGATCGATCGCGGCGCCATTACCCCGGATGCCGCCCGCTTTCTCGACGTTTGCCTCTACCTCAAAAAGAATATTATCGTTTCCGGAGGCACCGGCTCGGGAAAGACAACCATCCTCGGAATCTTGGCCAGCCGCTGCATGCCCGACCAACGCATTCTGGTTCTCGAAGATTCCGCCGAATTAAAAATTCATAACGAACACGTGGTTTTCATGGAAGCCCGCCCGGCCGACGAGTACGGCAAGGGTTTAGTCTCGCTTCGTGATCTGGTTAAGTCTTCACTACGCATGCGGCCCGATCGAGTCATCGTAGGAGAGGTACGCGGCGGAGAAGCAATGGACTTGATCAGCAGCATGAACACCGGCCACTCGGGCAGCATGGGCACCGTGCACAGCAATAACCCGCGCGAGTGTTTAACCCGTCTCGAAACTTTGGCGCTCATGAACGGGGGCGACGTTCCGGTGCAAGCGATTCGCGCCCAGGTGGCCGCGGCGATAAACATCGTGATTCAACTCTCGCGCATTGCCGACGGCTCGCGCAAAGTGACTCACATCTCCGAAGGCATCGGCATGGATCTTCAGGGCAACTACATCACCAATGACGTATATTTATTCGAGCAGACCGGCCGCGACAAAGAAGGAAAAATTATCGGCGCCATGAACCCCACCGGAAATTTGCCGTCGTTCATGCGCGAAATCGAAGTGAACCATCTCCCGTTCCCCAAAGAGATGTTTAAGAAGCGAGTGGCCCCCTATGTCTCGGGCACCGCTTCCGCGCCGGGCCAGGTTACCGCGCCGGCTAAAACCCCTCCGGGCGACAAAAAGAACTCAGGCGAAGCCGCTTAGATTGTCTGAATCCCTCTGGCCATAAGGCCTAACGTACGGTCAACGGATCGGTGGGCTTAAAATAATATTCTGGGGATTTTTGCAGAAGCTCTAAATACAACGAAAAATCTTTTTCAATCTCCCTCAGCCCTTCCTCTTGGGGCCGAAGTTCTACCATCGACTTCTCGCCAATCGAAAGCAGCTTCAAATTCTCCATCAACGAGATGGCATTGGCGTAGTTTTGACTGGATCGGCTTTCCGTAAACACCAAACTGCCTTGCAACTCCCGCACGTCGGCGTACTTGATCACCCGTTGCAGCAACGTCCTTTTTTCAATCTTCATTGGCTTCGACGACATCACGAACTGCAAAGTGGTGAGGTACCCCTCCAAAATTTCGCCCAACACGCGATAGTAAACCGACATGTCACCAAGCTTTTGAAAGCGCTGGATAAAGTGTAATTTCAAGTCAGTGAGCGACGCCGACTCAGCCCCATCGTAACCCCAAAATTCTTTCCACAAGGTTTCCACTTCCAAAGTAAACACCGGGGTGGGCTCGAAGAAAAAATCAAATTTCAACAGGTTCCTCAAATTCAAAATTTTGTCGAGCCACTGGTCACGGTAAATCTTTTTATCGTCTCCCGACTCTTCCATAATGTGGAGAAACGTGAGTATCGAAAGGGAGAGGGTAACAAAAATATGGATCGAGTTATTTTTATAGAAATTTAAGATCGCACGTTTCGACACTTCACAAGAAAAAGTGCGGGGCACGCCGCTATTTACCATCGCAATGTTTTGCGACTGAATTTGCCGAATAATCTGTTCTACACTGTGGCGAAGCGAGACTCCTTCGGTGACCACCAGGGGCCGGTTGTGTTTCTGAGCAAACTCCGCCAGCTGGTTTACGCAACGAAGAATGTCTTCTAGCGAAAGCTCTAACGTGTGGTGGCAGAGCAAAACCGACGATACCAATGCCTTCGGGGTAATCGGCGTGACGTCGGTAATCTTTTTACAAATTTGAAAGGCCGTCTTCTGCAGGCCGAGCAGATCATCGCCGGGCGTATTGTCTAACGCGGCCCGGGCCGACAGCGGCTCAGCCACCCGCACGTAGACTCGCCCGAACTTGCGCTTAATAATGCTACGCGAACTGATCAGTGCCCCCGCACTTTCCTTTTTTTTCTCAGCCCCGGCCAGCTCTTTAGAATAAGCGCCCTGCTCAGGAATTTCGTCGTAGCAAATTGCCACCGGCGCCAGCACGATATCTTCCACCAAATTTTTCTGGCACGCTTCCATCACCATTTTAAGCATGCCAAATTGGGGGGCCATCATTTTCCCCGAGCGACTGCGAGTGCCCTCAATAAAAAACATGAGCGTGTAGCGGCTCTTGAGCAGATGCTCCACGTATTTTTTTAGGCAAATCGAATACAAAGGGTCATTACGAAACGAACGACGAATAAAGAAAGCCCCGCCCACCCTTAAAAAATAGCCGACGGGCCAGAACGCCAAATTAATTCCCGCGGCAATGTGGGGGGTGACCATATCGTGGACAAACAAAGAGTAGGGGAGAACCAAATAGTCGAGGTGGCTGCGGTGGCAAGGGATATAGACCACGGGTTTGGTCTTCCCGGTCTCCCGTAAACGCTGAAACTCCGAATCATTGATCACCACGCCCTCGAAAACCTTATTGAAGAGCCAGGTTAGCAAAACGTAGAGAACTTCGATCGCCCGAAAAGTGTAGTTAGCTGAGATTTCGGTGAGATTTTTATAAACCCGCCGTTCGACCGTTCTCAGACTTACCTTATCTTCGCTGGCAATTTTTTGTACCAGAGCCATGATTTCAGGATGCTGCGCAATGGTCTCCTTCATCGACAGCGGAGACAAGAAGCGGGGCCCCAGTAGCACGCGCATCTCTTGATTAACGGTGACTAAAATTTTACGGCGCAAAGCCTTTGCCGCCACTAAAGGGGCCTCGTCGTTCGGCGAGAGTGCTGCTTCGGGGTCTTTTTGATTTAGACTTAGGCTGCCCAAATAGCGAACGGTGGAGTCGCGCCGGCGGCGGGCCAGATACCACATCTGCCCAATCAAATTCGGGCTGGAGCTTAAGCCCCATAAATATTCAATAAGCTGACGCCCTTCGCCGCGGGCGTGCTTGCGCCACACGATGAGGATGGGCAGCAGAGTGAGCCAATTTGCCCTGGGGCCGTGGCCAACGGCTTTTAAAATATCGGCGAAAAGACGCTCAAGCCGGGTGGGCACAAACGGTTGTTTGCGTTCGCTCTTGGGACAAAATAAAAGACGCGGCCCACTTTCGCGTTCGTCGAGAAACAGGTCGGCGTAAGTGCGGCGCCGAAAAAGAATTTGAAAGAAGAAGAGCGGCCGGGAGAAGAGCAGAATGCGCTTTCGGTTAGCAATAAGGATGGCGCCAAAACCGTTGCGGCGGCTCCAACTCGACAAGATGAGCCACTCGACCATTCCGCCGTGAGTTAACACGAACGTGGCGCGGCCATCGTTTTGAAATCGCGCAATTTTTTCGACGGGTAGATCGAATTCAAAACGGAGAAAAACTGCCTCCGAGATAAGCCCCCACACCCGATCGATGAGCTCGTATACTTTATTCAACATCGCCCCAAAACAAGAGAGTTCCTCAAGTTAGATGCAGGGCGACAGAATGGCAAATAATCCTGCTCTTGGACGAAAGCCCCCCGCTAAATAGCCCAAAGCGTTATGATCTTGTCGGTTAATGACGATATCAACAGAGTTTAATCATGCCCTGCCAAAGCCACAATAATGGAGGAAAACAGCACTATCTATAAAGGGGGGATCTGAAATGAAAGAACTATTAGCTTTGCTCGCGGGTTTGAGCTCACCGGTGCAAGACAGCCTGCCAAATCGCGCACTTTACGTCGATGTTAATTTTAAAGACATTGCCGAATTACACCGTCTGGCCGACGACAACAACGACGTGGCCGGTATTGATTACGAAAACAAGGTCATCACCTTGGTGGTTCGCGGCTCCGGCCTGCGTAATACCCACGGTATGAATGTAGCGGGGGTGCGCAACGTTCGCACGCCGGATGCAGAATACAAGAAGCCAACCGACGTCGAAAAAATGTTGAAAGACATCGAACGCGACTATCCAGGCTTGGCGCAGGTACGGTCGATTGGCAAATCGATCGAAGGGCGCGACATTTGGGCAATCCATTTAACCAACCGCGAGGTTAGCAGCGGCAGCGAAAAGCCCACGGTGATGTTCGATGCCATGCACCACGCTCGCGAAGTGATGACGCCTGAGGTGGCGCTAGACATTGCGACCTACCTTACCTCGAATTTTGCCGCGGATGCCAAAGTTCAAAAATGGCTGAATGATTACAGCGTGTGGGTTATCCCCATGGTCAATCCCGATGGAAACAATAAGGTCTGGTCAGAAGACTCGATGTGGCGAAAAAATGCGCGCGATGGCCATGGCGTGGACATCAATCGTAACTACGAAGCCACCTGGAACGAATGCGGCGGATCATCGGGAAGCAAGAATTCCCAAACTTACCGAGGTGCGTCTGCGGGTTCCGAGCCAGAAACCCAGGCAATGGAGCAATTTACCCGCGAGATCAAACCCAAATTCAATATCTCGTACCACTCTTTTTCCGAGATTGTGATCTACCCCATGGGCTGCTCACCAAAACTGGTAGAAGAGCAAGATCGTAAAATCTACGAGGGAACCGGAAAGGCTCTCGCCGGGAAACTGAAACGCGACAGCGGCAGTGGGTCTTACAAGGCGGGCACTTCTTATGACCTGCTTTACAACGTAGACGGGGGTTCGATCGACTGGATGTACACCCAAGAAAAGGTGATGTCTTACGTGATCGAAGTGAACTCGACTTCGCAAGGGTTTCAGCCTTCGTTCTCCAAGTGGAGAGATAAAACGGTGACGGGCCAACGCGCCGGCTGGATGTACATTCTGGATCAAATGAGCGAGCCAGGCATCCGCGACTAAGTTTTTACCGCCTGCTCTTTGCCTCGTTTCGGGGCGGGAGCAGGCTTTTTTATGCCTTTTGCGGAAACCGTTATTCGGTAATCTCCCAATTGATGGCCGCCTTGCCCCACCCCTTCAAGATTTGGTTGGCTTGCGAGAACGGCCGGCTGCCAAAAAATCCCGCGTAGGCCGAAAGGGGCGAGGGATGAGCCGACTCGATCACTTTATGGCGCGAGAGGTCCAGCAGCGCCTTCTTTTTTCTGGCGGAGGCACCCCATAAAATAAACAGCACCGGCTCTTTGCGAGAGTTTAGCCTTTGCATCACCGCGTTCGTAAACTCTTCCCACCCTTTTTCCCGGTGAGAAAACGCCTGCCCTTGTCTCACCGTTAATACGGTGTTGAGCAGCAACACGCCCTGATTTACCCATTGGCTCAACTCGGACTTGGTGCGATCTACCTTTAGGCCCAAATCGGATTCAATCTCTTTAAAAATATTGACGAGACTAGGAGGCTTGCGGGTCAACGCATTGGGCACCGCAAAGCAAAGCCCCACCGCTTGATTCGGTCCGTGGTAAGGGTCTTGCCCTAAAATGACGACCTTTACTTTTTCAAAATCGATCTCTTGAAGGGCACGCAAAACCTTTTCGCGCGAAGGAAACACCACTTGTTTTGAGCGGTACTCTTCCCGCAAGAATGACGACAGCTCTTTAAAATAGCCCTTATCGGCCTCCGGCTCAAGGTGCCGACGCCAGCCGGGAGGAAGATTTTTGGGAAAGGCTGCCTGGTCTTTCATCCGCGGACTCTAAAAGTCTGACCCCAGTCGGTCAAATCCCGAGTAAACTTATCCCATGCCCACCGCAAAACCATCTACCGCCACCGCTACGGTAATCACGCTCGATTACCGCAACACGGCGCACCGCGAAGCGGCCGCCGATCTAGTTTTAAACCTCTTTGCCGAAAGCCCCGCGGCGGTGCTGGGGAAACATTTTCTTACCGAATTCTATTTTCTCGACCTGGTCCGCGATCAAGAATTGGAGTGTCTGCTTTACTCCCACCACGGAAAGTACGTTGCCTTCGCGCTCTACACCGAAAACCCATTCGGCTTCATAAAAAAAGGCATTCGTCGCCATTTTGCAAAACTGAGTTGGCTCACGGCAATCAGTTTAGCTTCGCGCCCGTCGCGCTTGGCCACCCTTTTTAACGTGCTTCAACAGGGCGCCTGGCGCCACCAAAATGACCCCGGAAAAAAAATCGGCGAACTGCTCACGTTTGGAGTGCTAGAGGCGTTTCGCAATGAAGTGGTGCCGCAAAGCGGAAAAAAAATTTCGGCCCACCTATTTTTTGCGTCACTCAAAAATATGCGCAAACAGGGCTGTCAAATCGCGCAGCTCGTTGCCTACAAAGACAACGTCAAGGCACAAGCGTTTTTTAAAAAATGTGGCGGCGTGGTGGATGACGTCGCCTACCTTTCCCAGCGCTCTAATGTGATTCGATTCGATCTGGAGAGTTTATGAGCTACGCCGCGATTGCGCTTCATTTCGACTCGCTCGCTGAAGCTTACGGATTTCCAGAGGGCTATCAAGACCCTTCGTTCACCGAGATCGCCGCTCGATTTTTCAAAATCGCCGACCAACGCGAGTTTCGCTACTCCATTTTCATGATCGCACGAGATCTAGAAAATGCCGCCAATCGTGAGGCGGTAAAGCGCTGGCATTTGGCCGGCCACGAAATTGGCAACCATTCCTACTCTCATCGCTACGACTACGGTGCCCTAGGCAAGGCCGCCATCAAGGCCGACCTGACTCGCGCCAACGATTTAATTACCATGGCGTGCGGAGTGGCGCCGCGCGGTTTTGCCGCCCCGGCGTGGTCAAGCTCGATGAACTTGAGCAATGCACTTGAAGAGTTAGGCTACCATTACAACGCCTCGATGATGCCTTCCTGGTTGCGTTATGCCGCCATGGCCAAAGTTGCGCAAAATTTTTGGGGCACCCGCCGGGTTTATTATTGCGTAAATCAAAGAGATGTTTTCAAGCCCTTGTTTGGCGCCCGTAACGCCTACGTTACCAAAAAAGGGCTATTTGAAATTCCGGTTCCGACCGATCGTCTCCGCCGCGCCTGCTGGCATACGGTGGCCTTCGTTTTTGGCTGGAAGGCCCACGAGCAAATTTTACGACGGTCACTAGATGAAGTTGAGGCGTTTCACTACGTCGTGCATCCGGCCGATCTGCTTTCGCCTGAACTCTTGAAGCACGAACAGCCGCTTAACCTCGCCAGGGTTAACGTGCCGCTAGAAACCAAACAACGCTACCTTGAGCAATCGATTGAGATCATCCAAAAAAGCGGCCGAAAAATTGTAACCATGGATGAGATGACCAACCTGCTCAATCCCCAGTCCCCCGGACGGCGCTAAAGCCCAAAAAATCTGCGGGCATTGGTGGTGGTGATGTCGGCAATTTTTTCAAGGGTAACCCCGCGAACGGTGGCCAGGCATTTGGCGGTCTCGGGGAGAAAACCCGGTTCATTGGGTTTCCCCCGGTGGGGAATGGGAGCGAGGTAAGGACAATCCGTCTCAATGAGCAATAAATTTTCGGGGGCGGATTTTGCGGCGTCCCGCAAAGTCTGCGCCGTTTTAAAAGTGAGAATTCCCGAAAAAGAGAGGTACAGGCCCAGTTCGGCCGCCAGTCTTGCCTCTTCCACGCCGCCGGTAAAACAGTGCAAAACGCCCCCCCGCTCGGGCACCTTTTTGCGTTTAAGAATCTCAAACAGGTCGGTGAAAGCGTCGCGACAGTGAATGATGAGCGGCAGTTTCCACTTAACCGCCAGGTCGTGCTGCTCTTCGAACGCCTCGATCTGATTTTCGCGGGTAGCGTGGTTGTAATGATAGTCGAGCCCCATCTCGCCCAGCGCCACGCATTTTTTTTGGGCCGCGGGCTCGGCGTAGAACTTTTCCATCAACGGTCGCACGGTTTTCCAGCGGTCGGTTTCATGAGGGTGCACTCCCACCGCGTGGTAAACCCCTTCGTACTTTTCGGCGAACTTTTGGTTTTTTTCCCAATTGGTTTCATCGGTGGACACCGACACCAACTCTTTAATGTTCGCCGCTTTGGCGCGCGCCCAGGCGTCATCGCCCTCGGTGTGGGTAAGTAGCGTCAAGTGAGCGTGGGTGTCGAAGTAACTCATGCTTAAGTGGGCTCGGTGGGTTTGTATTCCAGGCGCGGAAATAGCGGCGTTGGCTTGGCGAACTGAAAGGCACTAGCCCCTTTTTGCCAGCCCACGAACTGCCAAACATTGTTGTCCGCTAAGCCTTTAGTCTCGCCGATCATGGCCAACGCCTTGTTGGCCGAAGTCGGTATAAAGGGTTTTAGCAACAAACTCACAACTCTCATGCATTCGCGCCAGGTGAGAAGATGGGTTCGCAACGAAGCCCTAGCGCCGTCTTCATTCGCCTTGGCCAACGCCCAAGGCTGCGTCTTTTCGATATCGAGACTTACGAAGCCAATGATTTGGGTGACCGATTCAAGAGCTTTTTCGAAGTGATAGGCGTCGATCTGCTTAGTGTATTCGTGAATCGTATTTTGAATCACCGGCGGGCAGTCCAGTTTTTCAACCGCTATCTCTTCCTCGCCCAGGTACTTTAAGATCATCGAAGCGATTCGACTGATACTGTTTCCAAAATCATTGGCCAGATCTGAGTTGATCCGCCGGTACATCACCTCGCGCGTGTATTCGCCATCTTGCCCGAATGAAAATTCACGAAATAAAAAGTAACGTAAGCCATCCACGCCCACTTCATCGGCCAACGCCATGGGATCGATCGCATTGCCGAGAGATTTGCCAATTTTACGATTTGAATCGGTGAGCCAGCCGTGGGCCACAATCTGCTTAGGCAACGGCAAGTCCAACGCCATCAAAAATGTGGGCCAGTAAACGGCGTGAAACTTGATGATATCTTTACCGACGATATGAATGGCCGACGACCAGTACTTGGTAAACTCGGGAGTGTCCGTTCCCAACGCTGAAATGTAGTTGGTCAGCGCATCGAACCAAACGTAAACCTTGTGTTCTTTTTTTGCTTTGCCGTCAGTCGGCATGGCAATGCCCCACGTGATTGTGGTGCGGCTGATGCTAATGTCACGGATATCTTGGCGCAAAAAACCCAACACTTCGTTCTTACGGCTTTCCGGAAAAATAAAATCGGGGTTTTTCTCAATGTGCTCGCGCAGCTTAGCCGCATAGGCCGACATCTTGAAAAAATAGCTCTCTTCTTTCAACTTCTCCACCGGACGGCCGCACTCTGGGCACTTGCCCTCCACCAATTGAGTTTCGGTGAGGTAAGTCTCGTCGGGGACGCAATACCAACCTTCGTATTCATTTAGGTACACGTCGCCTTTTTCCATCAGCCGCGCTATGTACTGGTGAACCACTTTCTTGTGCCGCTCTTCAGTAGTGCGAATAAAATCGTCGTTGGTGATGCCGTATTTGTCCCACGCCGCTTGATAACGCTGCACCACCCGGTCGACCAGTTGCTGCGGAGTTTCGTTGGTCTCGCGCGCCTTCTTCTCAATCTTTTGACCATGCTCGTCGGTGCCGGTCAAAAACCGAACGTCGTCGCCAATCATACGGTGGTAGCGAGCCAAAATGTCGGCGGCTACCGTAGTGTACAGGTGGCCGATGTGCGGCGCGTCCGTCACATAATAAATTGGGGTGGTGACGTAATACGGTTTCAAGTGCGTTCTCCCTGCAACTCGGAGCGAAAAAAAACTTCGAACATTAAAGCGTAGTTGGCCTGAGACCGCAATCGACTCTCCAGCTCCACGGCTTTCTCAAATTTATAGATCAATTCGTATTGCGACCATTGTTTGAAAAAAGAGTCGGCATTCTCTTTGTCGACGGCGGCATTGCGAAGTTGGGTTTGGATAAACGAGACCCAGCGCACGCCCTTTTCACGATCTTTTTCCACTTCGGATAAGGCCTCGGGAATTCGCCCATGGCGAGCCCACTCGCCAAAGGCGGCGGCAATCTCCGTATCGTCCGACGATGGCAAGGCCGAAACCACACTGGTGCCCAGGCTCATTTCTAAACAACGAGAACGAATCGTGGCCAACATACTGTTGGGCTGACTCGCCAGTAGCCAGAGCAACCGATTTTCGCGCGGCTCTTCCAAAGTTTTTAAAAAAGCATTTGCCGCCGCCACGTTCATGCGATCGGCGTTGTCGAGCACGCCAATTTTAAAGGGGGCTTCGGTCTGGCCAATATCGAGCTCACCACAAAATTGTCGGACTTGCTCAATGCGAATGAAATCGGTGGGCTTACTATCAAAGATCACCAAGTCCGGGTGCATCCCATTTTTAAGGCGGTAACAAATTGTACACTTTTCGCAAGGCATCCCACTCTTCTGAGACTCGCAAAAAAGTACTTTTGCCATCTCAACCGTAAGTTGCCGACGACGTTCCGCAGTTTGCCCAGTAAAAATTACGGCGTGGTGCAAGCGGCCGCCTTTTAGCCAGTGCAGCACCTCTAGCTCGGCCCCACTCTTAAAATAAGGTGCCGGGGGTTTTACCGGGGGCCGTAAAATCACTTTCTCTCCAAACGTGAAAACACCGCTTTTTCGATGGCCGTAAAAACTTCATCCGGAGTGGTCGTGGCGTCCACCACTTTGAAATGTCTGGGGTGCTTTCGCGCCAGCTTCAAAAAGCCTCGCCGCACCTTTTCGTGGAACGAAACACTCTCTAGCTCCAGCCGATCGAGCCCTTTGCGTTTTTTTAGGCGCTGCTGAGAGACTTTTACCGGAATGTCTAATAGCAGCACCAGATCGGGGGCCCGATCGAAAGTGGCAAAGTCGTTGAGCCCCTCGATCGTCGTTTCACCCAAGCCCCGGCATATGCCCTGGTAAACGGTAGAGGAGTGCATCGAGCGATCCGAGATCACCACTTTTCCGGCGGCCAACGCCGGCAGAATTTTTTCTTGAAAATTTTGCGACCGGTCGGCCTCATAAAGCAGCACTTCGGCCCGCGACGCCATCTCAGTGTGTTTTCGATTCAACAGGATGGCCCGAATTTTTTTACCGATGGTGGTACCACCCGGCTCGCAGGTAATGACCACTTCGTAGCCGCGCCGGCGCAGAGCCGTGACCAGACGTTTTCGCTGCGTTGATTTTCCGCCCCCTTCACCGCCTTCAAAGGCAACGAACAGCCCTTTTTTGCGTCGTGGCGCAATGCTTTTTCCCATGGGCAATTGTTACCGCACTGGTGACGGTACGGCTAGGGGAGGGTTTGTAGTTCTTTGGCCTGTTCCATCATCTCTTTCAGCATCTCCATTTGGCCCTGAAAGTAGTCACCGGTTACGGCCAAAAGAAAGTAGGTAAAAGCAAGTATCGCCAACGAACCAAGTATCTTTGTGCGCCGCTTAAAGCGCGGGTTTCGCCATAGCAAAGGCAGGGCAAGTGGGCCGAGTACCGCGGTAGCCGTAAGAAAGGTGGGAATGCTATCGATGATACGAATCTTTTGGCCAGAACCGGCTGATTTTAGGGCTTCCGTAGGAGGAGTAGGGTCATTGGTTAACATGCTTGCCATTATAGGCTGAAAATAGAAACGGGATGGAAAGAAGCTCTCCACCCCGTCAGCTCAATCTGTATTCACCCTTATTTAAGGAAGGTCGTTTAGCCCCTTTGCATCGGCTAGGCATTCGGCCATCGCCGGGTACTGCTGGTATGGCAGGGCAACCGGTTGAGCCAGCTCATTGTACAGCCACCGCTGCAACGTATTCTGAGTCACCGAACACGTTGCCACTATTTTCGAGGTGGCCAGCTGCGAGCGTTTAGCGCGCAGCTCGACGGCTTGCGCCAGGCAGGCTTCGCGTGATCCGATGTAGATCTGTTTGGTGTTGCGCTCACCGTAAACGTTGGCGGCAATAATGCGCATGTAGCCGGGTCCGGTTGGACAGTCGAATAGCAAATGCGCTACCGGGCCACAAATTCCGTAACCGGGGCCAACCAGTCCCGGAGGAATCGGCGCCACCGGAGCCCCGGGCACCTCACCTTGAGCGTATCCGGCCATTCCCGCGAATAATGCCAAATTAAATAATAGAGTCCTCACCTAACTACCTCCCCGTGATTGAGCCTTTCCCCGTGAAGAGAACAACCTTCGGCCCAAAAGTATTGCTGTGTTGATTTTCGACCCGGCTGTTGTCGATTTTATTCCTGCGGATAAATCCGCAGGTAAAAACGTTTCTTCGACACCGGTTTTACGCGATCGGTGCGATTAAAGATTTTGACGTAGGCGAAGTCCACGCAGCTCTTGTCATCGCGATTGAATTCATCGCAAACGCCACGAACCGCCACTTCAACCGGCAGCACATCGCCTTCGTTTTTGATCTCGAAGACAAGAGGCTGAGCCGCTTCATTTTCCCAAGCGATGGCGCCTTGAATCGGACCACCCTTAAGCCCCACTTCAACCTTGATCGGGTACTCGAACTGGTACGACGGGCTGCTCTTTAAATTCAGATTCAACGTAAAGGCCTTACGCTCGTCTTTCTTAAGATTTAGACGAATCGGGTTTTGGCGCGATCCGGGGCTATTGGCCACCACCTCTTGCTCCCCGTTCTTAAAGGAGAATGAGGCCACCGGCGATCCATCGACGTTGAAGTTACGACCGGCCAACGCTTTTAGAATCGTGGCGCGAAACTCGCCCGCCGAACGCACCGGAGCATTGCCACGCTGATCGGCAAACAGCATTCGCTCGTACCACCCATTGGCGGTAAGCGCCGGATTGTTGCGCGATAAGCGCATCGCTTCCATGACGAGATCGGTGATTTTGGTCAAACCCGCCCGGCCATCTTTGGCGATCGCGGCTTCGAGCATGTCGTTCATCGACCCGCCGTAGGCTTCGCCATCATCGTGCACTTCGTTGGTCAGATTAAAACCGGTGTGGTTAATGACCCGCATTTTCTCTTTGCCGGGAAAGGTTTGGGTGTTGGTAACATCGTTGAGCACCATCTGCGCGACGAAATCGGCCATGCCCTCGCTTAGGCCGCCGGTGTCGGCCAGCCGCAGCTGATCTCCCATCAAGCGATCCATCACGCCGTGACCCAGCTCATGCCAGATCGTGGTGTTGTCGCGCGCCATATTGGCGTGAGATGGCGAGTAAGTGGTGAAGTTGATGGTGTCTTCGTTGTAGTACGCATTGTTTCGCATCGAAACATCGGGGTCATACAAGAAGGCGTTGAACCGGCGAGTCGACAGTTCCGGATCGGTAAAGCCCATCGGACGAAGGGCATCGAACATGCGGTTTATCGACCAGTACACCTGCATCTCATCAAACCCGTCGTTCAAGTATTCTACGGCACTGTGATCGGCTAGGCGGCGCGCCGGCCGGGTCAGAGATTCACCGGCCGTTTTCAATGGCTTTCCCCGCAGGGTAGTGGTGGGGATCATCTCTTCGACCTGTGGATCCTCGGAAGAGGGTTTGAAACTCGCCAAATAAATTGAGGTCGGGGCGGGAACAAAGTTCAACTCTTTAAAGGTAGCGGGAACCTTGGGTTCCAAGTTGATCGTAGCGTAGCGCCCTTCGAGTACCACTAGGCCGGCGGCAAAAGTGTTGTCGATCAGCGGCACCTTAGAGAAGAGTTCGGCGGCTTGATCTTTGAGAAAACTCAACGACCAGAAACCAGCCTTGCGCCCTTCCACCGTCAAGCCGAGTAACGGATCATACTTGTTATCGAAATAGCGTTGGGCTTTTAACGGCGCGTAAACGTCAGGCTGATTCGCGGCCACTTTTGAGGAGAGGTACGGCAACGTGCTGTCGATACGCGGCAGTAGACCGCCGCGATCTTCTTCAATCTCTTCGTAAATGGGGTAAACTTTTACCGGTAACGAAAATTCGGCCGCCGTATCGTGGCCCAGGGGACCAGAAACTTGAGGAAACTCCTCGTACCGTTGCGAAAGCAATCGTCGCTCAGCAATCGAAATTTCGATCGTGTGCGTGCCGTGTTTTCCTTTTACCCTAACCGCGCGCACCAATTGGGCGTTATCCCAGTAATCTTCCCACTTCACCCCGCGAATAGAGCGATCGTCCAGGTGAGTTTTCACCACCCGCTGCACGATCTCCATCGTGGCCCGTGAACTTAAAAAGGCATTGGCCGAGAGAAAGCGAAGAGTTTTTTCCGGAAGCGGCGTGTCGACGGTGGCTTCGGCTTGAATTAGCTCGCCCCCTTCTAAAGTGGTCCAAAGCTGCAAGCTCTTGCGTTTGAGGGGAATGTTATTTCCGACCTGGGCAAAATAGACGTAACGACTGGTGGCAAGCGGCCGGTCCTCAATTTTTTTAAAGTCTTTCTCAGTTAACGAAAAACCAGTCTTCGTATTTAAGACCTCTAAAACGTGCGCCAAGTTGCCATTTTTATCGTCGAACCCCGTCCACCGGACGGCTTTAGTTTCCGCAAAAGAAATTCCCGTTACGACCAGAGCCAACACCAAACCAAGCTGCTTCATGAATCCCCCCAAAATCGGATAGTCCACCCGACTGGTTAGGGAAACAACGGAGAGCGAAGTAAGGCGTTAACTTATTGCATCGGGGGCCACGCCCCAAGCGCGCAAAATTTGGCTCTCTTCTTCAGCGCTGGTGTATTTGCGGTACAGCGCTTTGGCCTTACCCTTCACTCTTTTTTCGCACTGCGCCCAAGTTTCGTGGCGGCAGGCTTTGCCGTCGACAAGACTTAAGTAGCCCATCGCTTTTCCGGCGTTCTTTTTCTTGGGGACGGCGATCGCATCGGCGGAAGGAAGCTCGAGCGGGATGTCGTAGTCGCTAGCTTCGCCGTGAAACAGATTCCGCTTTTGGTTTTTTGCAAAACCGGTGGCAATTTCGTCGGCACGTTCGTTGCCAGCAATTCCTGAATGACCCGGCACGTAGTCTAAAGTGACTTTGGTTTGCCCTTTGATCCGCTTCCAGACCACTAAGAGAATTTCCCATAGGTCGCGGTTGACTACAGGCGTTCCAGTGGCCGTCATCCAGTTCTTTTTTTGCCAGCCGTAGACCCACTGCGTTATGCCTTGGATAACGTAACGGGAGTCGGTAAATATTTTTACTTCGACTGGTGAATGACCGCCGAGACTATCGGAAAGAAAACGGAGTGACTCGGTAACCGCCGTAATCTCCATGCGGTTATTGGTGGTGGCCTCGGCCGCGCCGCCAAGTTCCGAAATGGTCCCCTCGGCTTTTTTTAGCACGGCGCCCCAGCCGCCCGGCCCGGGATTTCCCGAGCAAGCGCCGTCGCAATAGATGAGATGAAATTTTTGACTCGTGCTCTCCATTTACGGTGTTTGGAAGCTACCCGAGGCCGGAGGAATCGGGTAGGCCTTACTTATGATTGAGAAAGCCCACAAAGTTCAGTGCCCCAACTGCGGCACCCAAATTTCACTTACCGAAGCGTTAAGCGCCGAAGTGGAAGAGCGCTACAAGGCCGACTACCAAAAACGGATGGCGGCGTCCGAAAATGACTATAAAGAACGCGCCCGCAACTTTGAAAAAAAATTGCGCGACCAGCTCACCCAAGATCGCAAAGTAGAATTAGACGACCTGAAAAATCAACTCGGAGAAAAGGCAAAGAAGCTTGAACTGGCGGAGGCTAACGAACTCGATTTGCGTAAACGCGCCCGAGAACTTGAAGAGAAGGAAAAAGGGATGGCGCTGGAGCTCCAGCGTCAGGTGGATGAAGAGCGCAAAAAAATTAGCGAAGAGGTTGGCCGTCGGGTCAGCGACGATTTCCGCATGAAGGGTTTAGAAAAAGACAAACAGCTAGACGACATGCGTAAGCAGATCGAAGAGTTAAAACGCAAGGCCGAGCATTCTTCTGAGCAACGGCAGGGCGAAGTGATGGAGCTTGAGTTTGAATCGACGCTGCGAACCCAATTTCCTACTGACACCATTGAGCCCGTGGCCAAAGGCATTCGCGGGGCCGACGTTATTCAAAGAGTGATGTTGCCCCTAGGGCAAGTGGCGGGCCAGATCGTTTGGGAAATGAAACGCACCCGCACCTGGAGCGACGGCTGGATTGAGAAGCTGAAAGAAGATCAACGGGCGCTTCGCGCCGAGTTTGCCGTGATCGTCACCCAGACCATGCCCAAAGACGCTCGCGGGCTGTGCTTGATTGACGGCGTTTGGGTAACCGAGTTCAGCTCGGCCATGGGCTTGGGCCACGCCTTGCGCGGCCAACTCATTCAGCTGTTCCACATGCAAAATGCGGCCTCCGGTAAAGGCGAGAAGATGGAGCTGCTCTATAACTATTTAACTGGCGTCTCCTTTCGCCAACGCGTGGAGGCCATCGTCGAAGCCTTTCAAGCGATGCAGGCCGATCTGGATCGCGAAAAACGCGCCTTTCAAAAAATGTGGGCGTCTCGTGAACAGCAGTTGGGACGGGTGCTAAACAACACGGCTGGAATGTACGGCGACATCCAAGGCATCGTGGGCGCCAGCTTGCCCAAGATTGATACGCTCGAATTAGAAGCCGCTACGCCCCCACTTTTGGAGCAATAAAGGTGTCCGGAAAGGTGCCCATCCCCTTTCCGGCCGG
>JAYSWN010000157.1:0-8465 GCA_043718025.1 Pseudomonadota bacterium
CGTGAACCTGGACTTCTTCATTTTCCACTCCCCTTACCGCAATTTTATGCGGGTTGTTAGGAAGCTTCAAATGCTCCGATTTTTGGGGCCAACGTCGCCATAGTGTTCGAACCACGGACGGTGATACTTGAGTATCCGGCCCGATGGGCGAAGCCGCGGATTGACCTGGACGAGCTGGCAAAACTCAGACAGGCAGGGTGGCCGGTGAGGCAGCTCGCGGTTCATTTTGGTGTGGGCATTTCGGCTATCAAAATGGGCTATGCGCGTTTGCGAAGAGCCGAGCAACGGCCAGCTTAGGGTTTGTACTGAATAAAGAAGGTCCATTCCGCTTTGCGGGATTTTATTCGATCGAGCTGTATCCAACTGAGAATTTGCTTAAACTTTGCATCCTCCGACTTCTCCTCTTCATATGGATAAGCTGAGAAACAGGCTACTTTCTCCGCTGAGAGGACTCTTTTCCATCGCCTGTGAGTCAGTCTGCAATTTTCCAAATCCATCACCTGACGAAGGTTAAAATCATAGAGAGAGTTTCCAGAAACAACTTGCAGCACATTAAAATATAATTTGGTTCTGGGCGGAGTCTCATCCAAATCGTAACCATTGTCCTCACATTTCATAGTAACCTTGTCTAATTTGAGACATAGCCAGGCTAGGCCACCTTTTCCCGCTTGTTCTCGCTGCTCTTTTTCGCCCACCACGCCGTATCCAGGGGTGAGCAAAGGCGCTAATTCCGGAATTCTTTGATCCAGAAATTTGCCGGAGTCAGCCAAAGCTAACGGTTTGCCCAAGACCAAGGTAAACAAGAGGAAAATGCGGTTCGAAAAGAACGAACGGCTCACTGTGCCTCCTTCCGCAGGCGCTCGTATAGTTTTTCAAATCTTGAAATAAGTGTCTTACCTCTTTTTCCTTTCCCCCGAGTCGCCTTGAAACCTGATACCGCCTCTTCCCAGCTAGCTCCTCTTTTTAGCCGCTTTGACAGCAATTCTCGTTTATGAAAAAGCCAGCGTACTCCCATAGAAATATTGATATTCGGATCGCAAGTTTCCGCAGTTGTTGCAGTAATATAGTGTTCGTCCAACTCACCCTCTTCATCCTGGAGTATTTTTCTCGTCCCTTCCGTTACCTGCATTAGTCCCCGTGCTTGCTTCGATCCTTTTAAATGGTTATCAGCTTTGGGATTAAAGCCCGACTCTGAAGCAATTAAAGCCTTAACCAGATTCGGATCTAAGGGGTCCTTGGATTGAAAGATATCGTTCCAGTACTTAGTCCAGCCCCGAATCAAGTCATCAAAGTCATTCCCATTCGGATATCCCAGCGCATCTGCGGTTGGGGCGCCTTTTAATGATGAGAAAAAAGTGTTTTCGATGGAATATAGCTCGTCCGGATAGAGCTGATCTCGCTCGGTCCTATTGTGACGGCAATATCCGTGTACGGCGACGAACCCATCGTTTTTTTTGTTGGTACGCTCGTAATCCCGAACCCAGTGTTGACCGATGGGACAAACCCTCCATGGGTGTAGTGGCCCGTAAAGTAGCGGTCTTGTCTTCTTCGTTCGTTTGTTTTTATTTTTGAGCGATTTTGTTTTCTCGGTCTTCTCGATACGTTTTTGTCCAGCCTTTTTCATGAACCTAAAGCCTTTCAACAAATTCGGAGGGAGAGACGATTTTGGTTTTCTGTACGGTTCCTAAAGACAGGAGCGCCTTGTCCCCAGTTACCAGGAAATCGGGGCGAGCAAACGCGACAAGGTCGAGCAAAAAGTGATCCCCCGCATCTCGAAAATCCCAGTCTAAGCTTGGTGGTTTGCATGTCTTTGTAAGCGCCTTCAATTTTGTGAAGAACTGCAAAACTTGTTTTAAGGTTCCCTTAGGAAGAGCCTTTGCGAGAGAAGGCCTTCGAAGAACTGCTCTAATCTCTCGCAATTGCTGTCGGCTGGTTACGATGTCGAACTCACCGTTTCGAAATCTCGTCACAATCGTACCGGGGATCCCATTGGGAGACAGCAATCCACTTACGAGGACATTGGTGTCAAGAATGGCGACGAATTTTCGCTGCATTCCGCACCTCTTTTACAGCTGAATCAACCGCCTTCTCTATTTTGTGGGTGTTCAGCGTCGCTGTGCTTGCCCATATTCGATCAAGAGCATCCCAGATGTTCTTCTCCTCTTTAGTTTTTGGTTTGCAGGCCATCTGAATTGATTGGCGAATTACTTCCGCAACCGTAGCATTACGAAGATTAGCCATCTTTCGTAGTATGAGCAGGTCTTCGGATGAGAGATAAACAGTAGTCTTTTTGAGCATTGTGGTTTTTGCCATATGTGCCATATATACCATACATTTTGTAATATGTGAAGAGTGCCCCCTAGCAGGGTGGTTCGACTACTTTCGACCTAACCGCTTATAATCATTTGAAACTAAAGATGAATTTGAATGGTGGGCGCCACAGGGCTGGCCGTTCCGGTCGGCTCTACTAGCCGCCTGCAGGCCGGACTCGCCGCTCCGGTATCCTTGCTTCTTTTTTGATTTCTTGCGGCTCCGTCTTTCGAGCCCTGGGCTTGGTCGCAACGCTTTCGCGTTGCACATTTGAATCTACCCATTCGCTTTGCGATTGGTGGGTGCTACGCCAAAGTAGTCGAACCAAGGACAGTGGTACTGGAGTACCCGGCCCGATGGGAAAAGCCGCGTATTGACCTGGACGAGCTGGCAAAACTCCGAAAGGCGGGGTGTGGGACAAGACAGCTAAGTACCCATTTCGGTGTAGGGATATCTGCTGTTAAGACGGCCTATTCCAAACTCCGAAGGAGAACTTAACTGCGGGAGTTTGGCTCCCTACTTGACTGGGTAAGAGATAATAAGATAAATTCTTACCATACATGGAGGTACAAAAAGAATGCCCTCACCAAAAACTATAACGATTTCCCTTCCCGCCGAGATGGGTAGGGAGATTGAGAAGGTAGCGAAAGAAGAGCACCGGACTGTCAGCGAGCTTTTGCGCGAGACGTTCCGCCAATATCAAGCCCTGCGTCACCTGAAGGACGTTTCCCAAGATGCAAGAAAGGCGGTTAAGAAACGTAAATTGACGCCGAAGGATTTCGGTGGCCCCTTTGAGCCGTAAACGGCGTCTCGCCGCTTGTATTGACTCTAACGTCTTTATCTCGGCCATCGCCTTCCGGGGGGCTACCTTACCGTTTGCTAGAGCGCGCACTGCGACGAGATTTCCACCTCATTACCAGCGTGGTTATTCTAGAGGAGGTGCGCCGAAATCTTATCGGAAAACTCGAAGTTTCTCCTCGCACAGTCGATCCGCTTTTGGAAGATATTCTTGCGGTAGCTTCGGCCTTTGTCCCATCGGGAAAACATCACTACATCGATCACAAGGCGGATAATCTGATCTTGGAAATTTCCTTGATGGGTGGTGCCGATGTTCTGGTCACAGGGGACCGTCGTCACCTTCTTCCGCTAAACCCATTTATGGGTTTAACCATCGAACCACCGTCTAAGTTCCTTCAGCGGCTGGACGCAGGGGCGTAGTCACGATGGCCGTGTGTTCGGGCCGATGGCCAAGATTTGAGGATCTACTCAATGCCTATCGCACTTGTCGTTTGAAGAAATCTGCTAACACCAATGGATAGGCAGTATAAAGCGGCATTTCCTGGAAGCCGCTAATCGCTATAAATGTAGTTATCTGCAGTAAACCGCGCCAAAGCCACTCACAACGCGGTAATCCGACGGCGGACTTCATAAATACGAAAATTCTTAGCAACCTCGGTCAGCACTTACTTAAAAGGTGGAGGCGGAGGCCCATCAAAAAGACCGTATTTATTCCCAAAATACCACACCATATAATCGGGGTTAGGCAAACTAGACTGCCGCGGGACAGAGGTGAGCTCATCAAACGTACCAGCGCTAGGAGGTTCATCAGAACCGTTAAATTCACGATTCAAACGGCTAAGTTTAGGTTTGATATTTTCGGATTGATCCAAAACAACTTCCTTTGTCTTTACGTCTACCCAGGCCCAAATCTTTCTATTGCTATCATACACACGAAGAAATTGACTGCCGGCCAACGCAATAGTTTCGGTCGTCTCCTTCTCCTCGACTGCCCAAGTTAACGACCTCGCGGTACGATCCACGCTGAGGCGCAGGTTTATCTTGTTCTGCTCATCATTAAATTCTATACCGAATCTTCGTATGTTCACCTGAGTCGGCAATGACACCATCCACCACATGAGTCTATCGACTTCTGGTGTCCTGAGGTAGACGTGATAGTACCAGTTCCCTTTGTCTACTTTATTAAGATAAAGAACCCCCGGAACCACGTTCTCATTTGCCACCTCAATCTTCTCGGCGCTCAATTGATTAAATAGATACAAAGGGCCGTTGATTGTTGGACTAGGATCAGCTGTTGTTCGAGTTTGTGCAGTCGCTATTTTGGCCGAGGCGAAAAACAAACTTACAAAAATGAATAACGTTAACTTCATAGCGATTGCCCTTAAACAAAAATACTAAAGATAAGCCCCTACGGAGGCTATTAGCAGCACTTTAACGCGGATGCAATCATACAGGATGGATGAGCTATGATCGGCACATTCAATAATTCGCCTCAACGGAACTTACTGCGTCGATGCCGGATTGCGGGTAGTCTTCTGCCCCTGCAATTCAGCATCGAGTTCAATTGCGTGGGTCGCGTGGCTGCTTTCGAGATCAACTGACTGGCCAATCATATTGAAAAATGGCTCACCGGTGTGATCCTCGACGTCGATGTATAGTCCGTATAGCCGCATGATTTGCTGAACTCCACCGGCGGCGAGAAGAACTTTTAGCGGAAAAGAGAATGCGGGAGGTCCTATGAAAAAGAAAAACTACAAAATGGCGCAACCTTTTTTTGATAAAATGTTGCGCGACCCCGAAATCAAAATGCTGTTCGATGAAGAACGGGCGAGGACTCATATAGCCCACGCGGTTCGAGCCGCTCGGTTGCGCGCGGGGTTGACTCAACTGGAACTTGCAAAAAAATCGGCTCCGCCCAAAGCGTTATTGCCCGGCTGGAAAGTGGTCTCGATAAAAGAACGCCCTCCCTAACCCTGCTAGCACGCATTGCATCGGCTTGCCGTGCAGAGCTGGAATTTGGTTTCAAATTTGCGAGTTAAAGAACCAAAAAGGTTGTTTATGAAGGGTAAAAGAGCCTTGTTAATGGTTGAGCCACCTAAGAATTCTCTAGGAAGGGCTCTGTCGGTAATCAAATCAGGTAGCAACAAATATAAAGGGATGCTGATCATCAGCTTTCCTGACTTTGAAACATTGGGCCGGGTAATTACGGGTGCCAAGATTGAACTTCTGCATGCCATTCGTATACATAAACCAAAATCGATTCAAGAGTTGGCGAAAAGAGTCGAGAGAGATTTTAAGAATGTTTGCCAAGACGTAAAACTACTTGCTGAGTACGGACTCATCGAATTAAAGGAAGCTGGGCCCCGCAAGGCAACCACACCCACAGCAAACTTTTCAGAATTGGTGCTTGCAGCCTAGAACGCCCGATGAAACGAAAGCGAAAAAAGGCTGCGGTCTTCGTCCCTTGCATCCTTGGAGATTATGCCCAATTGGGCAACATCGGGTGCGCGGTCATGCTCGCCGAGGAACAAAGGGAGTGAAGGAATTCTGCAGAATGAATCCATCGGGACGGGATCAGATTTACCTGCACGAGATCCAAGATATCGCCGATAGAGAATTCGAAAAAATAGTTGGTCCACCTTGTTCTCATGATTTAGATTTCCCAGACGGGAATGAATACGACGCTTTGATTCGCGGCTGGACCAAGTATTGGAATGAGATATTTCAGCCAACCGACCCACTAGATCCCGATTTGGTGAAAGCATTAATTGCGACTGAATCCGGCTTTCGCCCAGAATCTAAGATTCGCGCTGGCAAAAAGGCCGGGTGGGCCCGCGGATTGCTGCAAGTAACAGACTGGACGCAGTTTACCCTAAGCGATGAAGACGGCGAACTTAGAGAACATCTTGTAAATGTCGATCAGAAGGATATGACCGATCCCAATGCAAATCTTGCCGCCGGCATAAGGTGGCTCTTCAGGAAGCGGGAGACAGCTTCAGCAAAACTGAAACGTGAGGCTACTTGGGAAGAAGCGATCGCGGACTATAAGGCTTATCTTAGCGACGTCAGAAAAGGGAAAGATCCGCGCCCGATGAAAGATCTCCGAATTTTTTACGAAAGGTTGAAAAAGGAATGCAAAGAGTCCGTTGGGTAACTGTTTTTAGCGTTATTTGCCTTACCTCGGCCATACTTGGTAGTGACGTATCAGTTTCCTCCCTGTTGACCGAGGAAGATTTCGACCTCGAGTCGCAACAGAATGGACCCGCTCTCAGCAGCGCGCGCAACTCCAAGCCCCAGTGGGAATCCTACAATGAGTGGCGCTGCTTTCCAGCCCCGGCAGTTACGATGACTTGCGTTGAAATTGACTACGACGGCTGGAGACTGAGCCCGACTATCTTTGCGTCCAACGAGGGTCACCATTTTGAATACAGTCTCGATCCAACATATAAATGGGATTGCGAATTCACTAAGAATGAGTGGCGGCGTGTCACTGATCGCTCAGCGGAGGTTTGTTTTTTTGCCGCGCCCCTTCAAGAACTCGGAGAAGATAAATCCCTTTGGGTTCTATCCGCATTGAAGTCGACGAACGGCTATTGGAAAGAATTCCAGAGCGAGGCTTATCGACACGCAAAGGACAGCCCTAATGAGGATCAAAACGAATAGCGAATGCGGCCAATTCGAGACTTTGATTAGTTTTTGGGAGTACGGAGCGACTTCGAAGAGGTTAAGGTTAAACTTAAGGTTAACCTTAACAGTTATGGTGGAGGTGGACGGGATCGAACCGACGACTTCTAGCTTGCAAAGCTAGCGCTCTCCCAGCTGAGCTACACCCCCCCTTAAGGACAGAGAAGGCATGTTCTACACGACGTCTTGGCGTCCGTCCACGACTTGAAAGCAAAGAATAGCTGGTTGGCTCTTGCGCGAAGAAAGTGAATTGGCCGGGGGGAATCGGTGCCGATTGCCCCCCGATCAAAGAAATCAACCGCCGGTCACACCGCCGCAACCACAGCCACATCCGCCCGTGCTGCATCCGCCCGTGCTGCATCCGCCCGTGCTGCATCCGCCCGTGCTGCATCCGCCCGTGCCACATCCGCCCGTGCTGCATCCGCCCGTGCCACATCCGCCCGTGCCACATCCGCCTTCGCCGCAGCCAGTTTCACAAGCACAGCCTTCGCCGCAGCCAGCTTCGCAAGCGCAGTCTTCGCCGCAGTTGCAGTGGTTAGGCGTGCCGACATTACAGCCGTGATCTTGAACCTGGGCCGAGACGTCCGATGAGTCGTGATTATTTGCAAAGGTTGAACTTCCCGCAAAATGAAACAGGGAAAGCACGATTAGACTTCGATATAGAAATTGAGCCATTAGGCCTCCGTTAGGGGTTATTGATTAAAGTTAAACCTACGCCAAGGAGGGTGGGGAAAAGGCCAACTTAACGGTAGCGGTTGTTAAGGTGCGGTTTCACTATCGTCGCCGGTACCTTTTGAAAGAGCGTTGGGCTAAGGTGGCCGGCATGAAAAATTTTAAAGGCAGCAGCTTCATTTTACTGGCCTGCCTGTTCTGGAGTACCAGCGGTGCCTTTTCGAAGATCATCGCCATCAGCGGCCCCTTAATGTCTTTTTGGCGGGCCGCCTTTGCTACCCTGGCGCTCATCCCCTTCTTAAACGTTTCGCACCTCAGGTTTCACCCAGCAATGCTGGGCATGATGCTTTGCTTTGCCACGATGAATGTAGCGTTCGTGAGCGCCATGACGTTAACCACCGCCGCCAACGTAATTTTTTTGCAATACACCGCCCCGCTGTTTATCGCCCTGGCGGCCCCGCTCTTCGGTGAACGTTTTGAACGAGAAAACTGGCTGCCGTTACTCCTAGGTCTCGCCGGTGTCTGCATTCTAATGTGGGGCAGCGATCTTAGGAACGTAGGCGTATGGCTCGCCTTACTTTCCGGCGTGGCGTACGCCGGCGTCGCTTTATTTTTAAGGCTCTTTCGCGGCGAAGATCCGATCTTACTCACCTTCTTAAACCACGCGGGTAGCGCGGTGAGTGTAGGCGTTGTTTTGTTATTTCTCTCGTTGCCGATCGCGGTACCATTCGAAAAAGCTCTGCTCCTGTTTTTCTTTGGTGTACTGCAGATGGCCGTGCCTTACTTACTTTTTGCCCACGGCTTAAAAAAAGTTTCGGCCCAGCAGGCAGGTGTGTTGACCCTCTTAGAACCATTGCTTAACCCGCTGGTGACTTATTTCGTGATTGGAGAAATTCCGTCGCTGCAAACCCTTGGGGGGGGAGTTTTCTTACTTAGCGGCGTCACCCTCGAGGTTTGGCGCACGGCCAGAAGAGCCCGGGCTTGAAATTGGCCAATGCTCG
>JAYSWN010000158.1:0-53715 GCA_043718025.1 Pseudomonadota bacterium
TCCAATTCGCCATAATCTAAATAAAACTCGGTCTCTCATCAATCATCGGCCATGGATTGCCGCGCCACTTCGTGGCTCGCAAGGACGGGTGGGGAGCGTTATCGCTCTCGTCTTTGCGAGGCCGCAGGCCGAAGCAATCCTCACACGGTGGAATAAAGGACGGGTGGGGAGCGTTATCGCCAACTTTTAGGGGAAAGAGCCCCCTTAATGTCAGCGGCGCAATGCCCGTCAAATAGTTCGACACTTTTTCACAATTGGTGAGGCTCAAGGCCTAGCCCTAACTTTGCAAGATAAAGGCACAGCATCTAGGGGGAGCATCATGATCTTCAGGCACCTGAGGCCTTACTTTCAATTCTTAACGCTGGCGTTGGTATTAACCACGCTCACCGCGTGCCCGAGCGGCGAATTTCAAACCGATTTAACTCCACAAGATGTCTGTAAGCGCCTGCCTCTGCTCGTACCCCGACTCCAGGAGCAGGTGATTCAAATCGCGCCCGGACAAAAACCGTTTATCCCAATGCAAGGCCCCCAAGGGTTGGTGAACGATCCTGAGGCCCTCACCTTGGTGCCCAAAGCCACCGCTAAATATGGTTTAGGCGGAATTGGCGGCGTAAGAATGACGAGCCCGGCAAAATCACCATTCAGTGCCAGCGTAACTACAAATGGTATCGAATTTGGAATGGAGCCGGTTATTCCGCCGACGGGGAACGTTGAAACCCAAACCATCGAAATTGTAATTTCTGACAAATGTAACCGCGTAACGACGCCGATTAAATTTACCTTGGTCTCCGACCCAGCGACCAGACCGGCAACTCAAGAAGAACTTGCCGCCCAAACTCGCAGCGCTCCGGCCGCCGTGCCACTGGAATCATCCCAATCAACATCAGAAACCGCTAGTGCCGTAAAATCTCAAACCATCGCAATCGTTGAATCAGAGACTCGTCACCAAGCCGCTCCCGCCGCCAATTAAAATTTGATTCTAAACTTAGAAAATGAACCGCTTGCGGCCCACGTTGAGCAGAATCGCCGTGGCCACCATAAACGTGATGAGCGAAGATCCGCCGTAGCTAAAAAACGGCAACCCCACCCCCACGATGGGTAAAATTCCAATCACCATGCCCAGGTTAATGAACATGTGCCAAAAGACGATGGTGGTCATGCCGAACGCGAGCAACATTTCGAATTTTGCACGCGCCCGCGAAACTATCCGCAGCGCATAAACCAAGTACGTTGCGTAAAGCGCCAATAGAACCAAACCGCCTAAGAAGCCTCGCTCTTCTGCGAACACCGAGAAAATAAAGTCAGTGTGCTGTTCGGGAATGAAATTCAGCTGTGACTGGGTGCCCTTTAGCCAGCCCTTGCCGGTCACCTTGCCACTGCCCACCGCAATCTTACATTGCAGCACATTGTAACCGCTCCCCTTAGCGTCGCGGCCCGGATCTAAAAACGTCTTCACCCGATCGCGTTGATAGTCGCGAAGCAAGAAGCGATAGGCCAGCGGTCCCGCAATCAGACCACAGGTCACTACGATAAGAATCGATTTCCAATGCACCTTAAGAAAAAAGATCATCGACGCCGCGATCAAAAAGATGATGCCGGCGGTGCCCAAGTCTGGCTGCAAAAAGGTGAGCACAAAATAAGGAGCCAGCAGCAGACCCGGAAAAATCAATTTCTTTAGCGTATAAGGCGCGCCATGGCGCTCTTCGCTAAAATATTTTGCTAACGTGAAGACGATCGCCAGCTTGGCGATTTCTGAAGGCTGCAAATGAAAAAATTTAAGATCGATCCAGCGCTGCGACCCGCCACCAACTCGTCCAACCATCAGCACCAGAACCAAAAGAAAAAAGCAGACCACGTAACTTGGATAAGCCAGCTTCTCTAAAATCTGGAGATCTAAAAAAATAATCACCGTCCCAATCACCAGGCCAGCGCCAAAAAAAATAAGTTCAGATTTAAAGAGGTTGGTCAGCCCCGGCCCACGGGCCGCGCTGTAGAGCGTAATCACGCCCATCGAAAATAGGGCGAGCACGGTCAAGATTAGCCCTAAATTGAGCGACCGAACCGTACTAGACTCTCTTAGGTCGGCCATGCCATTCCCCTTAGTTGACGTTGTTCTTGGCGGCAGCGTTCGGCAATTCTACCGGAGGGGGTGCCAAGGCTTCGCCCTCTTCTACCACCTCGTGCTTGGCCTTTTTCTTCAAATCTTCAGTATTCGCCGCGGCCATTCTGCCCGACTTCAACTGCTGTACACGCAGCAGATCGGCGGGGAGAAGGTCCCCCGCTAGTGCCGCTTGTTTGGTGAGATGAGCTTCAATCACCTCACGCACGATCGGGGCGCCGGCCGTGCCGTGACACGAGTGCTCGGCAAGGGCCACTACCGCAATTTGTGGGTTTTCGCGGGGCGCATAACCTACGAACCAACCGTGGTGGCGGTAGAGGTATGGCATGGTTTCGCACTTGCTCGACATAATGTCGGCAAACGCCCGCACCTGTGCGGTGCCGGTTTTTCCCGAGATTGAGGTCATTTTGCTGTGACCACTAAAAATCGCCGTGCCGCCCGGAGCATTGGCCACTTGAAACAAGCCTTCGCGAGTGTTTTCAAAAACATTTGGCGGAAGTTCGATCTTTCGCACCAACTCGGGCTGGAACTCCTTTACCGTCTCACCCTCCCGATTTTCAATCCGTCGCACGATGAAGGGACGATATAAAAATCCGTTGTTGGCAATGGCGGCGAAGGCCGAAACCAGCTGCAATGGGGTCACTTCAACGTAGCCCTGCCCAATCGCCACGCTGAGCGTTTCGCCCGGATGCCAGATGTCTTTATAAGTCTTCTTTTTCCACTCTTGGTCAGGAATTAAGCCGCGCGACTCGCTGCCGATTTTAAGGCCCGTAGCCTGGCCTAAACCAAATAGTCGCGCGTACTTGGCAATGCGATCTACCCCGAGGGTGTTGCCAAGTTGGTAGTAGTACACGTCACACGATTCTCGAATCGACTTAATAAAATCCACTGACCCGTGCCGTTTCCAACAGTTAAATTTTCGGTTTCCAAAATGCAGAGAGCCGTTGCAATTAATGGTGTGCTTGGGCGTGATGACCCCCTCGGCCAGGCCAGCCAGGGCTAAAAATAGTTTGAAGGTCGAACCCGGGGGGTAATGGTCTTGGATCGAACGGTTTCGCAAGGGGCGCGATTTATTGGTCGATAGATCCTGCCAAACCTTGGGATTAACCTCGCGGCCCGAAATTGCCCCTGGCTCGTACGAAGGAAAATTTACCAACGCCAAGATTTCGCCACTACGCGGATCAAGCGCCACCACCGATCCTTCAAAACTGCGCGACTTCATCGCCTGCCCCGCTACCGCCTGCAGGTCAGCATCGAGCGTTAAAAAAAGATTGTCGCCTTGAGTGGGCTCTTTCTGTGAAACGTACCCCAGTAGGCGCTCGTTGCCCTCCACTTTACGGCGGCGGCCCATCGCGTCCACTTCTACGTACCCCACTCCATTTTGGCCGCGAAGGCGGGCATCAAATACCCGCTCGATGCCCATCTTGCCAATGTAGTCACCCATCGACAGCTCTTTTTTGGGGTCGTTACGGATGTCGTTAGGCGTAACCTCACCGGTGTAACCTAAAAGCTGAGCGCCTAACTCGGTGTAGGGATATCGACGTTGCACATTAGTTTCAATGTCGACGCCGGGAAAACCAACGGCGTCCATTTCAATCGCGGCCAACACGTCCTTATCAACATCTGATTTTAACAAAATGGGATAAAACGAAGGGCTACGATTTACCTTCGACAGTTTTTTTTCAAGCTCGGCTACAGTAATATTGAGCGCCTTGGCAAGGCGCACGTTAGTTTCATCCAGAAAATCGTAGTACTGCGAGAGAAGCACCACATCAAAAGAGGCCCGGTTATCAACGATGACTTTGCCGTGGCGATCGTAAAAAATTCCGCGGGTAGAATATAACCGCTCTTTTTTTAACCGATTGGCCTCGGAGAATTTTCGTAATTCATCGCCCTTCAAAATCTGGAGAAAGAACAACCGAATGCCCACGGCCGAGCAGGCGATGAAAACCAACACCATAAAAAAATTGGCGCGGCGCCGGTACTCTCGAATTTCATCTTCCCTTCCGATCACGCGGCAGCCTCGTACATTTCAATGTTTACCCGGTCGCCCTTAAAAGTAGCTCGATCCAACGCCTCACCCAACGCAAAAATCACAAGCCCGTACAGCGGCGCAAAGAATATCCCGCTAAAAGGAAAGTTTTTCATCATGAAAACGGGCCAGGCCGGCGCAAAAGAGGAAGCCACCAGAGGCAATAAGAAACGCCCGCCCAGAGAGAGGGTGAAAAGTGCCAGTAAAGTAGAAATCCAGCCACTGGCATAAATGCCGTAGCGCATCAGGCGCGCGAAAAAAAAGAGGATGAGATAATAAAAGGCAAAGACTCCAATGGGGGCGCTGCTGCTCAGCGAGTAAAGGTGGCTACAAAACAGCGAGAGAATAAAGCCTTCCCAAGTTGAACGACGCTGGGCGAAAAACACCACGAAGGGCATCAAGAGGTCGGCGGTGAGTACCATGGGCGGCAAAATGGCGGCCGCGGTCGACCGCACAATCAGCATGCCGTAAACAAACACCACGAAAAAAACCGGGTTGAGACTATTAAGAAGTCTTTTCTGGCTCGGGTGGAGAAAGAACAATAAACACCTCTTCAAGACGGTAAATGTCGACCGCGGTCTTTACCGTAACCAGTTGTAAAATTCCGTTGCTGCCTAAAATTACGCTCGACACCGTGCCGATCAGAAGCCCTTTGGGGAACACCGAACCAAAGCCAGAGGACACCACCGTGTCGTTCACCGCCACATCGTCCAGCCGGTCGAGATATTTCATCTTAGTCTGCATCTGCTTGGCTTGGCCGGTAACAATCCCCCGCGCCCGACTTCTCTGAATGATCGAGTCGATGTTGCTCGTGGGATCAAGAAGGGTAAGAATGTCGGAGTAGGATTGCGAAACGCGCTGCACCCGACCAACGAGCCCGCTGGGACTGATCACGCCCATACCCAGCTGTACGCCGTCGAGCGCCCCCTTATCGATTCGGATCCCAGAATAGTCGTTGGATACGTCAGTGGCCACCACGTGGGCCGATAGCAGCTTACTTTGCAAGCGATGCTGGAACTGTAGCGACTCACGCAGACGACCATTTTCTGATTCAACTTCCTGCAATGCCGTCAACTTGGTGCGCAAGAGGTCAATCTCTTTTACCAGCTCATCGTTCTTCTTCTGCGCATTTACTAAAAAGAGGTAGTGATCGAAGACTTTGCGACCACCGTGGGTCATGTAAAACAGGTTTTTTTGCGCCCCGCCCGACATAAAAATTAAAATATTGTCGATCGGGCCAGTTTTTCCCTGACGGTGTCGGTGAACATAGATAGAAAGAATAGCGATGAGAAACGCTAGAGAAGAAACAAACCAGTATTTACGTTGTGTGGGCACTATTCGTGTTGGGTTTGCTTTTGAAGGCCTGTTTTACGACCATTTTCCAACGCCCATTTTAGTGGACGGGCTGGGAAATGACCACTAGCATGACCTTGCATTTCTTAAACTTTCTACATATATGTAACCTATTTTGCGGTGAGCCTCAATGTTAGATTCCATACGTAAACGAAAAGACAGTGTTGTAGCTATTTTTCTTATCATCCTCATGGCGGTGGTCATGGGGTTCTTTGGCTTCAGCCAAATGGGTAGCGATAAAGAAGAACGTGGTGGTGGCGGGGGCCCCGCCGTATTCGTAAACGGTGAGCCAGTTTCTCGCCGTGAATTTCAGATGGCGCTGCAATACAAAATGTCGCAGTACCAGCAAATGCTGGGAGGCCAATACGACGAAAAGTTTTTAGCCGCCCTGCAAGTGCCGCAACGCACCTTAGAAGAACTCATCCAAATGAAGCTCTTGGCTCAGCAGGCCAAACGCTTAGGGGTTGCCGTTTCAGACGAAGAGCTTATCGAATACATCCAAGCCATTCCTTACTATCAGCGCGACGGCAAATTTGACGCAGCCAGTTACGCAAAAATCCCCAACGTTGGTATTGAAGAGCGGCGGCAGCGCGAACGGCTTGCTTTGACGAGGTTGCAAACTTACCTCTCCGATCGAGTAAAGATGACACCGCAAGAGATCGCCGCCAGCGCCTTGTTAAAAGAGACAAAAGTAGATCTCGACTACGCCAAGATTGATTTTGTGGCGATGGCGAAAAAAGCCGGGGTTTCCGCAGCGCAGATCGACGCCTACCTTAAGAAAACACCACAATCTGACCTGCAAAAATATTACGATGCCCATCGCGCTGACTACGTGGAAAAGGCGAAGGTTAACCTTCGCCAAATCCGAATCGGAATTCCGTATCAGGCCAAGGCCGAGCAAAAAGCTGAAGCAAAGAAAAAAATTGATGCCATTGCTAAAGAAGTCAGCGCCGCCAACTTCTCGGAAATCGCAAAAAAGCGATCTGACGATGAGTACGCTAAAAAAGGTGGCGAAGTGGGCTGGACCACTCGAGGCACCTTAGAGCCAGTCCTAGAGGCGGCCATCGATAAGTTGGCCCCAGGCCAGGTAAGTGCACCAATAGAAACTTCGTTTGGCCACGTTATCTTTGAAGTGAAAGAAAAGAAGCCTGAGGTGGTGTTCTCGTTGAATGAAGTCAAAAAGAAGATCGCCGAAACTCTTTTGCTCGAAGACAACAAAAAAAGCTTTAGCGATAAAAAGCGGGCTGACTGGGACAAGATGCTTGCCGAGGGTAAGTCACTTGAGCCCGTGCTCAAGGCCGAAAAAATTGACGTGAAGAAGACTGGCCCTTTTTCGTTATCAACAAACAACGTTCCGGGAATTGGCGCCTCCGATCCATTGGTTGATGTGGTCTTTGAACTTAGTTCGGCCAAACCCGTTGCCCCAAAACTGGTGCAAGTGGGAGACGCGTTTTATTTCGTAAAACTGAGGTCGGTGGAAGGGCCAAAAGCCGCCGATAAAGACAAAACGTTGGAATCCGCGCAACGCGCGCAAGAGTCAGCATTTCAAAATGAGCTGATTACGCAGTGGGTGGCGGGATTGCAAAAGTCCGCCAAAATTAAACAAGAAATTAAATTCGGCGCCGAGCCAGTCACCGCCGAAAATTGAACCGCAATTGACAACGATTGTTGAATTAACGACGTGGGTGAAACTTCTGCTGCATTAAGCGCAAGTTTTGGATATCCAGGTGGGTATAGATTTCCGTCGTAGCAATTGAGCTATGCCCCAAAAGTTCCTGCACCACTCTCAAATCAGCGCCGCCGCGCAAAAGATGGGTGGCAAAAGAATGACGGATCATGTGTGGCCAAATTTTTTTCGGAATGCCCGCAATCTGAGCCCGTTTTTGTAACAGTTTCCACATCGCCTGACGACTCAGTCGGGTGCCGCGGCCACTTAAAAAAAAGTGGGGCTCATCGAGCCTATCCCAGCGGGCGACTTGGGCGTGGCGCAAGGCGGAATACTTTCTTAACCACGCTTCGGCATTGGCGCCAAAGGGAACCAGCCGCTGCTTGCCGCCTTTACCATTCAGCTTCACAATTCGCTTGTCCAGATCGATTTCAGAAGCCTTGAGATGGGATAGCTCTGAAACTCGGGCTCCAATGGCGTACCACAACTCAAATAGCGCCCGGTCGCGCAATCCAGACTCATTGTCGGGCACGATGGAATTCAAAAGCCTTTCCATGTGAAGAAGGGAGAGATGCTTCGGCAGCTTCTTTTCTTTGACGCGAACGGACACCAGCTCGGTGGGATCAATCAGCACGGCCTCTTCACGCACCCCAAACTGATAGAGCTGCTTTAACACCGATAGTTTGCGGGCCAGCGAACGCGGGGCAACCTCTTGGCGCCGTTGCCAGGCCAAAAATTCGCGCACCAGATCAAGGGTGGCTTCGTGGGTAAGAACTTTTTTACGCAGCAGGAAGGTTTCCCACTGCTGCATATCCAAACGGTAAGAGCTGAGGGAATTCGGGGTAAAACCCCGTTCCGTCGACAGATGTGCCAAAAACTGAACAACTAACTCTGACTGCTGGTCCGATTGAACTCGCAGTACTGCGCGCTGCTGTCGGACGGTTGGTTTCTCAGTTTTCGCCAAAGATCTAAAACTCCTTACGCCGCTTCCGCTTCGTCTGAATCAAAGTAGGACCGAAGCTTACGGCGCAACCATAGTATCGCTTGTGTGTGAAGTTGGGAAACTCGGCTTTCGGTGACGTCTAATACATCGCCAATTTCTTTGAGGTTAAGATCTTCATAATAGTAGAGGCTCAACACTAGGCGTTGTTTTTCGGGCAACGATTCGATCGCCTTGGTAACAATGTCTTTTACCGCCTTGAGATTGAGCTCGTTGATCGGACTGGGGACTTTACAACTTTCGAGCAGGCTCAAAATACTCTTGCGATCGGAGCTATTGAAACTGCCGGCTTCGTCCAACGAAAACACGGACACTGACTTCACCTGATTCAGCAAGTCGTAATACTCTTCTTTGGAGACATTAAGCTCAGCGGTGACTTCATTCTCGGTCGGCACGCGCCCTAAGCGCTGTTCGAGGCGCAGGTGAGCGCGTTCCAATTGCTTGGCCTTTTCGCGAATACTACGGGGAACCCAGTCCTGGGCGCGCAACTCATCAAGAATTGCGCCGCGGATGCGAAATTCTGCGTACGTCTTAAATTTGTTGTCGCGGCTGGGGTCATACTTGTCGATCGCGTCCATGAGACCAATCACGCCACTCGAAACCAAATCGTCGAATTCAATATTGGACGGCAGCCGAACGGCAATTTTCTGGGCGATAAACTTAATCAGCGGAGCGTACTCAAGAATCAGTTTTTCTTTCGTTTTTTTATCAACGCGTTTCGGTTTTTTGGCTTTGCTTACGATTGGCATGGTCTCTCCTAAGAGTACGGACAAGTTGAAGTCATTCAGGTCGAAATTTCTGTTGAAAGCCCAATTGGCGGAAGGGCCAGACTCAAATCACGGGTAATAAGGTCAACGTCAAACCGGGCCGAACGAGAAATGGCGAGTAAGGGGGCGCCGGTCAGAGTGTGAATTTGATTCACCAGTTCCCAGTCTTCGCTGAGATCCCAGCGGGTAATAACGAAGGCTTCCCAACGATAAGGGGTAAATGCATCGATTGATTTCACGATCGTGGATAGCTTCTGAGTGCCATCGACAACCAATACCGAGCGGGCACCAGGAATTTCGAGGCGAATGCGCAGAAACTCTTCGCGAGTCAAAGATTCCCAACCCGGAGTGTCAACGAACAGACAACTTGAAAACGTCTCCTTGGGGAGGCGACGCTCGGTTGTAAAATCCAAATCTAAACCACGAGCAAAGTTTGCGAGCTCCATCGAACCGGTAATTTTTCGGTAATCACGACTCACCACGGTCGGAGGCAATCCCACATTCTTAAGGGCGGCCGCCAGCTTTACCAAAGCCGACGTCTTCCCCGCGCCACTCAACCCACAAAACAGCCAGGCTCCACCGTCACGGAGATCGAAGGGTGACAGCCATGGCGCCGTATAAAGCTTCACTTTGCGCTCATCGCATGAAAGTAGCGTTGGCTCCGAGATCTCGGTAAAACGACGCGGGGCCGCCATCACTTCACAATAGGCTGAACCAAAAAATGGCTTCATCCTTGAAGATTGTGAAACGATAAGAGGATTTGGCCCGAGCGAAGCTTCCGCCTGCGCGAGCGCCTCTTCTAAAGTGGCGCCACGAAATTTTTTTATCGACATAGAGTGCTATTTTAGAAATTTGATGGGAAGAAAGCGGATAAGAACTAATGAAGCGCCAGACAATCTTTAACCAGTGCAATTACAAGACCAAGATCGCTCTTTGAAAGCACATCGCTTTTTGCAAAGAACGCGTCAAAATCTCCACAGCGGCGTCAAGATGTTGTCGTAGCGCCCAAACGGCTCACGGCCATAACTCTTAGTTAAGATACCGTGGAGCGGGCTAAGAAGGAAGCCCCCGTGCGAGTGATTTTGATCAACCCTCTTTATTGCGTCTTGGCTCAGCAGCCAGAGTCGCAAAGATCGTATTGCGGCATGGGAAAGTCGTAAGCATTTCCCCAAAAATAGTCGACCGAAAAATTTACGTTACCATTCTGAACGGGAAATTGAGTACCAGGCTGAGTCCAATAATAGAAATTAGAATCCATGTAGTTATAGAGATTTCCGAACTGCGTGTGACTCCACTGATTTGGGCAGTAATCGAACCAAAACTTTGAAAAATCGTACTGGTTGATGCGATTTCGCTGTGCGTAACCCTGCCATTGGCGCCAGTAGCCATCCCAATACTGCTGTAATCGCGGATCGCGACGCATGTAATTATCGAGCGGCACGAAAGGATAATACTGCGATGGCTGCCCCATTGGCATTTGCGGACGGAAGTTACCCATTGGGGTTTGAGGAAAAAAAGTATTCGGCGCAAAGTTACCACCCGGTGCGTAGCTCGGGGGCGCGGGGGCTTTATTTGGTGCGATAGGCGTGCCCAGCGGACGAATCGGGTCGTTTTTTCCGCACGAGATCAAAGCCAGCGAAATAAAGGCAATTAAAATAGCTTCAGGCCAACGCATAACATCCACTCCTAAAATATCCGGTAATACCTTGATGCGTTATCCTAGCACCGGACAAACTCTCTCCACGAAGTGTGTATACGAGAAGTGTGCCAAAGTGATTTGAACGTAAGATGTGCTTGATTTTCGAAGCAAACCCGCCACGTTCGAGGCAGCGGTGACATTTTTGGGCGTACTTCAATTTTCTTCGGATTCTTTATGACGGCGAGTGAATCGCTCTATGCAGCGCGCGGTGGTGACGGTGACAGAGAAACGCTAGATTCTCAATTTGATTAAGCCCGCCCTGTGCCACCGCAACGCGATGATGAAAATCCAGCCATTTCTTCTGGTCGAAACGCCGGTTGTCTTGGGAAACGTAAGAACACTGCGCTCCTTGCCGGCGCACAACGGCGTGACGAACGGCGGCGGGGATTGGACAGCGTGGCGGTTTCCTTGGCGTTTCACTTAAGGGAAGAGTCTAGCTTTTCACCTTGGCGCTGCCGAGTTGTGCTGTACCGTGGAGGCGCCACTTAATTTGCCACGGCCACTTTCAATTGGTTCCCCTTCCTTGTCTTAAGGTCATCGCCCGAGGTTATTTTTTGCGCGAGGCTTCGATTCGGGTGGGTTGTTTCATGTGGAAATTATCTGGCTTCGAAATGACTCTGATTTTTTTTCTTCTTTTTTTCGTAGAGAAAAATTTAAAAAAAACTCCGCGAACGGGTGGAACGCTTTTGATTTAGTTCGCTTGGCTAGCCCAGCATAAAGAATCGTCGCCTAACCAATTAGGGACAACTCTAGGGCGCGCTTCGCCGTTTTTCGTCACTGAATAGTTTGGAAAGGGTGTCAACGTATTGGCTTTGTACCTAGCGCACAGACAGTTTCGGTGGCCGATGAATTGCTCATAGCCTATCTAGTTCCTTCATCGTCGGATGGGGAACAGCCTGGGGGGGCTATGCTATTTTCTCGACGCACAATCTCTTTTTTCTTCTTAGTCGGTCTGCTCATTTTACCGACGGCGTGTTCTAAAAAAGTAAGCCCCGCTTTAAAGCGAGCCGGACGAGTTTCCGCCCGCCCTCTGCCTAGACTTCCAAAACCGTCAAAGCCGGCTGGAAATCCTCCGGCCAATCCTCCGGCGGCCGACACTAATCCCGTGAAAGAGCCTTCGCGAATTTACTTGGGCAAAGTCACCCTCGACTACAAAATGGAATATGCCCTCGCCCAGCAGGGTTTTGAACCCGCAAAAAATTGCTTTCAATACGTTTGGAGCAACGAAGTAGAATCTATTGAAATCAGCGCCGGAGCTTGCCCGGCCGATGGCAAACTTAGCGCATGGACAAAAGTGGTAAGCACCCTCTACTTTTACAGTCCCGACACCACACCAGTTTTCGAAATTTATCACGCCAGCGATAGCTTGGTGAAGTTAGGTTACATGATTGAAGATTTTTCGGCGCCGGGTAACGCCTATGTGTTTGATTTATGCACTGGGGATTATCTTAACAACGAAACCAGCGGCAAGTCCGGCTGTAGCTTTAGCTTCAAAGACGGCGTGATAACCGATCTCACTATTCAATCCTCGTTGTAAGTGACAAAACACGGCAACTAACTCGCCTAGTTACTCTACAGAATACGATTTCAAAGCAATTTAGGCTCAGCTCAAATTGGTACTCAGCTTGCTTTCATAGTCAGCGGGAGTAGTGGGATGAGAAACAATCTAGCGTTTCTATTAATTGCAGTCTTAGTTTTTAATGCCGCGATGCCGGCCGCTGCCCAAGATCCGGCCAAGGAGTCCCACGGTATTTTCCAACCGGGTCTCTTTTTAGCCCAGCTGCCGAACGTGGCTCCGCCCAATCCAGATCAGGTGGCTCCCGTGGCGCCAGCCGTACCAAAAACACCCCTGCCAAATGCCGAAGCAGCGGTAAAAAATCCGGTTACCCAAGCGCTACCCTCGAACGAGCCACATTCGGCGGTGCTGAAATATTTGTTCGATGATGATTCGGATCCGTTGACTCTTTATTTTATGTTACCCGTCGTCTCGATTTGGCGATTAAATGCCTTGCGCAGTCTGTGGACCAGCATTCCGGCAGCGTCGAGAGCAAAATTGGAGTTTAAATCTTGGAATTTCAATTCTTCCGAAATGAAAAAGGTCAAAGCGACCTTAAAGATTCTGCAAAAAACTTCGGCGGCCAAAATTCAAAAAATAGTCGATGCCGCTGAGGTTTACGATAAGCGTTTGCATGAGGTTGACGTGCTCACCCAAGAGCTAAGGGGCCATTGGAAAATTTCTGGAGATAAGAAGACGTTACAGCGATTGGACAATGCGATTGAATCGTGGACGAGCAAGATGGATTTTGCCCCCTTGGCTGCGTTTGTTAGTGCCGAGAGAAATGGCGGACGGTTCAAGGGTAAGCTAGGCCAAACGTGGCTAACTAATTTTGACCTATGGAGCGCCGGAGAGCGCGCTGACGCCCAGCCGCTCGCTGAGTCCTGGAATGATTTAGTAGCCGACATTAATAAGGGTATGTCTACCACCACTCAAGAACCATCTTTGCGAATTAAAGATCAGGGTGGAAACCATTCGCCCGGTGACTTATATGCGAATGGCATCGGTACCATGAAACACAGTGACATCGCCCGAAAGGCTAACGAAACTTGCTTTAACTCAATAAAGCAACTTGGGGAACGGCGCATAGTACTGCGTGGCCAAGTAGGACCGCTTGGATTGCTAAACCAGTCCTCGAAAATAGTCATGCCCTTCGGAACCGTCTCGCTTTCTGGATTTTTCTTTTGGTTACACCTAAAGACCTACCGGTCTTCCCTCAAGAAATACAACGGAAAGTCTCCCGAAGTGGCGCGCGCCGAAAACACGTTGAAAGCCACGGTAGAAAACGAAGTTACCATTCGCGCCGAATCCAGTATTGATGCGCAGGTGGAAAAGTACCAAGATCAGCTCGCCCCCTTCGTAGATCTAGTGGCGGCTAACCTTTCAGAAAATGGCCACCTCATTCTGAATAAACTAGAAGAATACAAAAAACTGAATCCTGAAGCGAACATCGACGCGGTGAAAATCGAAGCGCTGTTCAAAGACACGAAACTTTTAAAGAAAAAAGTGCGCGAAGTGCTTCCTTACGCCAGTCAAAAGCTTGGTAAAGATCTTAGCGTCAACCAACTCCTCTCTTTCTTGGCGCTGATTACCAAACCCGAGACGCAGAAAGACTCGGAAGACGCTCACAAACGCTTTCTTTACGCTATTTACTCCAAATTACTAGACAACGCCTTGCCAGAATTAGAGTCGGCGATAGAAGTGCAGCAGGAATTGATCACCGTGGGTGCCGGGCAGCACTTTAGTAAACTCTATAAAAACGAACTGGTGCCCAAGCTCCTGCCCGAACTGCGCAAAATGAAGATCACAGATCCCACCAATGTAACTCCGCTTCCGGTGTTACCGCTCAAAGAACCGGATGCGGCTGGCCCGACCCTAAAGGCGGTTTCATTGAACGAAAACCCCAATGGTTCGGCTCCCACAATGGGAAAGGCGAAGACTACAGAACTGGTTTCTACCCCCGTTCTGTCTTCATCAACCCTCATTATGTCGCAATTTCCGCCCGCGCAAAAATAGGTGGCCGATGGCGCCGCGAGCGTGCCAAAAACAATAGGTGAGCGCCGCCCCGGCACTCAAACGATGCAGCCAGTAAATGGTCATGTCTTGCGGGGCATAGGTGAAGTACACGAAGAAAGGGCCGAGCAATTCGTTCACCACGAACAACGGCATAAAAAGTCCCAGTGCCGTGCCAACCGAGAATACCAATACCGATCGCGTCGATTCAAAAATCAGCACTTGAGTAAAAATGGCCACCCCAAGGGAAACCGCCGTTTCGGAATAATCTAGTGTCTCCCTAAAATTTCCCAAGCTATACGCAAAGGACAGCACCGGAATCAGCATCAAAACAGTGACCAGCATGACTCGCGGTAGTCCTCGATAACTCTCTGAATTTTCGTTGTAGAGCAGGTAGGCCGTGGGAAAGACTAAAAAGAAGAAGCTTCCAACGTAGAGAAATAGGCCTTTGAGTAATAATTCAAATCCCGCGTACGGAATGTACGCCCGGGCACCGTGCCCCCAGCCAGCTGCCTTGAATAAAAGCGCCGCGGGTATAAACACCCACGAAATGACGAACGTCGTAATTACCGCCCGCCAAGCCTTAGTTGGCTCAGAGCTATCCTGGTTCTCGTTTTGGTTTTCCATATTCTGGAATTATAGCTCAGTTTTTTACATCCTATGCCTCGCTGGGTTAGAATTTGGCCATGTCATTTCTCAACCCCGTTCCTGATGCCCTCTTTTTTGAAGGACGAAAAGACGATCCGCGCCTCGGCGGGTGGGTAAAAGCACGCTCGAAAGGGCTTCCCCCGCTCGACTCGTTTAAAAAGAAAAAAGCAATCGTCATTGTATTTGGATCACCCGATGATGAAGGGGTTCACCGTAACCGCGGCCGCCGCGGCGCCCAAGGCGGGCCTAACGGCATTAGGGCCCATCTCTATAAGATGACCCCCCCGATGGACTTGGCCTGGGAGGAAAGGCTCGAACTCTGGGACTTTGGAAATATCATTCCCGCGGGCGACATCATCCAAAGTCACGAGCGCAGTGAAGAGGCGGCGCGCGCAATTTCGGCGGCCGGGGCCACGGTAATTGCACTCGGCGGAGGGCACGACTTCTGCGCACCGCACGTAAAGGGTTTTTTGGAAGGGCAGCAAGAGCGCAAAAAGAAGAAGCCCACTTTCGCCCTGCTAAATATAGATCCGCACCTCGACATGCGACCCACCACCGACAATGGCCCCAACAGTGGCACGCCGTTTCGCCAACTTTTAGAGAGCAAACTACTACCTGGCAGAAATCTGGTGGCCTTTGGCACCCGTGCCAACCGTAACAGCCGCGAGCACTACGCTTTCGCCAAAGCGCACAAAGTGAAAATCCGCACTTGGGAAGGGTTGGCACTTTCTAAACGAGGAATCGTAGGAGAGTTTGCTTTGGACCTTGGGGCCCTTTCCCGCCAAGCAGATTTGGTAGGCGTGACGATCGATCTAGACTCGTGCAGTGACGCCGAAGGCACCAGTGCGCCCCCGGTACTTGGCTTTTCGACGTGGGAACTTTGCCAAATGGCTTACCTCTGCGGAAAGAATAAGCGGGTGAAGTTTTTTGAGTTGGCCGAAGCCGCCCCCGCACTAGACTTTAACGAACGTATTGCTCGCATTGGAGCCGAAATTTTGTATTCTTTTTTGCGCGGACGCGCCGAAGCTAAAGCGTAGAGTTCATCACCAAACCGGATTTTTCCAAGCGGGATTCTCCCATTTTTGATTTTTCCATTCTGGATTTTTCATTTCGGGAGACTGCATCGGGGTATTTTTCATTTCCGGATTTTTCCACTGCGATTGCTGAATTGAGTCCGTGGTCCATTCCGGGTTTTTCCAATCGGGGTTTTTCCAGGGTTGATTGCCGACACCGCTCCCACTTCCACCGGCAGCACTTGCGTTACCGCCGCCGAATGCCGATTTTAACCGTTGAACTTCGTCTGGTTTCAAAGGGGCCAGCTCGGCCCGCAACGGAACGGAATGAAAAAGCAGCACTAAAAAGAGAAATCTCACTCCCTAATTGTGTCAGAGATCGCCCTTCAAAATCTACCCTCGGTCACCACCTGGGTCCCTATGCGCCTGAACTTTTTTAGTTCAACCAACTCTTCGCGATTTCCCAACACTTTCCAATTTGGAGAGCCTTACCTATCCGATCCCTCCAGCCTCTGAACAAATCTAACACTATCTTAAAAAAGCGAACTTACGCGGGAAAACAGCTAGTAAACTTGTTATCAACAGGCTGTGGATAACTATATTAACCATCTGTTTATATTGACTAAAAACCATGACACAACCAGAGCCTTGCTACGCTTGCCTTGGCGGCTGATTCAAAGTGTCATGCACAACAAAATCATTGGCTTAGCACTGTGGACCCAAACTGATATTTTTTTATTCAAAAACACCCTACCCGTTTTTGCCAGGTGATCTTTCAGGTCGCTATAACCATCAATCGTTCATGATGCACCAACTAGACTGGAACGCTGCTATCTGTCAGCTCAAGGAGGTATTGCCTCCCACCCAATTTCAAAACTGGGTGCAGCCGGTCTCTTTTCTTCGAACCGGAGAAAAGAGCGTGGTCCTAGGTGTGCCTAGTCGTTTTCATGAAGAGTGGGTGCGCCTTCATTACACTCGCGAAATTACCGCCGCGTTAAAGAAGCAGACCGGGGCCGAGCTTCAGCTCGAATTTGAAATTTTGATTGGCGAAGAAAATCAAAACGCCGCCGAAGCGGCGATCCCCCTTCCCCCTTCCCCTCCTCAGCGTCCTACGTTGCGCATTGTGGGTGGCGGCGCCAGCGCTACGCCGGCCCCCCCGAAGGCGTTGCCCGAAGCCGAATCGCTACCGCACTTCAATTTAGATCCCGGCCTTCCCAATTTTTCGGGACCGTTCATGGAATTCGGCTTCAATCGAATGGCGCTTGGCTTTAGCCGCGAGTTTTCGAAAATTGGAAAACTTTCATTCCCCTGCTTGATTCTCAATGCCGGAGTGGGAATGGGAAAAACCCATCTCCTCGCTGAAATCGGTCTGATGTTCCAAAACACCCACCCCACGGCGCGCATCCGCTATGTGAGTGGCGAAAGCTTCGGCGCTGAATACGTACGCGCATTGAAGTCTAACTCGCTTGCCGATTTTAAATGGAAGTACTCGCAACTCGACTGCTTGCTTTTCGACGATCTGCACCAATTTTCAGGCCCAAAATTTCAAGAAGCGCTCCTTTTTGTTTTTAACGAAATCACCAACCGGGGTGGCCGGATTGCCTTCGGAACGTCTCAACCGATCAACCGCATCAGTGATCTGATTGAGCCGCTCCGATCGCGCCTGCAATCGTCGATGGTCTGCGAAATCAGCCCCCCCAATTACGATCAGCGGGTGGAATTGCTATCGCGCGCCTGCGAACAAAATCGCATTGCCGCTGACGGCATGGTGTTACGCCGGCTGGCCTCGCAGGGCCAACGTGACGTGCGTGAAATCTTAGGCTCACTGCTCAGCCTTCACCTGCGCGCCACAATCTCTCAGCAGCCGCTCGAAGAGTCGTTGAGCCAGCACGAACAAGAGCAAATCGAACAGCCCAGTCGCGACCCGATCAACCTCAATGAGATTGTGCTGTTAGTAGAGCACAATTTTTTGATGTCACGCAGCGACTTGGTTTCGAAAAGCCGCAAAGAGGCTCCTACCTGGGCTCGCCAAGTGGCGATGTACCTTGCCCGCACTTACACGCTACTTCCGCTCGAAGAGATTGGTACTTTTTTTGGACGCGACCACGCCACCGTGGTGCACTCATTTCAAAAAGTGGTGGATTCAATGGAAGCGCACCCGCAAAAACGATATCAGGTGGAATTCCTAAAGAAAAAGTTGCAGGCCCGCGCCCCACGCAGTAACTCAGAAGGCGCATGTCTTACCCCCTCTACCGAGCTGTTTTAGCCCTTCACCTTATTGCCGTAATCTCTTGGATGGCGGGAATTCTCTATTTATTCCGCCTTTTCGTTTACCACGCGACGGAAAAGGAGCGGGTGGTGCGCGACCGATTCGAAATGATGGAATCGCGACTAAACCGCCTTATCGTCCACCCGGCCATGGGCGTCAGTCTATTGCTCGGCATGAGCCTACTCGCACTCAACGTAGAGCTGTTTAAAAAACCGTGGATGCACGGCAAACTCACCTTGGCGCTGGGGATGGTAGCGGTCACCATTTTTGCAAGCAAGATCATGCGGGAATTGAAAGCGGGTAAGGCCCGCTACTCAGATCGCGGGTTTCGCCTCTTAAACGAGGTACCTACCCTTTTGATGATCGGCATCGTGTTTCTAGTGATTATGCGGCCTTGGAATTAATGGAAACACCCGGCACACCTCAGCCCTCACTATTTGCCTCGCTACCGCAGTCTGATGACTGGCGTTCGCAAGTGCCCACGGTTTCTCAGCTTACGCGCCGAATTCGTGGCCATTTGGAAAGCGGGTTTACCGAGGTTTGGGTAAAGGGAGAAGTCAGCAATTTCAAAAAGCCGGTTTCGGGTCATGCCTACCTCATTTTAAAAGACGCCACGGCCCAAATGCGCACCGTACTTTTTCGTCCGGTGATGAATAAGTTGAAATTTGCGCTTACCGACGGCATGGAAGTTCTGGTGCGCGGTCGCCTTTCAGTTTACGAAGCGCGCGGGGAATACCAGCTGGTGGGAGACTTGGTCGAACCGGTGGGCCAGGGGGCTTTGCAGTTAGCTTTTGAGCAATTAAAAGCACGCTTACAGGCCGAGGGGCTGTTTGATTCCGCCAAAAAAAAACCGCTGCCGGCGTTGCCTCGGCGTATTGGTATCATCACCTCAAAAACGGGAGCGGCGGCCAAAGATATTTTAAAAGTATTGCTGCGGCGTTTCCCCAACTTGCACGTGATCTTATTTCCCGCCAGCGTTCAGGGTGACAAGGCCGTCGCAGAAATTTGCGAAGCCCTTAAACTTGCCGAAAGCTGGAACGCCAAAAAGCCAGAAGCTCCGATTGAAGTGCTTATCGTGGGCCGCGGCGGCGGATCGATCGAAGATCTTTGGTGTTTCAACGAAGAGGCCGTGGCGCGCGCGATCTTTGCGTGCCCCATTCCCACCATTTCTGCGGTCGGCCACGAGATCGATGTCACCATCGCCGACTTTGTTGCCGATTTTCGAGCTCCCACCCCTTCGGCGGCGGCCGAAATTGTGGTGCCACGTAAACAAGATTTGCAAGAGAGTATGCGAATTCTCGACGGCCGCCTGGCGAACGCCCTCGCCCGAAAAATCGATCAATGGCGATTGCATCTCACCCATCTTTCTAATCGGTTGGTGGATCCGCGTGAAAAAATTCGTCAGATCCGCCGTGACGTAATCAGTATTCAAAACCGGCTTGCTCTCGCCATGAATCATTTGGTGCAACGCGATCGCAAGCGTTGGGAACGCAGCAGCCAATTGTTAAATGCACTTTCGCCATTGGCCGTGCTGGGAAGAGGGTTTTCGCTTACCCAAAAAGCTTCCGGCGACTTTGTGCGTCACGCTTCTGAGCTCAAAAAGGGGGACGCCATCACGACGCGTCTGGCCAAAGGTTGCGTAGAATCGACGGTCTGTTCCGTTTCTGCTCAAGAAACGGTAAAATAGTAACTTAAAGATCCTCCCTCATTTCTACGCAAATTCGAGAAAACCAAATGCTGAGCAATGCAATTCCCGATAGCCATTTTGCGTCTTTGTCTGCGTTGGAAACCGGTTACTGGTGGTATATGGCGCGCGTAGCGTGGGCCAAACGTTTGGTGGGAGATTGGCACGGGCGACAAAAAAGTCGCCCGCAAGTTTACGCCGACTTAGGCTGTGGCACCGGTGGTTTTGCCAAAGCGTTGAGCCAATCGTTTCGTTTCACCGACGTACTATTGGTCGATGCCGACCCCAACGCCCTAAAACGAATTCATTTTCCTAACGCTACCGTAATTGCCGCCGAGTTGGATAGCCGGCTTTCGCTACCCAAAACTCCGTCACTCATCTCGTTGATGGATGTCATTGAACACGTTGACGATGATTACGAACTTGTCGCGCGCGCGGCCGCGCTGCTCGCGCCCGGAGGTATGCTTTTGCTCAGCGTGCCGGCCCACCAAATTTTATTTTCTGAATGGGATGCCCACCTGGGCCATCGCCGTCGCTACGGTCGAGAACAACTGCATCAAGTGGTAGCCATGTCCGGGCTTAAAATCACCTGCTTGCGCCCGATGTGGTCTTTTCTGATGCCCGCTGGTTTGTTGCGTAAATATAAATCGCAATCAAAAGAGAACCTAGAATTTCCTCCCGTCGGTGCTTGGCTAAACCAGACGCTCTTAAAACTTTCTGATTGGGAGTGGCGCCTACCCGCCCTCCCCTTTGGAACTTCATGGATACTCGCCGCGGAAAAAATATGACAAAAACCATTCGTCCTCAGTTAGAAATCATTCTGCCGGTCTTCAACGAACAAGAGGTGATCCCATCCCTCGTGAACGAGCTTGATCAGGTGCTGGAGCCGCTCCGCAAACATTTTTCTATCAATTTTTTGTTTGTTAACGACGGTTCCACTGATCAGACATTCGGAATTTTGATGGAGTTGGCGGATCGCCGCACTGACATTCGAGTGGTAAATTTATTGCACAACTTTGGCCATTCCGCGGCGGTACAAGCGGGTCTCGACCATTTCGAAGGTAACCTCTGCATTTTAATGGACGCCGATATGCAGGACAGCCCAAACGTAATTCCGGAAATGGTGGATAAGTGGAAACGCGGCGCTAAAACCGTTGTGGTTGAACGCGGAGAACGAAGCGAGAACAACCGTTGGGCCTTCCGCCTTTTCTACAAACTTTACCATCGCCTCGCCCGGCAGATGCCATCCCTAGATTTTGGAACCTTTAGTTTGTTGGACGCCTCTACCGTAGAAAGACTAAAGAAATTGAGTGAACAGAGCCGTTATTTTCCTGGCTTAGTGGCTTACGCCTCGGGACCTCTCGCTTCGGTGAAAGCCGCGCGTCGTCCTCGCGGCGCCGGCAATTCGCGGGTCGGAATGGGAGGGTTGGTCAGCCTAGCCATCACCGCCTGTCTGAGCTTTTCCCATCTGCCCATTCGCATGGTGTCGTTGCTTGGCATCATAAGCTCATTCGTCGCGCTCGCGTTTGGCTGCGGCATCATCGCAGTTAAGATCTTCACCGTGCGCGCCATTCCCGGCTGGGCGTCGATCATGACCGCTACCGCCATGGGTAGCGGCATTCAGTTACTCTGCATTGGCCTAATGGGCGAGTATCTTTCCCGCATCTACCAAGAAGTAAAATCCCGCCCTCTCTATTTTGTTGGCGAAGTGATTGAAAAAGGCGCTAAACGCAAGGCGGCCTAACGGAATAAAAACTGGAGCCGACAACCGGACTTGAACCGGTGACCTATTCATTACGAATGAATTGCTCTACCAACTGAGCTATGTCGGCCCAACTAGGGGCAAAGCGACGGGAGCAGAAAAATTACCCACCCCTGGCCAGGTTGGCAATCCTCCCGTGGCAACTCAAAAAAAAAGACCCGGTTTCCCGAGCCTTTTTAAAAAACTACTTAATCAAACCAAAGAGGTTTTAGATTGCAACTCCAGAGCGTTTTCCAAAACGCTCTTTTTTTGGTTTGCCACCCTCTTTAGAAATCATTCGGTAACCAACGCGAGTCGGTTTTCCCGTTTTCTCATCCGTAAGATTTACATTCGAGTAATGGATAGAGCCTTCTTTTGAAACAATCCCACCAGGATTATTCGGCTTAGCCTTCATGTGATGCTTACGCATGTTCACACCTTCGATGGTGACACGCATCTTCTTCATGTTTACCGAAAGGATCTTGCCCGACTTACCCTTTTGGGAGCCAGAGATGACAGTTACCTTGTCGCCCTTTTTAATTTTCAAGTTCATTAGATGTTTCCTTAATACGAACCGCGGCCGCTTTAATAGCAGACATGCGATTCTTCTTCACCAAATCCCGTTTCACTCGCAACAAGCGCTCAGAAAGATGCGCCTCTTTCTCTTGAAGAATCGCGCGAGCAATGCCGCCTCGAGCATCAATGATCTTCAACGCTGCGGCTGAAAGGGTTAGGGTATGAGTCTGATCCAACTCTTGGATTTTCCACTTTTTCTTCATCAAGTTCGGGTATTTGAACCGGCGGGTCTTGATGTTCGAATGACTCACCTTGTTTGCCTTAAATCTCTTTTTTCCGGTTAACTCACAAACCAGGGACATAAACTTAACTCTCCGAGGGCCAGGGGTTGCCACTACCAGGGTGGGCACCCACGCCAACCTAAAATAAAGGTAAGGAATTAATGCATTTGGACAATATTGGCAATCCATTTGCTTAACCCGCCGATATTGCGGCTAAAAACGTAGCGCCCAAAAGAGCTAAAAGCGGCCCCCAGCAAACCTCTCCAGGGTATTAGATTGCCTCACCCCTTTTCGAAATCTAGCCGAAAAGATCGATATGGCGAAAGGGCTCTTCCTATTGATTCTATTGCTAGTTTGCCTCCCCGCCGGCGCGGCTAAGGTGGTTAAAGTGAATTCGGGCGGCCTATTTCACCTCATCGTGGACAACAGCCAAAAGCCACCTTTCGAAATGAACCACGAAGTGTGCGTAAAGTTTGCCGAGAGGCGGGGCCTCTGCGGATTGGTGTTCGCCCTCAAAGGAAAATACGCAGCCGTCCGTTTTCGACCCGGCTTTGGCCGCTTGACGAAAAAACTGGCCCTTCCCCTTGAAGCCGCTCGGCCCGAGGTAATGGCGGCCAATAAAGTAGCCCTCATCCGAGCTTGGCAACGGTCTCCTGGCCGAGGCATCAGCGGCTTCAACGATCCCATCACCCAGTTTGAAGGCAATCCGGCGTGGGAGCAGCGCCAAAAGGTCGGCTGGCCCCGAGCTGTAGACGACGGCTTTCACCCCAGCAACAGCATCACTTTCGGCATCAACTACATTTCACCCTTTATGCGCTACGAAGTCGCCACCAGTCGCCATTGGTCGTTTGGATTAAAGATGCAGTACGAGATTCTGGGAATTCCCGGCGGTCAGCTATCGGGCTACGGCGGCGTTTTCAACGCCAATTACTATAGTCTCCGCGAGTTCAAAGGGCTGTGGATTCAATTCGGAGCAGGATTTTACTCCTTACAAACCAAGGTAGGCGACAGCACCGGTAATTTTTCTACTCCGGCGATTGGCTTCATGGCCGGTTGGCGATGGAGCTGGAAAAGTAACTTCAGCGTCGGCTTTGGCTTTGGCTCTGAGTTTTTATTTAAGACCGAACCGGCCGGCTTTGCTCCCGCCTTTTCGGGAGCCCTACCCGTAGTCATGCTCGATTTTGGAATTGTATTTTGATTTAGGGGTTTGAGAAGAAGCAAAGAGCTAGGCGGCCATTTTGAAATAGCTGTCGGCTTGACTCTTGGGGATGCCAATCACAAAACGGGTGTTGGCCGAGGTTGAATCAATTTTTAAAGTGCCACGGTGGGTTTCAAGAATTGATTTGGAGATGCTCAAGCCAAGTCCCGTGCCTTTGCCCACCGGCTTGGTGGTGTAAAACTGCTGGAACATCTTTTTGGCCACCTCTTCCGGAATTCCTTTTCCACTATCGGTGATCCAAATTTCAATGGCGTGGCCTAAGTCATGAACTTCCAGCTTTACCCAACGTTCCTTGTATTCAGAGATGGCATCAAAGGCGTTGTTCAAAAGGTTGGCGAGTACCTGCAGCACTTGAGTGGGGCGGCATTCGACGAGAATGTCTTTGGCCGGACGATTTACTTTTAGGTCGATGCCCTTGTACTTGAATCGATCTTGCGAAAGTTCCAAAGCTTCGTTGATCAAAAACGTAACGCCCACTTTCTCGTAGGGGTCTTGATCGCCTTTTCGCGCGAAGGCTTGCAGCCCTTTTACGATGGCTTGAATGCGGCCAACATTCTTTTCAATATTGTCTGCATTTTCCGTCACCTTCTGCACGATGGCCGGATCGGCAAGGCCTAATTTTAGGGCATTCTTTACCTGACCAGCGCGAAAATTAATTACGTTTAGGGGGTTATTAATCTCATGCGCAATGCCGCTGGCCATTTCACCCAAGGCCGACATTTTTCCGGCCATGGCGATCTGCTCTTGCTGATCACGCAGCTTAGCCTCAGCTTCTATCTTCTCGCTAATGTCTTCGATAATTCCCATGGTGATTTCGGGCTTACCCGCTTTGTCACGCAAGATGGAAACGGTGAGGCGAGTCCACAGAATATCGCTGTTCTTGCGGATATAGCGCCGCTCCATGTGATACACGTCGCGCTCCCCGGCCAGAAGCTGCCGGTGCAATTCCAAGTTCAAGGGGGAGTCTTCCGGGTACAAAATGCCGGCGAAGGTCTTTCCGATGAGCTCAGATTTTTCGTAGCCCAAGAGTTTTTCGAACGCAGGATTTACGTCGACAATGCGGCGCTCGAGATCCACGAGCGAAATTCCCATGCCCGATTCAAAAAATAGCACGCGGAATGGGCCTTCAAAATTCCCCATCCAACTTGCGCTCTGATTTTTTGGTTTTGTCTCAGGCAAAGGAGTCACCCCATCTACTCAAGACTTATCGGAAATATGAAGAAATGCCCTTAGTCCCCCATCCACACTGATCGAAGCGAGAAAATGGCCGGCCGAGTCAATGTGTAACCTCTTAAAATAGCGCCTTAATTCCCCGCCCACGCCATTCATCCAGAGGTTTGTCCCAGGCGTCCTTCGAGTAAAACGGCTTTTGAAACAGCGTTGGCCTGCACCCTCCGTTATTGAAACAAGCCGTCGCTTTGGCGTAACCCATCTCAATAAGGTTGGCGTTGGTGGTTTTCTTTTCGTAAAGCTCGGCCCATTCTGACTTGGTAATAACCACCTGCTCATCAAAAAACCAACGTTGGTTCAATAACGTTTCGTTCATGGGAAACGTAAACCAATTAAACAGCGCACGATTTTGCATGCGCGAGTAACTCGCCCTGCCCGTGCCAAATACGTAGGCCCGTGGCCGAGCCCGCTTTACGTCTTGGGCTGCGCTATTCATCACAAAGCCGCCGCCGTAGGTACGTTGAGCCGGTAGTTTATGGACGCTTACTAACTTAGTCATATCCGATTCAAGCGGAGGCGCGAAGTACGTTGGCTCCGCAATGGACGCCATAATCGCCATCCGCAAATCTGCCGCGCTGCGGATGAACCGCAAATCACAGAGCCTTTCTTGTTCGGGAACCACCGCCAATATTTTGGCCATCGATTCATTAACAAAGTAGGTGCATGCTTTACCGAGTACGGCCCCATTTTTCGAAAGCTCGTAGTTGTCACGATTAAACTTGCGATCGCGACGTCCGGAAAAAGGTTTGTTATTTCGACCTTCGAGCACGTCGAGGTTTCCCGCGGCAATGAGCAAGGGAAGTTTCGGTACGCAGGTTTGATTCAAAGTGGCCAAGTTAATGATGGGGTCCACCGCATCGAAAGAAATTTCCGCCGGCACACCCAAAATGAGTTTAATCGCGCGGCCGGTGACGTTTTCATCGAGTACGTCTTTCGGAAATCTTTTCGACTGCACTTGCAAATCATCGATGGCGGCTTGGTTTAAACCGCGGCAAGAGAAATATGCCGAGGCAATTGATCCACTGCTCGACCCCACGAAAAGAATTTCGTTCACCCTATCCATTTTGAGGCGCTCGTACAGCGCCTTCATCACGCCAGCGTCCCACGACATCGCGGTGCCTTTGCCATCGAAAGAAAGAATTAATGCCTCGGAGGCGCCGGGGTTTGCCTCGACGCCTACGCAAACAAAGGCCGCGGCAATAAAAAATTGAACGCACTTCATTTTGCGCCTCCAACTTGCTCAAGGGGAGCGAGTCCCACGGTTAGTCGATTATCAAGAGTGGTCATGGCTTTAATGGCCATTGGCTTCACTTCCGCAAACAGGCTTTTCGTCGAAATCTTAATCGCCTCCTTGTTAATGAAACGGCTGAAACGGCGAGTGATGTGGCGCCCCAACTCGCCCGGCACTATGCTTCCATCGTAAAATGCCACTGGTTGCGGCAAACGATTTAGCAAACTCAGACTTCCGTCGTTACCGCGCACGATCTCGATAGCGCGCGTGACCTGAATGTTTTGAAGGGTTTTTCCAAGCGATTTAGCTTCGCTCATCCGATAGCTAAACCAGATGATATCCTCGGCAAACCGAATCTTAATCGGTTTAATCTCATCGAATACGAACTCAACTTCCTTCTCACCTTCACCGACGACGTTCTCAATTGTCTCGTCGTCGGGCTGAACGTACCCCATCATTTCGGCTGCCTCGACTTCGGTCATAACGGTTCCGCCAATTCGTAATTCGGCAATGCGTTCGATAAATTCTGGATGCATTCGCATCAGAATGGGCTCGGTCAAAGTGGGATTTAACCCGGGAATTTCGCTGGGAGTCAGGGAGACTGGCTTGTCACCGCGGGTTCCGCGAATCGCCAGCCAATTCTCGTCGCTGCCCAGCCCCAAACGACCACCGAGCAGTGAGCCTTGAATAAAGGGCCGATAAAGGAAGGCCTGATACTTCACGTGCAGGGGCAAAAGCGCCTCGTATACCGTTTTATCAAATTGCTTGTTGAGCGATTCGCTGACTTGCTTAGAGGACTTTTGTTCGGTCGTAATCTTTTGGGCCCTGGCCTCCTTCGCAACTTCTGCTTGCGCCTGTTCGAGGCGGAGTCCGGGAAAGAGAGCTCTTCCTGGAATTGGTAAGGCGCCTTGCCCCCGAGGGTTTACCCTCTTCCATCCCTGTGGCCCGAGTTCCATTCTGCGGCCAGGAAGGAGTCCTTGAGCTTGCACTACGGGTGTGGTCATGCCGTCCATAAGGCTGGCGGCATCGGTGGCCGCTTTGAAAAAAGCGAAGCCGTCTTCCCGCAGCAAAACTCCCTTGGTCGTCTTGGCGGTAGAGGTAACGTGCATTCCAAACTGGGCGCCGATTTCGGGATGGCTCGTCCCCGTTTCTCCCCTTTGTTTCAGTCCGTCGGTGGTCAGGGTGGAGTCAATTTTGGTAACGGAATTGAGGATCAATTCAAACGCCATCGCCTCTTTCGACCGCACAGGCCCAGCCGTAACCACCCCCCGCGTTTCGGTACAACCCTCGACTTTGGCGCGACCAATTTGCTCGCAGATTGGGGCCCGCTCTAATATCGGTTTATTCACCAACTCCGTCAGTAGCTTTGAGTTAAGTGCGATGAGAAACACCTCTTCGCCATCAACCAACGGCAGCGATTCAGCCCTCGCCAAGCAGGAAATCAATCCAACACCCAGACCCAACCAATTTTTCATTTTAATTTCCGTGTTAAAAAAATGAGCTTTAATTTAAACGGTGATGACATTGAGTGTCATTCATAGCAATTCGAAAACTTACACTTATAAAAATAATTTCCAAAACTCAGAAAAAAAATGGGCGGATGGGGTCAGTCGCTCGGCCGTTTAGCGATACTAAATTCTCCTCTTTCTTCGAAGGCACATCCGGTGCCCATTTGGAGCGGCAAACTCGCCCCTCTTATGGCGCTAAAATTGCGGCATAAACGCTTGAAATCTTGTAATTTGACTCGCCGCACCGTAAACTGTCGGCAATCGATTGGAGCGCCGCAACCGCCATGCAAGAGACCTCTCTTTTTGTAGCCCAAGATTTGGATTTCACTTATCAATTAGGACGCACCCTGTTTCCAGCGTTGCGCGGCCTTAGCGTCGAAATCCCGGCCGGCAAAATTACAGCGCTGGCCGGCCCCTCCGGATCCGGTAAATCCACCCTGCTTCACCTACTTGGCCTGATTGAGCCCGTGCAAAAGGGAAAGCTGCTTTATCGGGGGCAAGATTTTCGAACGTTGAGTGAAGCGCAAAAGAACCAGCTCCGTCGCTTTGACATGGGTTTTGTATTTCAACAGTTCTTTTTATTCGACACTCTGAGTGCCGTCGAAAATGTAGAATATTTCTTGAAGAACCAAAACCTTTCGAAAAGTGAACGGCAAGGGCGATCAGAAAGCGCGCTGAAACAAGTTGGTTTGGGCGATCACCTAAACAAAAAGCCAAACGAAATGAGTGGCGGCCAGCGCCAACGAGTTGCGGTGGCCCGCGCCCTCGTTAAAAACCCCCGCGTCATCTTGGCCGATGAACCCACCGCCAGCCTCGATCAAAAAACCGGACGCGAAGTGATGGAACTGCTGCATAACCTGAGCGTTCAGGGCACCTCCGTAGTAGTGGCAAGCCACGACCCCATGGCCCTCTCTTTCGCCAACGCAACCATCCGCATTATGGACGGCAAAATTCAGAGCGGAGACCATCATGAGTAAACTTTTAATGCTCGTTAATTTGGCCAGCCGCAATCTGCTGCGTAATCCTCGCCGAACTCTTGCCGTGCTGCTGACCGTTGCCATGGGCGCGGGCTCGCTATTTATTTTCGAAGGCTTTAACACCGGCATTATGAATCAGTACCGTGAAAACGCCATTCATTCGCGGCTCGGCTACGGTCAGCTCAACACTCACGGCTACACCGACAAGGTGCACGAAAAGCCCTGGGAGCACTGGATTGAAAATCCGGCGCCAATGCTATCGGCAATTAAACAGCTTCCCGGCGTTACCAACGTATTCCCCCGGCTAGGCTTTTACGCCCTGCTCTCCAACGGCGCCGTATCATTAAGCGGTCGCGGCCAGGGTATCGACGGCTTAGCGGAAGCAGACTTTTTTCACTCGCTCAATATCGAGAGTGGGGTTTCTTTAACTGACCAGCCCGACGGTGTCTTATTGGGACGGGGGTTGGCCCGCGCGCTCAATGTCAAAGTGGGCGAGAGGGTAACCGTTCTTGCCAACACCGTTTTCGGAAGCATGAATGGCGCCGACTTAACCGTGGTTGGAATTTTTCACACCGGTGCTCGTGAGTTTGATGACTTGGTGTTTCGCCTCCCTTTGAAAGCCGCACAGAATTTGCTCGACACACAAAAAGTGGAGAGCATTGCCCTTGGACTGAAAGGGCTCGAAGACTGGACCCCGGTTGCCGCCGCAATCGAGAAAGCCTACCCAACGTTGGAAGCTACCCCCTTTGCCGTGCTCGACAAGGTCTATTACCAAAATGCTGTCGACTGGCTCAGCTCTCAATTTCGCGTGATTCGCCTCATTTTTCTGTTCATCGTAATTTTGGGAATTTTTAATACCATCTCCACCGGCGTGTTGGAGCGCAAGCAAGAGGTAGGAAATCTGCGCGCCAACGGCGAATCGCGCCCCCAAATTTTGGGTCTGTTTATGACGGAGGGAATCTGCTTGGGCGTGCTCGGAGCGCTAACCGGAATCGGTTTGGCGCTTGTGCTCAACGCCACAATCTTAGGCAACGGCATCTTGATGCCGCCCAGCCCGGGACTGACCCGGCAGTTTCACGTCTTTGTTGAACTCAGCCTCTTTTCGGCGGTTAAGACGTTCTTGCTCGGCGTAGTTTGCGCGATGCTCGGCACGTTAATGGCGTCAATTAAGGTAACCCGTCTCCCCATTGGCGAGGCACTGCGTTCAGTTTGAGGTAGATCTATGAGTAGACTATTTAGTCTTCTGTTTCTCTTTAGTGTTTCGACAAACGCGACGGTTTCGCCCGCCATTCTCGCTGAGACCATTTTAAAAAAAGCCGATGCGATTCGTAATCCTGCTGGCGATTTCGTAATGAAGGTGGACGTGGAGTCTTCGTTTGACGACGCCCGAACCTTTGAGGTTTACATTCACGGCAGTTCAAGAACCCTGGTGAAAACTCTGGCGCCGGTGCGTGACATCGAACGTTCTCTACTCATGGTCGATGAAAACATGTGGGCCTACGTGCCCAATCTAAAACGCGGCGTGCGCGTGAGTCTAAGCCAAAAACTGACCGGGCAAGCCGCCAACGGCGACATCAGCCGCACTCGATGGAGTGAAGATTATACGGCCAAAATCGAGAGTGAGAACGACAAAACATGGGTGCTATTTCTTGAAGCCAATAAAAAAGGGCTTACTTACGACAAAATTCGCGCCACGGTTGAAAAAAAATCGTTTCGCCCGCTAAGTGCAGAATATTTAAGCCTGCAGGCAAAGCCGCTAAAAAATGCAAAGTTTTCTGGCTACAAATCAATTGGGGGCAACACTCGCCCCACGCAAATTGAAATTCAGGATGCCATTCGCACTGACCAAAAATCCACGCTTACGATCAAGACCATGGACGTAAAACCGTTACCGGCATCACAATTTAGCCTCGAGAGGTTTCAAGGCCGTTAATGCTTAACCGGATTCTCAATTCTAGCCTGATCTACCTTTCGCTATTGGCGACCGTCGCGAGGGCGGTTGAAATCAATGGCAAGACCTCTCTGGAATCCTTCTACCGTTTTACCGACAGCACCCTGATAAGTAGATTACTGGTTGAAGCCACCGCTAAGCAGCCTCTGTGGGCTAGTGACAAAATACAGCTTGATTTGCAAGCGGAGGGGCGCGCCTGGCTAACCGACGCGCGCGGAACCGCCGAGCGAGATTGGAGTGAAATAGCGCCCCGTAATTTCTACGTCACTTTTACCGAAGAGGATCTTAGACTTCGCGTCGGCTACCAAATATTAAACTGGGGCGAGACATTCGGAACTCCCCCCACCGACCTGATGAATCCGCGAGACTATCGTAACTTCGATTTTCTTGATTCACCAAAAAACAAAATTGCCATTCCTCTACTGTCGGCCAGCTATAGCCTCGGCGACGGCAATCTTCAGGCATTTTTTTCGCCCAAGGGCAATGCCCCGCACCTGCCAAAAGCGCTAAACGGCATTGCGATCAACTCTAGCTCGGTAAAAGACCGCTGGCTTGAGTCATTCGAAGCGGGAGGACGCTTCTCCTACGTTCTGTCCTCGATGAACTTTGATTTGTCGTACCTTAACCATTTCAACCGTTTTCCGGCGCTCGATTTGAATCCAATTTTGACCGGGGTAGAGCTCGTACCCGTCCTAAAAAACGTTTCAACGTTTGGCCTGGGCGTGTCGCGCGGCTTCGAGCAGGTTGTGTTGCGTGCCGACGCTCGCTACACCGTAGAGAATCCCGTCGGCATCAGCGTTGCTCAGCCCATTCGCACCTTCCGCGACAGCTATGCGGTGGTCGTTGGCGCTGATTGGTCGCCCACCTTCGTTGAAATGCTCACCTTAGGCATTCAACTTCAACTCGATCGTTACCCCATTCCCGGTACCACCGAACAGCCGGCGGTAAATTTTTTGGCGCGCAAATCACTTTTCCGAGACCGCATGGATTTGGAAGCACAATTTTTCCAAGGGCTGAAACTCAAAGATCGCTTTTTGCAACTGGTAGTTGCGATTCGTCCGTACGGCAGCTGGACCGGCCGTTTTTTGTTTCAGGGTTTTCGTTCCGACCCAGCTTCGCCGCTCAGTTTTCTAGGAAACTACGACCGATTAGGAGGAGAGATCGCCTTCGCGTTCTAAAAACCTATGCATAGAGTTCGCGTATTCTTGAATGGTGCCGCTTCTCACAGCCGAGATTTTGATTGGCGCGGTGAATTGTCACGCATGCTGTTCCGTAGTGAAGTTGATTTTCTCTCTCCCAAGAACTTAATTGAATTGTTCGATGAATGCCGTAAAGCGGCCAGCGAAAAAATCGATGTGGTGATTTCAGTGGGTGGCGATGGCACCTTCCACACGCTACTGCAGCATCTAGCCCACTCCGAAACCGTTTTTCTCGTGGTTCCGGCGGGAACCGCCAATGACTTGGCAAACGAACTCGGCATCTCCAAAAAGTTAAAAAAAGCGGTGGAGTGCATCCGGCGCGACAGTTATAAAACCATCGATCTTATCAAGGTAAACGATCGACTCATGGCCACTAATGGCGGCATTGGCTTGGTAGGCGAAGTTGCCCACTGCATTAATCAATGGAGAAAGAGCATTCCTGGCTTTCGCGGCTTGATGAATAAAAGCCGTCATCATGTTTACACCGGAGTGCTTTCCTCACGCCTTATCGCCAACCGTATCAATTATTACGATCTTCAGCTCACTGATTCGGAAGGAAAAAAACGAGAAGTCAGATCGCCGCTGCTCCTGATCAACAACCAGGCGAAATTGGGCGGGTCCTTTTCGGTAGCGCCATCCACCCGCAACGATGATGGTCAGTTTAATGTACTGCTCTTTACCCACGAAAATCGCATGGATCTGCTCAATGCCATTCTGAAAGTGAAGCGAGGCGTGAGCGTCGAATCAGATAAGAATGTTCAATCTTTCGAAACTAAGTCACTCAAAATTTGCGGCTTCGATGATGCGAAGCCCCTTCGTTTTTTTGGTGATGGCGAAGAGATAGCCATCACCTCGGAGCTAAATATTTCGATTCGCCCTAGGGCACTTCGCGTCTTTGCCCCTTTTAACACTTTGGCCGAACGCATTTCCCGGGAAGCGGCTCAGAAATGGAACACGGTATGACCAAAACCATCTTTTTAACCGGCGCGAGTGGCTTTCTCGGCAAGTACCTAGTTCGCGATCTGCAGGCGCGGGGAAATAAAATTATCGGCTTGATTCGCCCCGACAGCCTAGCCAAGGTAATTGACGACCCCGCCTACCAAAACGTCACCTGGGTAAAGGGCACCTTAGACACGCTGGCGGACAGCTTGTCGGCCGAAGACCGCAAGGTGCTCGCCGCCACCACCGATATTGTCCATGCCGCGGCGGTTTACGACCTGGCGCAGAGCGAAGCCCAAATGTACCCGAGCAATGTCACCGGAACCCACGAGCTGGTTAGACTGGCGAACACCTTGCCTAACGTGGCCACCTTTCATCACGTCAGTACCTTGGCGGTTGCCGGCGATAACGTTAATGAGTTTGGCGAAGATGAATTTGACGAAGGCCAGTGCTTTCCCGATGGCTATTCCGCGACCAAATTTGCCGCGGAAAGCTGTGTTCGTTATTCGGATACCAAGTACGCCAAGACGATTTACCGCCTGGGCATTCTCATTGGGGATACGAGTAGCGGTTGGATCCCAAAAATCGATGGCCTCTACTACGTGTTGCTTTTTTTGCTTAAGAACAAAACTAAAGTTCGCGCACTATTGAGCAAGGTAAAGGTTTTGCCATTCCCGTTCGCCAGCGGTTCGCGCACCTATTTAGTGCCGGTGGATATTGCCTCCAAAGCGATCACCGCCAGCGTGGAGCAAGCGCGCAATCAAGGGGCGAAAACAGGAGACGACGTCACCACTTACCACGTGGTGGGAGAGGGGCAGAACATTCGTGACGTTATTTCATCGATGGTTAAGTTTTTGGGTATCTCCGTAAAGCTCATGCCCGTTCCACAGAACAGTTTGAATGACGTTATCGTAGAAAAGCTGGGGGTGCCCAAAGAGGCACTCCACTACCTGTACGAGGCACCCAAATTGTCTTCGAGCCGTTTTCGCAAAGATTTTCCTGACTTTAAATTTCCTCGTTTCGAGGATTACTCGGACCAGCTTTACCGCTTTGCCCAAGAGAAATGGCAGCCGGGGAGAAACGCCTAATGAAACACATCGTCAGCCTCACTCATGCCTCGTCACGCCAGAATTACGAAACCACCGTTAACTTCCGGGGAGAGCAGATCCTCATCTCTCATTTTGGTACCGACTTTGACAGCGCCGTCATGGAGGGCCTCATTCAACGTTACGATGGGCGCTGCGATGTGATTGCCTTGTCCGGAATTCATCCTCCGGTCACATTGGGCAAAAAGGTATATCTGCATCCTGACACCAGCCGATTCACTTCGTTAGCGCAAAACACCCCCGTGACGAATGGATTTGGGTTTCGCAATACCTACCTGACGTGGGCCATTCGCAATCACGCCAAAAAGTGCCCCACTTACTTCGCTCACAAAAAAATCGCCTTTGTGAGTGGCTTGGTGATGCAACCCGTGGCTACCGCGCTGGCCGATTACACCCATCGGCTTTTCTTTGCTGACCCCTTAGTGCACTTCAACCTGCCCTGGGCGATTGAAGGCAACGAAGCCCTGCATCGCTATGCCCGAACCATGCGATCGATTCTGATGCGAAAATCACTTAAGGCCCATGCTTCGCCGTTGAACCTCACGGGTAAAGCGTCGCTTTCGCTTAAACGGTTTCTGGCCTGCGATCTACTCGTCACCACCTCAACGATGCTCGAAAGAATTGATATTAACGTCGTGAAGGGGAAAACCGTGCTCATGGACACGTTAACCCCTGATCAAGAGACGATGCTAAAAGAGGCCGGAGCCTGCGACGTGCTTCACTTCATGCCGCAAATCGCGAGTTTAAATACCACCCATCGCCTAAACTACCCAATCTTCGAAGCGCTATTGATGGTCACCGCCGAAGATCGCAGTCAAGTGACCACTGACGATGTCTTGGCCTTTATCGACGAACAAAAATTGCGCCCTCAGCTCCATACGCTGAGCCAGGTGCCGACGGCCAGCCACCGAAAGTTCGCCTTCATCGTACACCCCTTGTCCGCCCGCGACCTGTTCCGCCATCCGGCGTTGCGCCCGCTCTCGCGAGCGCTGTCTAACCGCCGGGTGGAAAAGGGCTTTGAGAAAATGCTCACCGTACTACCCGGAATTTCCTACGGAAAAATCACCGGCATAAAGAGTGAAAGCACCGGCAACACGGCGGAAGGGCTTATTTACACTCTCTTCGACACTCCGCGAGAGATGCTCGCGCAGTCGCCGGAGCGCATGTATTCCAAGATTGTAAAGATCTGTGAACACGCTGCCGCCCAAGGCGCCGATCTGATCGGACTCGGAGCCTTTACCAAGATCGTCGGCGACGCGGGAATCACTATTGCGCAGCGAAGCCCCATTCCGGTCACCACCGGAAATTCATTGTCAGCCGCCGCCACTCTATGGGCGGCGCGGGTAGCCATGGACAAGATGGGCTTTTTGCCGAAATACAAATACGGCGAAAAAATAGCCGGCACCGCCATGGTGATTGGGGCCGCAGGTAGCATTGGGGCCGTATCTGCCCGCCTATTGGCACGTGTGGTGACCAAACTTATTTTGGTCGGTCCCAAACCCGACCGGCTGATGGAACTCAAAGAGAGCATTCTCAAAGAAAATGATCTGGAAATAGTGATTGCCACCAGCCCGAATAAGTTGGCCGCCCGCTGCGATCTTATTGTGATCTCTACCTCGGCCATTGACGGCGATGTGTTGGATATCGCCTCGGTAGCGGCGGGAGCGGTGATCTGCGACGTAAGTCGGCCCGTGGCCTATAAGGCCGAGCAGGTGATCACGCGGCCGGATGTGCTGGTGATCGAAAGTGGCGAAGTCGAATTGCCCGGCACGGTGGAGTTGAGCTGCGACATTGGACTAGAAGATAATATTGTTTACGCCTGCCTGGCCGAGACCGCCCTGCTGGCATTAGATGGCCGGCTTGAAAACTTTACGCTCTCGAGAAACATTCAATACCAAAAGGTAAGAGAAATATACGACATCGCCAAACGGCACGGCGCCCGACTCGCTGAAATTCGCGGGCCGTTGGGGCTGATTACGGATCAAGAAATTGGTCTTTGCCGGGAGCACGCAACACGGGCACGACTTGGCAAAAGCGTTTTACCCCTCGTTACCAACCCACAAACTACGGGGGTTTTAAAGAAAGCCTCACGCAAACCAATTTCAGGAGAGAAGCATGTCTAAATCGAAAGAGTACTTTTCAAAGTTAAATTATACGTTGGCGAACGAAGACTCTACCCTCGAGGTGGAGATGGTGAAGCAGCTAAAGCCCAAGAACACCCTTACCGTTTGTGGTAGCGGCGGCCGGGCCCTGCCCCTCTTGGTGGGCACCAGCGAAAAACTGGTGTGCGCTGACCTATCGGAAAATCAGCTCTGGCTTGCCGAACTTCGCGAAGAGACCATTCGTCGGTTCTCCTTTCGTGAGTTTTGTCTTTTTTGGGGGTTCCCTCCTTACGAAGTCAGCGAGAACAAAAAGGGACGGCAAGAGATGTTTCAAACGCTGGAACTCTCACGTGACGCCAAGGACTACTTTTTACAACTGTTCACCTCGTTAGAATGGCAGGGGCTGTTGTACGAAGGAAAATGGGAGAAAACCTTTACCGGGGTTCCCAAATTTCTGCGCAAGTTTCTAGGCGACCGGTACGATCACGTTTTTAACTTTACCAACGTAGAAAATCAAAAAACGTTCTTCGATCGAGAGCTCACAAAATTGAGTTGGGTTTTCATTCCACGCATGGTGCTGCGGGCGTTTGGAAACGCGGCTTTCTTCAATGCCTTTTTGTACAAGGGGCATTTCGTTAAAAAGAATGTGCCGGAAACACATTACGAATATTACCGTCAAGCCTACCGCAAACTCTTTTATCTGGGGCTAAATCGCGAAAACTTTTTCTTGCAGCTTACCTTCTTAGGCAAGTTGGTCTATCCCGAAGGCAATACGATCGAAGCCACCCCTGAAGTTTTTGCCGCCATGAAAAAGGTAATCGACAAACGCGAGATCATTTACAAAAAGGGTGACCTACTTAGCGTTGGCGAAAGCACAAAAGATAAGTTCGATTTTGTGTCGCTCTCGGATGTGCCGTCATACTTTGACGCCGCAACCGACGCCAATTATTTGCAGCGGTTGAAAAAAGGCATGAACCCGGGAGCCCACGCGGTGGTGCGCTGCTACCTGCGTGTTCCCGAAGGCACCGATCTGACCGGCTTCAAAGATGTTTCGACTGAATTCCAACACCTAATCGACAGCGAAAAGACGCAGATTTATCGCATTTTTATTTACCGCTTTGAGGGCTGATGGGAAACGCAACGCAGCTCTTCATCGAGCGAGTAAAAGAAAATCCCAACGCCATGGCGCTCTGGCTTCCCAAAGCCGGAGCTACCACTTTTGGGGAATTGGCTGGAATCGGCGCCAGGGTGCAGGCCGAGATTCGGCGCCACGGTTTAGGTGCCGGCGATAACGTATTGCTGGTCGAGATGTTGAATCCACGCCTGTACGGTTTGATCGTAGGCCTGATGGCATCGGGCATCGGCGTAGTGCTGGTAGAGCCATGGATGCCGGTGGCGCGCATCGACCCGGTAATTCGCTACATTCGGCCCAAGGCTTTCATCACCAATTGGTTTGGAAAGTTGTGGGGATCGCGAGTGAAAGCGATTCGCCAAATTCCTCTGTGGTTGGACTCAAGTCTTGCGACCATTGGCCGCGCGCAAGATCTAAAAATGGTCGACGTGCCGAGGGAGCAGCCAGGAATCATCACCTTCACTTCGGGAACCACCGGAATGCCGAAAGGCATGGTGCGCAACCACGGTTATCTACAAGAACAGCACCGCGTGCTGTCGGCGGCCCAACATGCCCACGAGTACCCGCGTCCCGACCTCTGTATTTTCGCCAATTTTGCGTTGTCGAACCTGGCCTCGGGTCGCGGCTCGGTGATAATTCCCTCCAAATGGAAGCCTAAACACTTAAAGGCGGCGAGTGAACTGCCTGACCAGTGGCAGCCGCAAACCGTAACCTGTGGCCCCGCTTTCTTACTTAAAATGATGGAGGGGCGGTATTTTTCAAAGCTAGACTCCATTCACGTTGGCGGCGCGCTCACCGACTGCGCGATTTTCGAAAAGGGGTTTGACCTCTGGCCAAACGCATCGTGGCATCACTTATACGGCAGCACCGAAGTGGAGCCAGTGGCATTGGCGGAAGCTAGAATGGCGGTAAAAAAGAGCCGCGACCGTGGCTATTTTCAGACCCTTTGCCTAGGCACTCCGATTAACGACATTCAGGCCGACTTCACCCCGGACACCGTATGGGTTGCCGGACCGCATGTCTGCCCTCAGTACTTGGCGAACGAAGAAGAAAACCGCAAGCACAAGCGGCTCGACGAGCAGGGGCGTACCTGGCACCGCATGGGCGACCGTGTTCAACTTCGCGATGGCGAATGGTGGTACAACGGTCGAGAAGCTCAACCGATTGAAGATTTTGAGTTGGAACAAAAAATTTACTCAACCGTCGGCTCCAGCACGTCATTTTTGGCGGCGGGAAATCCCAAAAAAGTGTTTCTGCAAAATGCAGCGGCACGGGCCCCGATCATTCGAGAAAAATTTCCTCAGATAACTGAAATCATTTCCACGACGATCGTGCGAGACAGTCGACATCGAGCGCGCATCGATCGGGTGAAAAGCCAGCAACCGGCGAAATGGAAAAGTTGGCTAAACTAAATAAATAGGAGACGGGCCATGCGTATTGAATCAAAAAAAGGAGACCCGGCTTGGGTATTTGATTTTTGTGAGCTGCCCAACCAGATTCGCGAAGGCCGGGCCAAAGTGGGAAATATCCCCCCCGCTCTTTGGGCCCAGTTTTTAAACTTGGCACCCGCTGGTAGCAGTCAATTTTGGGTGGCTTATGATGGCAACAAAGCCGTGGGAAGAGTGGGCGTCAGTTTAGCCCCAAACCACCCCGGCACCGGCATCGTTGGATTTTTTGAAACCGACGTAAGGTCTTTTGAGGCCGACGCCATTGCCACGATCCTGCTCAGTACCGCGGTGGAGTGGCTAAAGTTAAAAGGCTGCACCTCATTCGTGGGTCCCATGAATTTCAACACTTGGTTTCCCTATCGCTTTCGTACCGATAACGATGAGCGCGCGTTTAAATGGGAGCCGCAGAACCCCGCCGAATATCCGGCTTTTTTTGAAAAGGCCGGCTTTGTGCCCTTTGAAAAATATCATTCGGTAGGCAGCAGTGGACTCAATGATTTTGCCGCTGGCACCGCCGCCGCGTACCAAAAGGCTAGGGCTTTGGGCTACCACTTTCGCAATTGGGATGGAAGTCAGGTACTCGAAAAAGAGGTGCCCATCCTCTATCGACTCAGTCTAGAGGGCTTCGCCAACAATTTTTTGTTCCAAGCAATTCCTTTAGAAACCTTCCGGCAGCTTTACGTTCCGATTGCGAACAAGTTTGATTTTGGCTTCTCATTTTTTTGCATGAATCCTGCTGGCGAAGAGGTGGGCTTTGTCTTTTCATTTTTGGATGATGACGCTTTGGTTATAAAAAGCGTCACCGTGTTGGCCACGGAACGGGGAAAGGGCTTGAGCAATGCCCTCACCCATTTGGCGGCGGCCGAAGCGTTAAAGCGTGACGTTTCTCGCTACACCTCGGCGCTAATGCACCAGGGTAACCGCAGTGAATCTTATTCAAAAAAGGGAGGCACGCTATGGTCGCATGAGTACGTGCTTTACAAAAAAGATGAACTCAACCATACGACCTAGCTAGTTGGGCGATTTAGAATTGAAGCGGGCAAGTAGCGACAGAAGAGCCAGCACAATTGCCCACCAGGCCAGCCTCCCGTTTTGCAATATGGCACCACCGATCAGCGGGCCCACCACCATGCCCAACGACTGCAGGCTAGAAACCGTTCCCAAGACTTGCCCCTGATCTTTCGCGCTTGCTCGCTGACTCAGCATTGAGGTTAGTACGGGGCGAAGCAACGAGTTACCGATCGAAAAAAGGACGAGCGCCGAACACGCCATTGCTACGGTGCGAGAAAATCCGAGTAGCAAGTAACCGGCTGCCGAAAAGAGAAAAGCGGAAGAAGCTAGGCGTACTTCCCCGAAAAATTGGGTTAGGCGGCCCATCAAAAATCCTTGAATCACAATGCCGAAAACGCCGCTCACGGCGAAAAAGGCTCCCACCTCTTTAGGTCCCCATGGGGCTCCAGATGAGGTGACCAACGCCCGTTCCAAAAAAAGGCCCAAGCCTTGAGAAAAAAAACCGAAAGTTAGCGCAAACACACCAAATTGAATCCACAGCGGCCGCCATTCACGACGTGAGAGCAATGAAGTTAAAGTGGAAGGTGCTACGCCGATCGTACTTTCGGTGAGGGGTACGACTGGTTTTAAAAGCAAAAAGGTGGCCAGTAGACTAAGCGTAGAAAAGCCTGCGGCAACGTAAAAGGGAACGCTCCAGCCCCACCCCACCAAGGACGCCGACAGCGCCGGACCAAAGACCAACCCGATACCAAATGCCGCACCCAAAATTCCAAACGCCCGAGCTCGATCTTTTGGTGGAGTCGAATCGGCTAGACAGGCTTGGGCAATCGATAAATTTCCGGCAGTCGCCCCGTCAAGCATGCGTCCTAAAAACAAGAGCCAAAGTGAATCGGCGCGGGCCAAGACCAGAAGCCCGACTAAGGTGCCAAACTGACTCAACAACAAAACCGGACGACGGCCAATTCGGTCTGACCAGCGGCCAAGCCATGGGGCGGCCAAGAGCTGACAAAGTGCAAAGCTCGCGGCCAATAGGCCCACGGTAAGGGGGCCGGCACCAAACCGCTCGGCCAAGAAGGGAAGCACCGGCACCATCATCATCATGGCCATCATGTCGGCGACAACGATCAGAAAAAGGGGGGCTACATTACGAAAACTCATCCTCCCTCTATACCCGCAATTGACTCGGCGTGTTAGCAAGGATTAGCTGCGTGTACGAGAGCAGGAAAAAATATGCAAACCGACGAGAACAGTGCCAAACCAAAGAAAGCGCCCGGGCCAAATTTTTTCCAGGTGGCGAAAAGCTTACCGCTCATTCTCAACGACCGATTGAAATGGATGGAGTCTCTTCACGCGAATTTTGGCGACGTGGTAGGGATTCGGCTCGGGCCGCGAAAAATTTACGCAGTTTTTCATCCCGATTACATCCGCCATGTGCTGGTCACCAACGCCAAAAATTATTGGAAGGGGCGTACCTTCGAAAAGACGCAAGCCTATCTCGGCAAAGGATTGGCCACGGTGGAAGGGCCAACTTGGCAAGTTCAGCGGCGTCGCATGAATCCGCAGTTTCATCGCGACGCCTTAAAATCTTTGTTACCCGCCATTGATCTGGTGATCGATCGACTGATTGGGCGTTTTGAAGCCAAGGCCATAAGCGGCGAACTGGTCGACCTGGCGCTTGAATTTCCTAGGCTCGCCATGGAAGTGGTGGCGCGTTCCTTTTTTGGGGTTGAGGTGCCGCAAGAGAAAATCGAAAAGATCATCGATGCGTTTAAGGAATCGCTGGAATTTACCACCGCCCGTACGCTTAATCCGTTCGATATTCCTGAGTCGATTCCGCTGCCCAGCAACATTCGCTACGGCAAGGCCATTCGGCTTTTAGGTGACGTGGTTTACGGGATGATTGAAACGGAGAAAAAGAAAGAAAACTCGCCGACCCTCCTTTCAATGTTGATTCGCGCTTCGGATCCGGAAACCGGAACCGGAATGACTGCAAAACAGCTGCGCGATGAAGTGATGACGATGTTTATCGGTGGCACCGATACCAGTGGCAATACGCTGTCTTGGATTTTTTATAATCTGGGCCGCCATCCCGAAGTTCAAAACCGGGTGCGGGCCGAAGTGATTCGCGCCGACGGCGGGGTTGAGCTCAATCCTGAAAATTTAATGTACACCCAAAGAATGATCGAAGAGACGCTTCGCCTCTTTCCGCAGAATTGGGTGGGGTCGCGCGACTCCTACCGGGACGATGAAATTGGTGGCGTGCATATTCCCGGCGGTAGTACGGTTTTTTTAGGGGTTTACGTGGCACACCGGCGTCAGGACTTTTGGACCAATCCATTGCAGTTTGATCCCGATCGGTTCTTGGCTGAGAACTCGGCGGGCCGCCATCCCATGGCCTACATGCCGTTCGGCGCGGGCCAACGCAAATGCATTGGGTACCACTTTGCGATGATGGAATTTTTGTTAGCAATTCCTAAGATTCTGCACCGCTTCGAATTTGACGTGGTGGGTATCGAGAAGATCAAACCGCATCCGACCTGGTCTTTGTGGCCCAAGCCCGGAGTTCCGGTAAAGTTACGCCTGCGAAAAACTGTACATTGAGGGGCGGGTCCAAAGGGCCCATCAAAGCCCTTTGGGACCCGCACGCTAGCGAAATTTAATTCACGCCAAACATCGCGTCCATTTGGGTCTTGGTCATGCTGTGATTGACCACGTTTCCGTTAAACGGTTTGGTAGCGGCCGATGCGCCTTTTAAATCCGCGCAAGAGTAATTCAGGGAAAAACCTGAAGCCGTTGCGCTATTTCCGCCACCATTCGCTTCAGTTTTGGTGTCTGTTCCGTTCCATTGGTCCATTTCCGAAATCCCGAGCTGGTCAGCAAATCCATCTGTATGGCCCGTGCCTGAAGATAAGGCATTGTTTGTCTTGGCCACCAACATAGTGCCTCCACTCGTTCCACTGGCATAGACTCTCCAGCAAGCGAACAGCGAAGCTGACGGCGAACCACCACGCTGACGGCCGAGTTCGACGGACTGAACGGTAGTCGCTTTGGTCGACGTATTGTAGGTAACGCTGCCGTACATCGCGTCATCGGTCGATGGCGTGGTGAGGTACGAAGTGGCAAAACGAGAGCCCAACACATCCACCGTTTGGGCTACTCCCGATCGATCCCATTTTACGTAGAGCAGTTTACTCGAAGAGCCTAAGCCGACTCCGCCCATAATCAAAAAGCCTTTGCTGGCCGAACCCGACCCCGTCCAGTACATGGTGGCGTGGGTAGCCCCATCCACTTTAACGATCGCGACGTAATCATAGAAGGTCGAGAAAGTGCTGGGGGCGACCACTTTGGCCACCGTTCCCGTAACCACTTTTCCATCGTGCGTACCGCCAGTTAAGTTGGTTGCGGTGCCATCGGCAGCCAGCGCGGTGAGATCCGGCTTCATGCCGAGTTTTACGACCAGCTTATAAAGAAACTCTTCGGCCAAGGCCGGAAAGTGAACGTTGATATGGCAAAGGTGGCCGTGAAAATTCTTAAGGGCGCCGTGGTCATAACTCTGCGCGTCAGTATCACACGCGCTGGCCTTTACTTTTCCATCTTCAGGTGGCTTTTCTCCGGCATTTACGCGCAAGGAAAGTGAAACGAAGGCAAAACTGATCAATCCTATAAAGAACCATGTTGTTGGTTTCATTGTTGTCCTCATAAAATTTTTATTCGGTGATGTTAGTGGATACGGAACAAGGCAGAGACGTTGAGCAGCTGGCATCGGTAACGCTACTCTTGCCGCAGGCTGAGACCAAACCCAAAGTTAAAACGGCGACTAACACGGTTAAGCCAATAATTTTACTCCACATAAATGCTCCTTTTCTCGGGGTAACTTCAAATATCCAGACGAGGAAATAAATTATGATAACGCCAAACCTATGGCCCACTCCAAATTATTTTTCAAAGTGGCGGCAAACGGCGGGTGACTCGCCACGACAAAACTCTGACCCAGGTACCCCATGAGCTATAATAACCGCCATGAGCAAAAAACTGGCGCTTGGGGTATTTGGCTTTGGACTACTGCTGTTTGGTCTTCGTGACTTGGCGGGCTGGGCGTCGCTGGGTCGCTCCTTCACCCCGTTTTCTGCCGGCACCTCCATCTCCGCGTCAGTGTGGGATGAATCTGGAAGTTACGCCCCTCCCCTGGCCGCGCTGATAACGCGTGGGCAAATCTATGCCGACGACATAAAAGAGAACCGAGAATTCCCTCTGCCCTTGCCCCTTCTCCACGCCGTGGTCTTGGCGCCCGTAGCCAAGGTGTTGGGTATGGAGCTCACGTGGAGCATCGCCCGGGTAATCTTTCCCGCTCTCACGCTCACTTTTTTCTTTTTCATTTTTTCGACAACGATGACCTCGGTGCCAGCTCGCCTGCTTCTGAGCCTTGCCGCCTGCACTATCCCCTTTGCGCCTAGAAACATGTTTTTGGTGGGCCAGTTTTCTCTGATTCAGCCCCTTGAACTTTCCCGATTTTCGAATCCCAGTTTCTCATTTTGCCTGTTGCTCGGTTTTTTGTTGCTGCTCAAAAGATTTTTGGACTCTGGAGAACGACGGTTCGGTATTGGCGCGGGGTTGGCCCTGGGGCTTATGTCCTATAGTTACTATTATTACTCCGTCGCGCTGGCCGTAGGCTTTGGCCTCTTCTGGTTACTACTGGGGTTGAAAAAAGAGATTGTTTGGTTTCGACGCCTTTCGGTCGTAATCGCCGTTTCGGCGCTGGTGGCTCTCCCCTACGCATTCACGCTTGTGAAGGCTCAGGCTTACATCGGGCAAACCCTAATTCCGCGCGTAGGATTATTTTCGAATCGACCGGACTTTGCGGGCGTCATTTTATTTTTTTTGGCGGCGGCCCTGGCGCGATGGGATTTTTTAAAAAGTCGCACCATCACCTACCGGCTCTTCTTTTTACTACTGTTGTGCGGCGCGGGATTTGGATTAAACCTCCAAACTCTCACCGGCTACTCGGCCCAGCACGAACACTACTGGAATAGGCTTGTGCAGCCGGCCGGTTTTGCGTTTCTGCTTTGTGTGATCTCTCAGTTTATAAGCATGGCGGCTTTTCCGCTGCCGGCCAAAGCCGCCGCTTCGGCGGTGGTGGTTCTTTTGGCGACGTTAACCGCGCTAAGCGGATACCGCCAATTGGCCTCATTTACGAACACCGCCGACGATCATGATCGCCGCGCTAACCACTATCGCGCTTTGGAATGGATTCGCGACCACACCCCCCGCGATGCGGTGGTAGGCTCAAGCGAGCGCAGCGCCATCGCGCTGATTCCCACCGTAACCGGCCGCTGGAGCTTTGTGCCGTTCGGTTTACGAACTTCGGCTCCGCTGGCCGAAATTTTGGGGCGCTATTTTTCGATCGCCAAATTAGAAGGCAAATCCTGGGATGAAATTGCCTCGACCTGGCGGTTTTCTCAATTTGAACGGCTGTGGGTCGAAACCTATTTTGTTCTATTTCATAACTCCAACCCGCCGTTTGACGCCGTTTTTGCCTCTGCAAAAAAGGCGTGGGATACTTTTGACCCTGCGCCTTTCATAGCCTCCCGCCAACTTGACTACGTACTGACCAAGGCCGCTACGTCTGGAATAAAACTTTTTGAAAGCGGAAACTGGAAAGTGATTGAAATTCAGCACGCCAGGTCTACCGACGTAACCATGAAGAGAGTCTCCCCATGACTGCCGAATGGGTATTAAAGATTCGCCCCGCCTTCTTAGCTGAGTTTCTAAAAAAATGCCTGCGCATTGAACGACGCGTGGTTACCTCCAAGGCTGGCTACGAGCTTTTTCTCGATCCCGCGTCGCACTTTGGTAACGAAATCTTAACGACGGGCGGATACGAGCCCGAGCTCACCGCGCTCATTCAAACCCTTTTGCGCGAAGGCGATACGTTTTTAGATATCGGGGCCAACGAAGGTTTTTTTTCGGTGGTGGCCGCCCGCGCGGTGGGTGCCGGCAGAGTCTGTGCGGTAGAGCCGCAATCGCGTTTGATTTCGGTAGTGAAACAGAACCTTGAGTTGAACCACGCAAAAAAGGCCGATGTGCAACACTTGGCTCTTTCAGATTCGGAAGGCACGCTCACCTTACAACTCACGCCTAATATCAACACCGGAGCCAGCGGCATGTACAAACGCTGGCGGTGGGGCGGAAGCCAAGAGGTTGTTATCACAATGACGCTGGATAGATTTGCGACCGAGAAAAAACTCGACCGCGTGCGGTTGGTGAAAGTGGATTGCGAGGGGGCCGAACCGCAAATTTTAGCCGGGGCGGCAGTTTTTTTTAGCGAGCACCGCGCCGAGTTTTTGAGTTTAGATTACCATGAGTCAATCGTCGGGCCGGCAGTCGCAAAAGCGATGGACGCCAAGATCCGAAGCTGGGGCTATGAGCTGTCAAAGGCCGGAAACGGCTGTTGGGTTTATCACTTGCCCGGCCTCCAATCGCAACTCTCCGCGCTCGGAAAGGCGCAAACCCTGCCCCCGCTTTGAGAGTCATTCCACGGGCGCGCAGGTGCAGAATAAATTGCGGTCTCCGTAAACATTGTCGACGCGCGCGACCGCGGGCCAGAATTTGCGCGTCTTGGTCCACGGCGCCGGAAACGCCGCGAGTTCTCGTGAGTATCCGTGCTTCCACTCCCCCGCCACTTCGGTGGCCGTGTGGGGGGCCATTTTAAGCGGGTTGTCTTCGCGATTCCATTCGCCGCTGGCTACTCGGCCAGCCTCCGCGTGAATGGCAATCATAGCGTCGCAAAAGCGATCAAGTTCTTGTTTCGATTCGCTCTCGGTCGGCTCTACCATCATAGTTCCGGCCACCGGCCACGAAATGGTCGGCGCATGAAAGCCATAGTCGATTAGACGCTTGGCCACGTCTTCTACTTCAACGCCCGCCTGCTTCTTAATATCACGTAGATCGAGAATGCATTCATGCGCGACTAGACCATTAGGGCCGCGGAACAGCACCGGATAGTATTTCTCCAAACGCTTCACAATGTAATTGGCATTTAAGATCGCCACTTCGGTTGCGCGTTTTAAACCGACGTCGCCCATCATGCGAATGTACATCCAAGGGATTACCAAAATACTGGCGCTTCCCCACGGCGCCGCCGAAACTGCGCTCACACCTTGTTTGCCACCTACGTTGGGCACCACCGAATGCGTCGGCAAAAATGCCGCCAAGTGCGCGGCCACCCCAATCGGGCCCATGCCCGGTCCACCGCCACCGTGCGGAATGCAAAAGGTTTTGTGTAAGTTCAAATGGCAAACGTCGGCGCCATAATCGCACGGACGACACAAACCCACCTGGGCATTTAAATTTGCACCATCTAAGTAAACCTGCCCACCCGCCTCGTGAATCAGAGCGCAAATGGTTTTAATTTCGGTTTCGAACACTCCGTGAGTAGACGGGTAGGTGACCATCAAGGCCGCCAAATTCGCTTGATGCAAAGCGATCTTCTTTTTTAGATCGCCCAACTCGACGTTACCGTGCTCATCGCACTCCACCGCCACCACTTTCATTCCGGCCATCGCCGCACTGGCGGGATTGGTGCCGTGCGCCGATTTAGGAATCAAGCAAACGTTGCGGTTTGTCTGGCCCTTAGATTCGAAAAACTTACGGATAACCAGTAATCCGGCGTACTCCCCTTGGGCTCCGGAATTAGGCTGGAGCGACATCGCGGAAAAACCCGTGATTTCGCAGAGCCACTTTTCTAGATCGTGAAACATTCTATGGTAGCCCACGGTATCGCTATGTGGAGCAAAAGGGTGAATGCCATTCCACTCGGGCCAGCTTACCGGATACATTTCGGCCGTGGCGTTCAACTTCATCGTGCACGAACCCAATGGAATCATTGAAAACGCCAGCGACAGGTCGCGTGCTTCGAGTGTGCGAATGTAGCGAAGCATCTCTGTTTCTGAGCGATGACGATGGAAAACTGGATGGGTAAGAAATTCGGTTTTACGGGCTACGGCTTGCGGTAACTTCGACGAAACATTACGCCGAAGCTCATGCCACTGGCTCATCGCTTTGCCTTCGAGAAAAATGGAGGAGATGGTTTCCACTTCGCCAATGGTGGACACTTCATCGAGCGTGATACCCAAATCGCCATTTTCGTAGACGCGCACCAAAAAGCCCTTGTCTTCAAACTTTTTTCGCCACTGTTCGGCTTTTCCATTTGTGGTGAAGCGAATCGTATTGAACAACGACTCGGCCCGCAGCGTGAACCCCAAAGTCTTCAATACATCGGCCAGCAAACAAGTTAAGCCGTGCACCCGAAGGGCAATTTTCTTTAAACCCTCGGGGCCGTGATAAACGGCAAACATTCCCGACATGATTGCCAGCAGCACCTGCGCGGTGCAAATGTTGCTCGTGGCTTTTTCGCGGCGAATATGTTGTTCGCGGGTTTGCAAAGCTAGACGCGCGGCGGGACGCCCTTCCCGATCTTTAGATAAACCCACCATGCGGCCCGGCATGCGGCGCTCAAACTCAGTTTTAGTGGCAAAGAAAGCCGCGTGAGGTCCGCCAAATCCAAGCGGAACTCCAAAAGCCTGGCTATTTCCAAAAACTACGTCTGCCCCCCATGCACCGGGGGCCTCGATTAGGAGTAAGCTCATCAGATCGGCGGCAACGCACACCAAAGTGCCGGCGGCCTTACACTTTTCGGTGAGCGGCCTGTAGTTGACCACCTCGCCATCGGTCGTCGGATAACTCAACAGCACTGCGAAGTAACCGCCCCAATTGGTAACCTGAGCCTCTTTGCCCACTTCAATTTCAATGCCCATTCCCCACGCGCGGGTTTTAATGAGATCGATCACCTGAGGGTGGCAACGTTCCGAAACAAAAAAATGAGTTCGTTCGGCCGTTTTTGAATGCCAGCAAAGGGCCATGGCTTCAGCCGCGGCGGTGGCTTCATCCAACAGCGAGGCGTTGGCCACCGGCAGACCGGTGAGGTCAACAACCAACGTTTGAAAATTTAAAAGGGCTTCTAGGCGGCCTTGGGAAATTTCGGCTTGGTAGGGCGTGTATTGCGTATACCAACCCGGGTTTTCTAAAACGTTGCGCTGAATAACGCCGGGCACCAGACAGTCTTGATACCCCATTCCCAACAACGATCGCCGCACGATGTTTTGTTTGGCGTAGCCCTTTAATTGCGAGGTAGCCTCAGTTTCAGAGGCCGGCGCCGGAAGGTCCAGGCCCCGCTTTAAACGGATCGAAGGCGGGATGGCCGCGTCGGCCAGTCCACTCAAAGAAGTGTGGCCAATCGCCTCTAACATCGATTTTTCATCGGTGGGGTCAACCCCGACGTGGCGGTTTACGAAAGACTCTTGGATTTCTATAAAGTCTGCGATTTTCATATTTTGGCGAGAGGCTACTAGGCGAATTCGAGGTTGCCAATACGTACCCTTTGCCGTTTTGTTTCTTTAACCGGATTCAATGGTTGGCTTAATTGGGCGGAGGCACTATGTCGCGACTTCTATTGCTGGTGGGGTTACTCTTTTTGAATATGAATACCACTTTATCGGCCGGCACCGCCGAGCCCATGCCACTGCCCAAATGGCTCAGAATCCAGAACGCGGGGCCCCGTGAAAAAGTATGGGCCCTGCTTAACGAGAAAGAAAAAGCCTTTGCCTTCTACTTGATAGAAGCCGCCCGGCACGGCAAGACCTTGCTCTATTTCCAAACTCACCGCCACAGCCTGGCCATGCGCGAGGCCCTTACCGCGGCCTTTTCAAAGAAAAATATCGCGGCGACCAAAAAGCTGTTGGGGCCCGCGGGCTTCGACGAGATGCTGATTTACACGGCTAAATTCACCGACTCTGCGGGGCCATACGCCAGCTCCAATCGAAAATACGTGCTTAAATCAGTTACCAAATCCCAAGCCGACTCGCTTTTTAAAACGCATCTGCCTAAAAAGTTTGCTTCCGCCCGGGCCGATATTGTGAATTTGGTGACCGATCCCAATTTTGAAGTGCGGCTGTATCCCGAGAGTCCAGACGGAGTGGGCCTTGAAGAGACCGGCGGCAACATTTACGAACGCGGCGTTAAAGGGGCCGAAGTAAAAGCCACGGTTGGAAAAGAACTCGATACTACATTGAATTGCCGAGTGGTGCGAAAAGCCGGCAAGCTCGCCTGCGAAATTCAGACCGTAAAATCGCCCGGAGTGGTGGGCGAGACCCTGAAAAAGGTGGTGGCGTCTTTAGCTAAGGCCCGCACCCTAGCGCTGACGCCAATGCAGGCGACCCAGATTGATGCCTTCATCAAATACTTTAACGAAGGGGTGGTCGAAGACTTTCGCCAGGGAAACATCGCCTGGGTAAAGGATCGCGCCAGCTCAAAGGTAGATTTCATGTTGGGCTGGGTTGAGGTTTACGAAGACTGGCTCGCCCGCATTGGAACTTGGGAGTCTTACGTTCAAGTGATCGACCCAGAAATCAGCCGGCGTGCCGAAGCCTTGGCGAAATCAGCGCAATATTTCGAAGACGAGATGCCCTTCGGTAAATTTAAAAAGACATTTCCCGCTGACTACTCGCCGCCGGCGATCATGGTTTATTATTTTCAAGAGATCGCCAATTACCGGTCGGGTGGTTACAACCTGCCTAACTTTGACGACATTCGCCGCGACGTGGGGGCAAAAAATGTAATCCGCCTACCGCTGCCCGGTGAAGACACTGACCCTGAGCTGCGCGGCGCTTACGAAGAGATGCTGAATGAATTTGCTCCGGCGTCCAAAGTACAGTCGATGCTCAGCCAACGCGAAAAGATCTGGCAAAACCTGGTGCTGATGCACGAGATCATCGGCCACGGTTCGGGTACCTACGACATTGAAAAATACGGCAAGAACGAAGACCCGATTTCCGGTCTTGGTGCTCTGGGCAGTGCGCTCGAAGAACAGCGTGCGGACCTCGCCGCCCTAGTTTTTATGGGCGACAAAAAGCTCGTGGACATCGGGATTTACAAAGATAAGGCGGAAGCCAAAACGATTCGCAATTTAGCCTACGACTACTACGTTGCTGATTTTTTGCGACGGACGTCTGGGCAACGCACTTTTACCGAGGCGCACCAACGCGGCCACTGGCTGTTCCTAAAAAAGTTGTTAGATGGTAACGCGGTGCGCTGGGTGGCGAAAGATGAAACGTCACAACCCACCTTAGAAAACCAAGTGTTGGGAGTGGTGGATTACGACCGATTCTACGACGTGTCACGCAGTCTATTCAGTGAGCTGCAACGGATTAAAGCGGTTCGCGACGTAGCGGCTTTACGCGAACTCTTCGCCAAGGATGCACCGCTAGAAGCCATTAATGAGCCTTGGGCAAAAGCTATTTTAACGCGGGGCAAGGATCTCAAGATAAACGCAGGTTACGTAGAGCAGCCCTGGCGCGTTAGCCAAGATGGAAAGTACGAATCGTTTGGCGGAAAGACGCTTGAAAGCATTGCCCCTTATTGGAATTAGTTTTTCCGTTTCAACCGCACCAATCGTGCGCCTAAGCCTTATGCAGTACGGCGTTACAATGCACCCGTGAGTTATTAGCGTTGCAGGCAACAGGAGCTGCCATGCGAACTACTTTACTTGCCATTGCTTTTTTCACGCTACCGGCCATTGCCGGTAATTTTTCATATTTAATCAAAAACCATCCGGCTCAGCCAAAGGGTTGTCACGAAACCGCCGCCGATATTGGGGCGCGTTTTCAACAGGCCACCTCAATTGTGCCGACCAGAAGCCGCTGCATGGAAGAGACCGAACTTGGTTACCGCATTGAGATCAGTTACACGGCTGAAAAGCCGGTGGAGCTGGTGTCTACTTCGAAGGCTTGGGGATCCATTACCGGGATCGGCCGTTACGCAACGATTGCTAATTGCCAGGCCGCTATGGATCAAGAAGCAAAAATTTTTGTTGAAGAGACCGGCTTAAAAGTTGCGCTCAACTTCTGCGCGAGAGACGGACTCTCGGGCGGCAAAAATGTTTGGTACCCCCGGATCGACGGATTCGGAACGGCCAAACGCACTCCCCAAATGTCGACCTACCACTTTTTTGGCGTGCCAAAAGGGATTGATGGTCCCACCATCCGCGAACGAATCTTTGCGGGCTTGCGGGCCCGCGGAATTCGTCCGGTGGCTTTGGTGTTTCGCTCGCACATGGCATATGGTGACGCCGCCGTTCACTACTACGGCGAAGACCGAATCAATTTAGAGCTGATCGAAGCCACCAAAGTCGCCACGCTGGAACAGTGTGAGGCGCAAAATCTAGAATTGGCGGCAGCCTACGTAGGCCATGCCAACCCGCCTCTGGTCCATTATTGTGGACTTCCCCTCATTGGCAACGAGTTTGAGTTAAACGTGCTGTTCACGGGGAAATACCCCGAAGTCCGCTCCTCTAGTGAAAAGTTTAAAACGTTTGCCGACTGCGAGGCAGAACGTTCCACCCTCGTAACGTTTTATAAGCAGACGCTCAAGCTTCCGATTCTCTTAGGGCTCTGCTCGCGCGGCAAACTAGAGCGTCAGTTCAGCATTGCGCTCTTCGAAGAATCCAGTAACTAAACATTCAAAATAAAAGCACAAAGATTCGGACCCTTGGTCGGATCCGCAAGGAGCGGCCAAGGGTTAAGGGTTCTTGCCATTGCTAACCGGTAAATGTACGACACTCGCGCGATGATACGCGAGGAGAGCCTAAAACTTTTAAAGAGCGAGAGTTACGATCTCCTGGTGATCGGAGGCGGTGCTACCGGTAGTGGAGTAGCGCTAGACGCTGCTTCGCGCGGTTTGCGCGTGGCCCTCATCGAGCGTTTTGATTTCGCTTCGGGCACGAGTAGCCGTAGCACTAAACTGATTCACGGTGGCGTTCGCTACCTTGAACTTGCCGTTAAGAGAATGGATCGTGGCCAGTACAAATTAGTAAAAGAGGCCCTGCACGAGCGCGCCACTTTACTAAAAATTGCACCGCATTTAGTAAAACGCATCGCCCTGCTCACTCCGCTCTATTCTCGCTTTGAGGTTCCTTATTATCTCACGGGCCTAAAACTTTACGATTGGATTGCTGGCCGTTCGGGACTAGAGCCCAGCCACTTTGTTGGTGAGGAAGAGCTGATCAAAAAATTTCCGATGCTGAAACGCGAGGGGTTGCGCGGCGCGGTGGTTTATTATGATGGTCAATTCAACGATGCGCGTATGAACTTAGCGTTAGTGCACACCGCTTCCCAATTGGGCGCAGCGGTGGCCAATTACATTGAGGTTACCGGACTCATTCAGCGCAGCGGAAAAATTGCGGGCGTCAAGGCCCTCGATCATGAAACCGGCGACACCTTCGAAATCGCGGCGACCAGCGTCGTCAATGCCTGTGGCCCCTACGTAGATTCGGTTCGCCGGTTGGACGACCCCTCAATTGAACCGATGCTAACGGTAAGTTCGGGCGCCCATATCATTCTGGACAAAAAGTTTTCTCCGCCGGCGACCGGACTCTTGATTCCAAAGACCGAAGACGGCCGGGTGCTCTTCTTGTTACCGTGGCAAGGGCACACTTTAGTGGGCACCACCGAACAATCGGCAAAAATTGTGAATCAGCCTCAGCCTTCTGATGGTGAGATCGATTTTATTTTGCACGAACTCACCCGCTACTTCGCGGTAACCGTTGAGAAGAAGGATATTTTAGCTTCTTGGTCAGGGCTTCGCCCCTTGGTCAGCAGTCCCCAATCGGGGGATACTGCCGGGCTGTCGCGCGATCATTTCTTGGCCAAGAGCAAATCTGGCCTAATTACTATTACCGGCGGCAAGTGGACCACCTACCGCAAGATGGCGCTGGACACGGTAGACTTTGCGATTAAAACCCACGGCCTTAAGGCCAAGGGAAAGTGCCACACTCATGAGTTGTTGCTTATCGGCGCAAAAGATTTCAACTCAGCCTTGCCGGTAAAACTTGAGGCAACTTTTGGTTTTGATCCTGACGTTGCTGAACATCTGGCGAACAGCTATGGCGGCGAGGCGTTTGAAATCGGAAAACTCGCCAAAGAAGGGTTTTCGACAAGATTGCATCCCGACTATCCGCATCTGGAAGCAGAAATTCTCTACGTGATTCGCTTTGAAATGGCCCGCAATGTCGACGATATATTATCGCGCCGCTTACGCCTGCGCTTCTTGAACGCCAAAGTGGCCACTGAGATCCGCCCCAAGGTGGAGAAACTGATCAAAGACCTCTCCCCTGGCCTTCTCTCCATTAAAAACATCAATGATGCCTGGCCAAAATTCCCCTAAAAGGTGCCCATCTACTTTTCAGCTGAAAAGTA
>JAYSWN010000159.1:0-22636 GCA_043718025.1 Pseudomonadota bacterium
TCCTCTAAAGCCTTTAGCCCTTTTGAGTCTTCTCCCGGTTTCACCAGTTTTGAAATATCGGGAAAGGCCCCGGCAACCGCCGGGGGGGTGATCTTTGCCCCCGACAAGGCACCAACCGTATTACTGGGGTCGTTAGGATTGTTGGGATTAGCCGGTGGATTTATCGGAGCGTCTTTTACCGGAAGTTTAGAGGCCACCAACTTAGCGGCGGTAACAAATTCAGTGGCGGGGTCCACGGTCACCGCGCCCAATTCGTCTCGGTAGAGTTTTTTTAGTTTCGTTTTTTGATCAGCGGTCAAAAAGCCCGGAATGGTTTCCGCGGTTAAATCGATCATCTTATTGAACTCTTCGGAGGTGGCCTTGGGATTTTTCTCTAAGAGTAAGGCTATCCTTTCGAGCTGGAATCGCGGAATCTCAAGCTCTTTTAGAGTTTGAATAAGTGCCTGCTGGCGAGTCACTAACTTGTCTTCGGGTTTCGCGGCGACAGCAGCTACGGTTTCCTCGACGGCATGTTTCTCGTCAGCAAAAGAAGGCGCCGCAACCCAAAGCAGGGAGATCAAAAGAATCGCTATTGCTGATTGTAATCCTCGCAAACGCACCACATCACTCCACGAAAAAACACCCTAAGACAGTGAGAGTGTGCAAAGCAGATGCCGCTGGGTTAGCTGGAGATCACTTCGAGAATACAGCCAACTCGCAGAAACTGAGCGACAAAAAACGGCCCTCATCGGAGATCTGTTGATGGTTATTGGAACGGGGTGGCGCTTCCACCCGGGTGTGGTTCGGGCGGGCAGTGCAAGGCCGGACGTCGGCGGCGTGCATAGTCGCTACTCCACCCGCTTTCGGAGTTTTTTTGAAATTTTTCTTTCCGGAAGCAAAGCAAAAATAATCAGAGTCACTTCAAAGCCAGAAAATTTCCGTAGAGGGTGTCTCAAAACCTTATGTAGAGCCGCGTTCCTGTCATTGCGTCTGCGTAGCAGGCGCGGCAACCTTTGGCCTGCTTGGTTTTGTCGACGTCCCTCTTCACTCATAGTGAAAGGGTTGCTTCAGCCGCACTGCGTGCGCCATAGACGCAATGACGGCGAAATACCACTTTTGAGACACTCTCTCAGGAAATTTTCTGGCTTTGAAATGGCCCTGACTTTTTTTATCTTTTTTTTCCGGAAATAAAAATTAAAAAAAACCCGAGAACGGGTGGGACGCTTTTGATTTAGTTCGCTTGGCTAGCCATCGCTAAGTAGCATTAGCCCCGAAGTGAGGTTGTCGCCAATAAGACAAAAAGGCAAAGCTAGTGGAGTAGAGACGAGTCACGCTGCCAACGCCCGGCCTTGCACTGCCCGCCCGAATAACGCCCGGATGGAAGCGCCACCCCACCCCCACGAGCAGCGCGAGAGCAAAGACGCCACGCCCCCCCCTTCCCCTATTCATCATAACGATTCGGGGCCCGGCTTGAATCTCTCGCCGTCATAAAGAGTCTAACGCAACGTCCCTAGGGGTCGTGCATGTTACGATTAACACTTGCGTATTCTCCTCTAAAAAAACCTGCAACTTGAAAGGTCTACCGGCTATGGAGCTCTCGCTATTCTCCCGGATTCTCATTTATACGCTGCTCTTTCTATCCGGCGCCGCGGGCCTGATCTATCAAGTGGTCTGGCATCGGTACCTGGGTATCTTGTTGGGCGCTCAAGCCAAAGCTACCGCAATCATTCTTGCTATCTTCTTAGGGGGGATAAGCGCCGGCTATGCGGTGTTTGGACGTTGGTCGCGCACCAAAAAGTGGAATCTACTGTTTGCTTACGTTTTGGTAGAACTTGGTTTGGCGGCTTGGGCCATTCTCTTTCCCACTTTTTTTTCATTTAGTTTTTCCCGTATGAATTCGGTCTACGGATTTTTTGGAATTGAAAATCCTTTGGTAGATTTTGCCATGGCGATTCTTTTGTTAGGAATTCCCACCTTCCTCATGGGCGGAACACTGCCGCTGCTAACGCAAGGCTTGAGCCGAGACTTAAAAGAGGCAAGCCGCACCCATGCTTTGATCTACGGCTTCAACACTCTAGGGGCATGTCTGGGCTGTCTGCTTGCAGGTTACTTCTTGATTCCTCGCTTCGGTTTTGCCAAATCTTCGTTTACCGGGGGCGCAATTAACTTAGTGGTCGCCGGTCTCGCGTATTGGTTCTTTGCCCGCCACTCGTCGGCAAACGAGGCGGCGGATCTTTCGCTACTAGACAAGAGAATTGAATCGAAAGAACCAGCGAACGACCGGCCTTCAGTTCGCGTGATGGGGCTTTGGGTTATCGGGTTGCTTTCAGGGTTTTACGTCATCACTCTCGAGACCGTTCTGATCCGACTTATGGGCCTATCCACAGGTTCATCGAATTACAACTTTACATTGATTGTGGCGATCTTCATTTTTGGATTGGGCATCGGCTCAATTTTGGTGAGGGGAATATCGGAGCTCAGACTAATTAACCTTCTAAGAAATCAGGTTTGGGTTAGTCTGCTGCTTGTCGCGGTTTATTTTAGCGGGGATTATTGGGCCTACGCGGGTCACGTGGTGCGATCGCTTTTAAGAGATCTTCCAGAAAATTTCTACGTTTATCAATCGCTGCTCGCCGTCTGCATATTTGCCCTGCTAACCGTACCTTTGGCCCTTGCCGGTTTCACGCTGCCACTCTGTTTCCACCTTGTGAAAGATGGAAAAGGGAATTTGGGAGAACGGGTAGGTCAGCTGTATTCCTTGAACACGATTGGCTGTGTTATGGGAGCTTTACTGGGTGGCCACGTTGCTCTCAACTTCTTCAACCTCGATGAGCTCTTTAAGATCTGCGTATTTGCGTGCGTTCTAACGGCGGCCATCTCAGCGTTTCTCTATATTAGAGAAGAAGGGCCGAACTGGGGACCGATTGCAGTTCCGTGTGTAGGCCTCCTGGCGGCCTTTACGGTCATAGTTGCCGCTCCGCATTGGAATCGAGACAACTTCATTCAGCCATTCCGACAGGTGAGCCCAATTGATGATGTTACCTTTGCCGGCCCGGCTGAATTCTCCAAATACTTATCGCGTTCGACCAAATTGCTCTACTGGAAAGATGGCCCGAATACGTCTTTAGGAATTGGAACGGGCAAGCACGATGGAAAAGAAGTTTCGCGTACAGTTTTCGTGAACGGAAAGTCAGACGGAAATACTCGCGGTGATTACTTCACAACGGTAATGCTGGCGCACATTCCCGCTTTACTCACCAAAAAAACTGAAAACACTCTGGTGATCGGTTTTGGAACCGGAGTTACGGTGGGAACGCTCACCCAGTATCCCGAGGTGAAGCGAGTCGATGTAGCCGAAATATCAAATTTTACGATAAAAAAGGCAGACTACTTTGATTCCTACAACAACCGGGCGTCGGTTGATCCAAAAGTTAAATTCCACGAGATGGATGCTTTCCGTCTGTTGCAAGGCTCCAAATCCGACTACGACATTATCGTTAGTGAGCCAAGCAATCCTTGGGTGGTCGGTATCGAAAATCTCTACAGCGATGAGTTCTATGAGATTGTTCTTAACCGTTTGAGCCCTAATGGTACTTTTGTACAATGGATTCACACTTATTCATTCAATGATGATCTATTCCGGATGGTGATGGCGACTATCACCAAACGCTTTAATTACGTCTCCGTATTTCAGCTGAAGGGGGGAGACCTGGCGGTAGTGTGCCGACGAGAGGGGTTTGGCGATGAGGAAATTAAAACCGCCGCCGATCGTTTCTTTGCAGTTGAGTGGGTTCGAAAAAATCTGCTCGAGGCTGGGATAGACCGCTTAGATGGCGTCTTTGCTCTGGAGGTAGCGCCCCATCCCTTGCCTCGAATCATGGGGCATGGCCAGCCGATTCATACTCTGACCAACCCTCTTCTGAGCAACGGCGCGGCTAAGGCTTTTTTCACCGGAAGCACTTCGCGAATTCAGACGCTTCGCCGGCGGTATAAAGAGTATTTGGGGTTGTTGGATCAGACCCTGCTTTCGCGTTGGCTGGGTCGTAAGCCAATATCCAGTGACGCCGCCACCTCATTTAGACTCAGCTTCTGCGATCTCTACGTTTCTAAAACTAATTTCTTATGTGAAGAAGTATTGGCGATGAACAAGCTACTCGATAAAAATTTTATCAGTGGGGCGATTTACGATGATGTGGTTTCTAGTCGAGATATTGCCGGCCTTTCCGCTTTTCACGATATGCCCAAAGCGGTTTTTGATGAGAAAGAGCTGCATCGCCTTTTTAACATGTACGACATGTACAAGAAGGTCGCGTCACCGATCGTAAGGGTTCCCCTGCAAACCTTCATTGCGCCACTGGAACGCTGCTTAGCTCAAGAGAAGAAGAAGGGCAGTGGATTGTACGGAGAGTGCTTACTTCAAAAACTTCTGGTTCTCGAAAACTTGGTTCCCGAGGATCAGGAGATCAGAAATGCCGTTCTTGGTTACCAAACTTGGTTTGCAACTTTTCCAAAAGGCTCAGAAAACTATGCGAAGTTCGACGAGGCCAATACCATCCTGAAACATCTACAAACGGAATAAGTTCATCGCCATGCGCGTCTGTCTTGTAGGTGCATTCTTAGTTGGTGGCCAATTCTAACGGGGCCGCCGAAATAAAGGCGTGTCCGCCGCCGCTTCGAAATACCGTGAATTCTACGAAAACCGTTCGCTCGTTATTTTTAACTTTGTCCAAAAAAGCGTAGCGATAAAGGCCGCGCAAAAAGCCGCACGATCCATTCACCGCAATTTTTCGGCGGCTCCTTTGCACTCCGCAGTTCTCTTGCTCCAATATATCTAGCGCCTCTTTTATCGGGGGCATTTTCTGATCCGGCAGGGCCAAAATAGTGCCTTGCTGAAATACCACCTGGGGCGCCGCGTCGCAGCGTGTCCAGTTGAGGAATAAGCCAAGGGTTAAAAGCGGGAAAAGTAACCAGCGCATGCCCGGAGGCTATCTGGTAAAGGGTTTTGAGACTAGTTGTTTTCGCGAAGCACGGGCTTTTCGTCGGGGGAGGTAGCCAGTTTAACCCAGCGCTTTGAGTCCCATTTGAGGTCGTTTCGGTGGATGCGTCGATACCAATAGTAGTTACGCAGCACCGAGGCCACGTATTCACGGGTTTCGCGGAAGGGAATCATGTCGATGAAGAGGATGGGGTCGGTAACGGGATAGCGTTGAGTCCAGGCCGATACTTTGTGCGGCCCGGCATTATAGCCTGCCAAAGCGAGATGGATGTTTCCATTTGTTTTTTGTAAGAGCTGAGTGAGGTACTTCGCGCCAATTTCTACGTTCACTTCTGGGTCTAAGAGGTTTACGTCACCGGCAATTTTACGGGCGGTGGCCGGCATGATCTGTAATAACCCGCGGGCCTTGGCGCCCGACACCGCATTAACCCGAAAGGCGCTTTCACGTCTGGCCACGGCGATCAAAAGGTAGGGGTCGATCATCGCCGACTGCTTGTCGAACACTGGAAAAAGAACTTTCGGAAAGTACTGCTCAAGGGTTTCGCGAGAGACGAGCGCGGGATTGTTGTAGAGCACGTCAGTCAAAATTGAAATTTTGCCGTGATGATCCCCATGTCCCTCTTTTAGCTCGGCCAGGTAAACCATCACCTCAGGTTCCACGCCCTGTGAAGCTTTTAAAGACCACTCGAGAAGCTTCGCGCTGGCGGCGGCCAAACCAAATCGATTAGCCCATTCTTGGGCTTCCAACAGGTGATTTAGGGAAGGGGTGTTTTGTGATCGGGTAAATATGGGGGAGATATCGCGGTCGAGTATGGTTCCCGGATCTTTTCCCATCGCGGTTAACGCCACCAAAGTGTGAAATGAGAATGGGTAGCGGGCCTGTAGCGTAGCGAGAGTCTTCTTGGCTTCTTTCTCTCTCTTCAGTTGCATTTGGCTGCGGTAGAGCCAATAGAGCGGACGCGAGGTGAAGGCATCTTTAATTTCGGATGCTCTGACAAAAATCTGGGCGGCCCGCTTTACATTGCCTTTGGCGTAAAAAAATAGGCCCGCGCGGGTTACTAAACTCTCACGATCGCTCGGGCTATTCACCAAGCAGTCGCCGCCTTTAAAATAGAGTTCTCCGATTTCATCAAGGGGCACGCCCTCAACGATTTGGTCCTCAAGCGTCGCCGCTAGGGCGATAGCAATATTGTTCGGGCAGCGTTGTTCTTCCTTCGCCAATTTCCGCAATTTATCGGTGTCAGAAGGGCGCGTAGCATACATCCCGCGAATCAGTGGGCTCAGTGAACCAAATCTTAATTCAAGCCAGTTAGTTACTTTACGGCGCTGAAGGCGTGGTCGAATAGTGCCCTTGTGACCCAGCATATTGGACGCCGGGCGGCCTAAAGTGCGCGTCTTTTCACTGAGCTCTTCGTGGTTTAAAAATGGGTAGCAGAATGGGTTTTCATTCTGATCGACGTGACAGCTGCGCTCCATTTCAGACACGTCATCGGCACTCATCTGCCGTGAAAGCCAGCGGTCAAATGCTTTAGCCTGTTCCTGGCGCCGTTGGGCCAGTTTATCTGCGTCGTCTTTCTGTTTAGCGATCTCTGCGCCAATCGGGTTATCGAGCGAAGGCGCCTCTTCGCTTTTACTCGTGTCTTTAAGTGGGGCGTTCTCGGCTCCGGAGGCAGGCGACGGGGGAGAGTAAAAACTAAAGACCGCGCAGGCAATAGCCGTAATTCTCCAATTAAATAGATAGGTTGTCAGAGGTCCTCGAAGCAACGATCCACCTTACTCTTAGCCCTGCGTTTCAGAACGTATTCAGTTTTTCGGTATCTTAATATTATACTTCGGCAACTCGCAAAAATTATGAAGCACGCGGCATTTTTGGTACTAAACGCCGCTTCTCTAATAAAAACACACAAATTCCATAGGTTAGAGTGAAGCCGTTTAGTTTGATTCTTTGGTTCGGGAAAATGGGGCCATAGCTGCGGTTTCCCCCCTATGGCTGAGACTTAGTGGGGCTTTCCTGAGGTGCCACCGCTGTGGGCGCGGCCGCGGTGCCGGATGCCGGGGAAGCTGTCTGCGAAAGTTGTTCTTGGAGCTGAGTTTCTTTCTTACTTAGGTCTGTCACCAGCCCTTCGTACCGGTTCTTTCGCTCGGTCCACGAAGTTCTTTCATTCTGCAGGGGTATAAACCTCGAGCGAATTTCAATGATCTGGCGTTCAACTTCGCCATCCAGCTTCCCGGCTTGAAACAAGAAGCTCTGTCTAGATTTGCCCTTCTCATTGTTGGCATTCGCTTTTAGCTGCTCCTGAATATCGGCTTTTAGCTGGACGTGTTCCGATTCCAAACGTTTCAATTTTTCAAATTCAGTTTCGACAGTTTGGAGATTCTGATCCGAGGTTTTTAGGTTGGTTTTGCTATCAAGTAGGGCGCTTTGAACCGACGCTAGCTGGTGAAGCAAGGCTTCGCGGTTAACGGTGTTGGCAAAGCCGGTATGAGTGGCGTTAAGCAAAATAAGGAGAAAAAGTCTCATCCGCTAATTTTACCACGGGTTTAGCGTTGCTTACTGAACGGGGCGAGGAAGGAGTAGCGATAGCACTTCGCGCGAGCTCCAGTTTTGCGGGCCTATCCATTTATGCCGCACACTTCCATCAGGTCGGATCCAATAGCTTTCGGGAAATCTAGTCGTCCCCAACGCTTTCGCCGTTTCGGCTTCCGGATCAAAAAGGATAGTGAAGGTTGTTTCACTGCCCAACGTCTTTAAAAACTTCGTCACTTCCTCTGACTTTTCATCCACAGAGATGGTGACCAGGGTAGGATGCGGTTTTTCCATCCTTTCGAATTGGCGGTGCATCAACTCAATTGAGGGTAGCTCTTCGATACAAGGTGGGCACCAGGTTGCCCAAAAATGAACGATATAGCCCATCTCATTTTTAGGCAGGTCAGATAGGCTCCGCTTTGGGATTTTATTGCCGTTTAGCCGAAGGACTTGCAGCTTTGTATCCACAGGGAAGCGTTCGGATCGAACTTGTGGCCACCCAGCAAAATCCATCTTGAATCGTACGCGCTCTAACAGCTTCGGTGTAAAAATCAGTGCGCAAAAAAACAGCACGATTAGGCTAAAACCAAGAATGGTGGCTTTAGTTTGGGACAAAAACTAGGCCTTCTCTTTCGCCTTTTTGTCAGATTTAGTCTCGGTCTTCTTTGTCGGTTTTACCTTAGCTGCTTTATCTTCTGGAGCCGCAAGCTTGGTCTCTTTTTTCAATTTATCTGCCGAGTCAGCTTTTTTGCCTTTAGGGGCATTTTTCTTATCTTCGTCAGGCGACGGAATATATCGCATGAGAACCATTTCAGAATTATCACCCGCACGACGGTCCAGCAGATGCAAAATTTGAGTGTAGCCACCTGGCCGAGTCTTAAAACGTGGCACTAAAGTCGTATAGACTTTATCAATTGCGTTACGTACGCGGTTTTCGCCTGGCTTACTGTTCTGGGTAGACCCTAAAAGCTTAACCATATGACGACGAGCGTGAATGTCGCCCCGTTTTGCAAGGGTAACCACGCGATCCGCAAACCAACGGAGTTCTTTAGCACGCGCCTTGGTGGTTTTGATGGCTTCGTGTTCAATCAAAGACAAAGTCAACGTTCGCAACAACGCATCACGATGCGATGAATCAACGCCTAATTTTCGTCCAATCTGTAAATGCCGCATACTTCCCGATCCAATCTCAATTCAAAGTGTCAGTGCCGTCTTTTTTCTTCTTATTTGCGAAATAAGTCTCTGGATCAAATGCTTCGATCTTTAATCCAAAGCCGAGTCCCATCTCAGTGAGAATTTCCTTTATCTCGTTAAGCGACTTGCGGCCAAAGTTTTTGGTTTTCAGCATTTCGGCTTCAGTCTTTTGAACCAATTCACCAATATACTTAATTCCCGCGTTCTGGAGGCAGTTCGCCGAACGAACAGAAAGCTCAAGCTCATCCACCGTACGGTAGAGGTTGTCATTTATCTTTTCCAGTTCAATTACCGGCTCAACCACTTCAGGTTCAAGGCTCTCATCAAAATTGATGAAAATGCTCAGCTGGTCTTTCAAAATTTTAGAGCTATACGCCACTGCGTCTTCGGGACGCACCGACCCGTCAGTCCAAACTTCGAGTTCCAATTTGTCATAGTCAGTGCGTTGCCCAACGCGAGCATGCGCTACGGTGTAGTTCACCTTACGAATAGGAGAGTAGAAAGCATCGACTGGGATCACTCCGGCAGGAAGGTCTTCCCGCTTCACGTTCTCAGTAATAACGAATCCCTTGCCGTACTCCAATCGGAGTTCAGCTTTGAACTTTCCTTCTTTACCCAACGTGCAGATATGCTGCGAAGGGTTAAGTACTTCAACTGAATCATCAGTCTGAATGTCGGCGGCAGTAATTGCGCCGGGTCCCGATTTTTCAACCGTAACCGTTTTTGGCCCCTCAACATACATCTTGAACCGAACTTCCTTCAGGTTCAGGATGATATCCGCTACGTCTTCGCCGATATCGGGAAGTGCTGAAAACTCATGCAATACCCCATCCATACGGACGGCAGTTACCGCTACGCCCTGAAGCGATGACAATAAAATACGGCGAAGGCTGTTACCAATGGTGGTACCAAAACCTCGTTCGAGCGGCTTCGCTACGAATTTTCCGTAGGTGTCGGTGAGACTCTCTCTCTCCACCTCGATACCCTTCGGTTTAATCAAAGCACGCCAATTTTTTGGGGCTAAAGTAACATCCATAAGTCTCTCCTGGGTAACAATTTATCGAGAGTAAAGCTCAACCACTAAGTTCTCTTCGACCGGCAAGGTAACGTGGTGGCGTTCTGGTAAGAATTTAACCCTACCTTTAAATTCTGACGGAATGGTCTCGACCCAATCCGGAATCTCTCGTTTTTTTACATTCTCCATCGCCCGCAAAATCGGAGTGGCTTTTTGGCTCTTCAATTTTACTGTAACTTCATCATTTTGGCGGAGAATGGTGTTCGGAACATTTACCTTTTTACCATTCAAAAGAAAGTGAGAGTGCAGCACGAGCTGACGGGCCTCTTTGCGACTATCTGCAAAGCCCATACGATAAACTACGTTATCAATTCGGCTCTCCAGACGTTGAAGCAAGTTCAAACCAGTTGCGCCTTTTTTACGATCAGCGCGGTCGAAGTAAACTTCGAACTGGTTCTCAAGAATTCCGTAAATACGTTTAATTTTCTGCTTCTCGCGCAACTGAAGTCCGTAATCCGAAACTTTAGTACGGCGTTGACCGTGCTGTCCCGGCGGGTATGAACGGCGTTCAAAAGCGCATTTATCTGTGAAGCAACGATCGCCCTTCAAGAAGAGCTTCGTGTTTTCACGACGGCAGAACTTACAATTTGATGTAATCGAACGAGCCACTGATTAACTCCTAGACTCGGCGCCGTTTTGGCGGACGGCATCCATTATGTGGGATAGGGGTGATGTCTCTGATGTATGTGACTTTTAAACCAGCCACTTGAAGGCCACGAAGCGCAGTCTCACGACCTGCCCCTGGACCGTTCACGTAAACCGAAAGAGTTTTCACTCCATTTTCGACAGCCAAACGAGCCGCGTCTTCCGCAGCAATTTGGGCCGCAAATGGGGTGCTCTTTCGAGCTCCCTTAAAACCTTTTCTACCCGATGATGACCAGCAAACTACATTTCCCGCTGGATCTGTAATGGTCACGATGGTGTTATTGAAAGAACATTGAATGTAGCAGTTGCCAGTCGGAATCTCACGGCGACCTTTTTTCCGCTTTGCCGCTTCTTTGACATCTTTCTTGTCAGCGACATCCTTGCCTTCAGGGGCTGCTACTTTCTTATCAGTCTCTACGGTTGGATTTTCGGTGCTCACTTACTTAAACTCCATTACTTCATCACTTTGAGCTGTTTACGGACAGCAACCGTCTTGCGTGGTCCCTTACGAGTGCGCGAATTGGTGTGCGTACGCTGACCACGAACTGGTAATCCTTTACGATGACGCAACCCACGATAACAACCCAGGTCCATAAGACGCTTGATGTTCATCGAGGTAACACGACGCAACTCTCCTTCAACGTCGAAATTTTTTTCAAGGTATTCACGAATCTTGGAGACTTCTTCCTCCGTCAATTGATCCGTGTTTTTGTTTTCGTCTACCTGAACTGCCGCAAGAACGGCTTTGGAACGACTACGACCGACACCAAAAATGTACGTAAGACCAATCTCGATACGTTTGTTTCTAGGAAGGTCAACGCCTGCAATACGAGCCACGCTACATTACCCCTGACGCTGCTTATGACGAGGATCTTCGCAGCTCACACGAACTACGCCGCCTCGTCTAAATATCCGACATTTAATACAAATCTTTTTAACTGATGCTCTGACTTTCACAAGAGATGCCCCGGAAAATAATAAAGGCCATATTTAGGCTAAGGCCTTCCGCGTTGTCAAATTAAACTAATGAAAGCCTACTATTTTGCGCGATACGTTATTCGTCCACGAGAAAGGTCATACGGGGATAGCTCCACGGTGACTTTATCGCCTGGCAGAATGCGAATGTAGTTCATTCGCATCTTTCCTGATATATGCGCAAGTATTTTTGTTCCATTAGGAAGAACTACTCTAAACATGGCATTCGGTAGTGGTTCAACCACCGTGCCTTCAACTTGAATGAGATCTTCTTTTTCCACTCGTTGATTTCCTATTAGTTTAACCAATCCCCGTAAGTGTTATTCGCCCAAGCCGTCAGAATCTCCGGCTCGTTCTCGGTAACGAGAATGGTATGTTCAAAATGCGCAGAAAGCGCCCCATCTTCTGTTACCGTGGTCCAACGATCTCCAAGAACCCTAACTGCTGGGGTTCCTTGATTAATCATCGGTTCAATCGCAATAGTCATTCCGGCTCGCAACTTTAAGTTGCTTGCTCCGGCTACGTAATTAGGAACCTGTGGCTCCTCGTGAAGCTTTTGGCCAATCCCGTGGCCTACAAAATCGCGGACGATGCCGTACCCAAAGGGCTTTACCGTTCGTTCTACGGCCCCTGCAACGTCTTTAAGTGAGTTGCCGGCCCTGGAAGCCGCAACGGCGGCATAGAGAGCGTCACAGGTCGCCTTCATGAGCTGACGCGCCTGCGCCGATACCTCACCAACAGGAAGCGTCATCGCACTATCCCCGTAGTACCCGTCCAAAATCAGCCCAAAATCTATCCCAACAATCTCACCTTCTTGAAGTTTGCGTTCAGAAGGAATGCCATGCACCACCTGCTCGTTAACCGACGTGCACAGGGTGTGACGAAAACCCATGTAACCTTTGAAGGCGGGTTTTGCCCCTCTTTCCAGGGTCATTGCCTCGGCGATGCGGTCGAGCTCGATCAAGGAGACACCGGGTTTCACCAGGTCGCGCAGGGAACATAAAATCTCCCCTACCAGCTTGCCGCTGGCACGCATTTTCTCGATCTCTCGTTTGGACTTTATTTGAAGCATCAGGACAAGGTCTTCAAAAGTGTCGCATGCAAATTCTCAACAGGTTGATCGGCCTCAACCTCAACTAATTTGCCTTGTTGACGGTAAAATTCGAGGAGCTGACTGTTTTGCTTTGTGAAGATGGCAAGGCGTTTGTGAACCACTGCCTCGGAATCGTCGGGACGTTGACTAAGCGAGCCCCCGCAAGTGTCACACAACCCCTCTCGCTTTGGGGGCAGGGAGATGAGGTGAAAAGAGGCTCCGCATTTAGCGCATACCCGTCGGCCAGTAAGTCTACGAACCAGTTCTGTCTCAGGAACCTTAAAAAAAACAACCATTCCAACCGGAGAGGTTGTGTTCGTAGATAGCGCTTCGGCTTGAGGAAGTGTTCTGGGGAAACCGTCTAGTAGCACCCTGGTTTTGGAGGGAAGCCTTGCCACTGTTTCGCTAATCAATGCGATCATGGTCACGTCGGGAACTAACTCTCCGCGATCCATAAAATTTTGAGCTTCTTTTCCAAGAGCGGTTCCGCATTTTATCGCCGAACGAAGCATGTCACCGGTCGATAAATGAACGAAACTGTCGTGTAGAGCGAGACGCTTGGCCTGGGTGCCTTTACCAGAGCCGGGGGCGCCAAGTAAAACAGTGACCGTCACCTGCAGTTACCCTCGACGGCCGCGTAACTTAGCGTTCTTCATGAACCCTTCGTAATCGCGAGTGAGCAAGAAGGTTTGAATCTGAGAAACGGTATCTAGAGCAACACCAACCAAGATTAGTAAGGTTGTCCCCCCGAAAAAGAAAGAAACCTTAAAGCGCGTGATGAGAAAGTCTGGAAGCAAACATATCATCGCTAAATAGAGAGCCCCGCCGAAGGTGATTCTAGCCAGTACCCGGTCGAAATAGTCAGCCGTGTTCTTACCAGGACGAATTCCAGGTACATAACCACCGTGCTTCTTCAGGTTCTCAGCAACGTCTTCCGTGTTAAATACTACAGCCGTATAGAAGAAGGCGAAGAAGATGATCAACGAAACATAGAAAGTGTAATACACAACTCCGCCACGATGAATTGCATCACGAACCGCATCGCTCACCGGATTAGATGGCAAGAAAGCAATGATTGTTAAGGGGGCCATTAATAAAGAGGACGCGAAAATCGGAGGAATCACTCCACTCGAGTTAATTTTTAAGGGGAGGTGTGTCGACTGACCACCATACAAACGGCGACCAACTTGGCGCTTAGCGTATTGAATGGGGACTCGTCGTTGTCCTTGTTCCAAGAAAATAATGACGCCTACCACCACCACCATGAATGCCATTAAAAGTACTAACAAGAGTGGGGATAGCTGCCCATCACGAACCAACTGCAACGTCTGTTGACCCGCTAACGGAATGCCAGCTGAAATTCCCGAAAAGATGATCAACGAAGTTCCGTTACCAATTCCTCGCTCGGTTATCTGTTCGCCCAACCACATAATGAATGCAGTCCCGGCAGCTAATGTAATGACGCTGATCACTTTAAACTGGAGGCCGGCGAAAAAAACAAACCCAGCCTGTTCGGCGCTCATTAAGGCCGACGCAATTCCAAAACCTTGGAACATCGCTAAGCCCACAGTAGCGTACCGAGTGTATTGGTTTATTTTTCTTCTTCCCATCTCTCCCTCTTTAGAGAGTTGGTTCAAATGCGGAGACACCGCGGTAAGAAGCTGGAAGATAATTGAAGCGCTAATGTAGGGCATGATGCCCAATGCAAAGATGGACGCATTCTCTAGTGCTTTACCAGAAAACATGTTCAACATGCCGAATAGCGTGTTCTGATTACTTTCAAAAAAACGGCTCAGCGAATTGGTGTTAATCCCGGGGACCGGGATGTGACAACCAACACGATAGATGGCCAACATTCCAATGGTGAATAAAATGCGCCGCCGTAACTCTGGAATCTTAGTGAGGCCCTCAACTGCCAAGGTTATTTCTCCTCAGTATCGCTTTCAGGAGCCATTAACTCTTCAGCTCGGCCCCCAGCTTGATTAATTTTTTGAATCGCCGTTTTCGAGAATTTATGAGCCTTAACTTGCAAACTCTTTGTGAGAGCTCCATCGCCCAATATTTTTAAAAGTACGTCTGCAGACTTAATAAGCCCTTTTTCCACCAATTTAGCGGCATCAACGACATCGCCAGCAGCAAAGGAACTCTCCAACGCTTCGATGTTAACAACGTCGAAGTGTTTCTTAAATGGGTTTCTGAAACCAAATTTTGGCAAGCGGCGTTGTAAAGGGGTCTGTCCGCCTTCGAAGCCTTTTGGGCGGCCTTTGCCGGCGCGCGCAGTCTGACCTTTACCGCCACGACCGGCAGTTTTACCATTTCCGGAGCCTAATCCACGGCCCTTGCGGAACCGGTTTTTTCGAGAACCCTCAGGCGATTCCAAATTCGATAAAGAGACACTAAACTCCTGGGGCATGTTCACTCCTCAACAACAGTAAGCAAATGGGGAATGCGTTTAATCATTCCGCGAATGGCGCCGTTATCCGTATGGGTAACTTTGTCGCGCGTTTTTTTTAAGCCAAGTGTCCTAGCTACAGTCCGCATCCAGCGGGGGCAGCCAATTACACTCTTCGTTAATTCGATGGTGATCTTCTTTTCCATAAAACGAATCCTCGTTTAGAGGCCAGGGCGTTCGTCATTTTGACGATTCCGCATAACCTCTTCAGCCGTGCGCATGAACCGAAGGCCGTTTAGTGTGGCTCGGACCATGTTGTGTGGGTTTGTCGTGCCAAAGCTCTTAGTCAAAGCATTTCGTACTCCGGCCAATTCAAGGACCGAACGCGTAGCGCCGCCAGCAATAATGCCAGTGCCGTCAGAAGCTGGTTTCAAGAGAACCGAGGCCGCCCCAAATTTACCGATGGCTTCATGCGGAAAAGTTCCATTAAACACCGGAACCGTGAACATGTTTTTACGAGCAGATTCTCCAGCCTTCCGTATGGCCTCTGGCACCTCTCGAGCTTTTCCAAGGCCAACTCCGACGTGACCTTGCCCATCACCAACTACTACAATCACGCTGAAGCTGAATCGCCGCCCGCCCTTGACCACCTTAGCCACACGGTTGATATAAACAATGCGTTCTGACAGATCGAGATCGCTGGTATTCATCTTACCGACATTAGGATTAGCCATTAGAAATTCAACCCCGCTTCTCGCGCGCCATCGGCGACTGCTTTGATTCTTCCGTGGTAGTCATAGCCATTCCGGTCAAACAGAACACGATCCACTTTTTGAGAAAGGGCGCGTGAACCGATCAACTTTCCAAGAGCTTTTGCGGCCTCAAGGTTTTTTGTGCTCTTTCCAGCAAAGTCTTTTTCCATCGTGCTGGCCTGAGCAAGGGTGTTCGACTTCAAATCGTCGATAACTTGGGCATAAAGAAATTTGTTACTTCGGTAAACCACCAAACGTGCGATCTCACCTTTGTGAAGCACGATCTTTTTTCGAATTCTGGTTTTCTTACGAAGCCGAATCGCTTGTCTTGGGTTTGTGTTTGTGCGAATTTGACGAGACATAAAACTACTTTCCGCCTCCAGCGCCGCCGGCTGTCTTGCCTTGTTTCAAGGTAATCTTTTCACCTTGATACCGGATTCCCTTGCCCTTGTAGGGCTCTGGCGGCTTAATTTTTCTTAAATTGGCTGCGGCCTGCCCTACAAGCTCCTTATCCGCGCCTTTCAACATAATCTTTGTATTGGCTTCAACGGTCGCCGAAATGCCCTTTGGCAATGGAAACTCTACAGGATGAGAGAACCCAATCGTCATCGTCAACTTGCTGCCTTGAACCTGGGCGCGAAACCCAACTCCATGTAATTCGAGTTCACGATGAAATCCAGTCGTAACCCCGTCAATCATATTGGAAATCAGAGTACGAGAAAGCCCATGCAGAGCCTTCTTTTCATCAGAGGCGGATTTGTTAAGCACAAATACCTCGTCCCCTTTTATTTCAACAGAGATAGAACCCGGCAGAGGCCGCTGTAATTGCCCCCCCTTGCCAGAGACTTCAACCATAGGGGACTTAAAGTTAACTTTAACTCCCGCTGGTAACTTGATCGGCTTTTTTCCCACTCGCGACATTGAAATTCCTCAACTTACCAAATCGTACAGATGATCTCGCCGCCCAACTTTTGTTCGCGAGCTGTTCCATCTGCTAAGAGACCACCTGGTGTGGAAACTACTGCCACACCAAGACCATCTAAAACTTTAGGGAGCTTTCGGAACGAGCTATAAACACGACGACTCGGTTTACTTACTCGACGAATGCCCTGAATTACCGGCTTACCCTTACCAACGTATTTAAGATAAACCCGAAGCACTGGTTTGTCGGCTTGCCGGAAAAGCTGATAATTGCGAATGAATCCGGTTTGCTTAAAAATCTCAACGATGGAGACCTTTAGCTGGCTCGACGGCACGTCCACTTTAGGGAGGCGCGCCCGCGATGCATTTCTAACCTGTGTCAATAAATCGGCTATCGGATCTGTCATCATAACGAAATCACCAACTCGCTTTCAAGACGCCCGGAACGAGACCAGAAAGCGCCAGTTTTCGAAAACAAATACGGCAGAGATTGAACTTTCTAAGGAAAGCCCGTGGACGGCCGCAACGCGGACAACGGTTATATTTTCTAACCTTAAACTTTGGCGTACGAGCCGCTTTTACTACTAAAGAGAGTTTTGCCATCTCTTACATCACCCTTTCTTGACTCTTTTTTCGGAAAGGAATCCCCATTTTTTCCAAAAGATGGAAGCCCTCTTGATCAGTCTTTGCTGACGTTACAAAAGTAATGTTCATTCCCCGAGCTTTATCTAACTTCTCAATACGAATTTCAGGAAAAATAATCTGTTCTTTGATCCCGGTTGTATAATTTCCTGCGCCATCAAAACCCTTGTCGCTAAGACCACGAAAGTCGCGAACGCGAGGCAATGCGATATTGGTGAAGCGATCCATAAACTCGTACATGCGAGCTCCACGGAGAGTGGTCACTGCACCTAAGGGCATTCCCTGCCGCAGCTTAAAAGCAGCGATCGATTTTTTTGCACGAGTTAACTTGGGTTTTTGCCCAGTGATGGCTGAGATCTCTTCGAAGGCCTTGTCCATGATTTTCATGTCAGAGGTTGCTTCCTTGAGGCACATGCCAACAACGATCTTTTTCAATCGGGGAACTTCCATCGGGTTAGAATACTTGAATTCCGCCATCAAATGCGGAACTACCGTCGTCTTAAAATGTTCAAAGAGTCTAGCTTTCACGTCAAAGTACCTCAGGAGCCAGCGAAATGATCTTCATGAAACCGTCTTTGTTTGGCATCCGAAGCTCACGAGCCACGGGACCAAAGATACGGGTTCCCACAGGCTCAAGGTTATTATTTAAGATCACGGCGGCGTTATCATCAAAACGAATCAAGGAACCATCTTGGCGACGAATTTCTTTTCTCGTACGAACGACAACGGCTTTAGATACGGTACCCTTCTTCACTTTAGAAGTGGGGAGAGCTTCCTTGATCGCAACAACGATCACATCGCCAATACTAGCGTAACGGCGGCGACTACCCCCAAGAACCTTAAAGCACATCACTTCTTTGGCGCCGGAATTATCGGCTACCGTCAATCTGGTGTAGTTTTGAATCATGTTGCAGCTCGCTTTTCGATTTTCAATATCTGAAAATTTTTCTTTGCTGATAAGCGACGGGTAGAGACGGCAGTAATTAAATCGCCAATCTTACTTTCATTTTTTTCGTCATGAACAAAAATACGGTTACTACGCGCGACGCCCTTATGATACAGGCGATGCTGCTGAGAACGCTTTGTCTCAATAATCCGAGTCTTATTCATTTTATCGCTTACGACAACACCTGTGATCTTTTGGTGGTGGCTGGGCTTTACGGTTAGCTCCATGGCTTATTCCTTATCCTTCTTAGTCGTAGCCGTCTTTTTGGTCGGCTTAGAGGCCGCTTTCTTTGCCTTAACTGGTTTGTCTGAAACCGGTTTGGCTGTACGGGCAATTCCAAGGTTTTCTTCGGATAGTATTGTCAAACCGCGTGCAATATCCCGCCTCAATTTAATGAAAATACTGGTGTCTTTTGCTTCGCTGGTCTGCGCTTTGAAACGACTTCTAAAAAGTTCTTCCTTCCATTGGAGAACCTTTCCCTGGATTTCTTCTTTCTTTAACTGACGTAATTCTTTCGCTTCCATTAGAGTGTCTGACCTCTCTCAATTATACGAGTACGGACTGGAAGTTTATGAGAAGCAAGCGTAAGCGCCGCTTCAGCAACTTCACGCGTAACGCCTTCCATTTCAAATAGGATCCGCCCTGGTTTCACAACCGCAACCCAATACTCTGGGGCTCCCTTGCCGCCACCCATACGGGTTTCAGCAGGTTTGCGGGATACCGGTTTGTCTGGAAAAATGCGAATGAACATTTTCCCAACTTTTTTCGCGTGGCGGGCAATGGCAACACGACTGGCTTCGATCTGACGGGCGGTAACCCGACCGCATTCTACAGTCTGGAGACCGAAATCTCCAAAATTCAGGTCTGAGCCACGGTAGGCTTTCCCCTTCATCCGTCCCTTTTGAACCCGTCGGTATTTTACGCGCTTTGGACTAAGCATTTTTCACACCTTCCGCTCTGTCAACGGGGGCCACCGGCGTAGATTGCGCTGTTTCGGCAAACTCAGACCGGGTCTGCTTACCAATAACTTCACCTTTATAAACCCAAACCTTAATCCCAATTAAACCGTAGGTAGTAAGCGCTTCGGCAGTTCCGTAATCAATATCGGCGCGTAACGTATGCAATGGGACACTGCCCTCAGCATAACGCTCCACCCGCGCAATTTCGGCTCCACCAAGACGACCAGAACACTGGATCTTGATTCCGCTAACGCCAAATTTGAATGCCTGAGTCATCGCTTTTTTCATGGCGCGTCTAAAGGCAACACGTTTCTCAAGTTGATCGGCAATGTTCTCGGAAATTAGCTGCGCGTCGGCCTCAGCCTTACGAACTTCTAGAACGTTTACAAAAATTTCGGATTTCGAGAGTTTCTGAGCTTCGCCACGAAGCTGGTCGATACCCGATCCCTTTTTTCCAATCACAATACCCGGTCGAGCAGTATGAATGTTGATCTTCATTTTGCCGGCCACGCGTTCGATATCGATACGCGATACGCCAGCATGGCGGAGCTTCTTCTTCAGAAACTCCCGCACTTTTAGATCTTCATGAAGAAAACTGGCGTAGTCACGAACGCTGAACCAGCGGGACGACCACGTTTTATTGACGCCTAATCGGAAACCAATTGGATGTGTCTTCTGACCCACTGTTATCTAGCCTCGCCCAAAATAATCGTCACATGACTCATTTTCTTAAGAATTTTATACGCTCGTCCCATTGCTCGAGGCATGAAGCGTTTCATGATCGGTCCATCGTCTACCATCACGTTTCTAACGAACAAATTATCGACGTCGATGCCGCCCTTTTCTTTTGCATTCGCCACGGCCGAATCCAAAAGTTTAGAGAGAATCTCGCCGCCCTTTTTCTGACTAAACTTTAACTGAAAATGCGCCTTCTCGACGGTCAGACCTTTCGCGAGATTTGCCACCAGCCTCATTTTTCGAGGGGTGATACGCGCGTATCGAAGCTTCGCTTGAACGTCCACGATTACGCCCCTTCCTCAACCTTGGTTTTACGATCGCCTGAGTGCGCAACAAAGGTTCTTGTGTGTGCGAACTCTCCAAGTTTATGGCCGACCATATTTTCTGAAATATAGACCGGTATAAACTTTCTTCCGTTGTGAACTGCCATCGTCAGACCAAGCATTTCGGGAACGATAGTTGAACGACGTGACCAAGTCTTAATGACTTTTTTGTCGTTAGTCGCTATCGCCTTCTCCGCTTTCTTCAGCAAATGGGCATCAACAAAAGGACCTTTTTTAATTGAACGAGCCATCTTAATTAAACCTACTCAAGTAAAAATTAACGTCTCCGCTTAATGACGAAACGGTTTGTCCGTTTAGAATTACGCGTTTTCAAACCTTTGCACTTCTTACCCCAAGGAGTTACCGGATGACGACCACCCGAACTCTTGCCCTCGCCGCCACCAAGAGGATGGTCGACCGGGTTCATCGAAACGCCTCGGTTATGCGGACGGAAACCGAGCCAACGCATGCGGCCGGCTTTTCCGATCACAACATTTTCGTGCTCAAGATTTCCAACCTGACCGATAGTTGCCCAGCAATCTTCATTTACGATACGAAGTTCGCCTGAGGGCATGCGAAGCTGCGCATAACCTTTTTCAAATCCCAAAAGTTGAGCCATCGCACCGGCGCTGCGGACTAAACGTCCACCGTCACCAGGACGAATTTCAAGGTTGTGTACAGTGGTACCAGCTGGAATCTTCTTTAGGGGAAGCGCATTGCCGACCTGAATGTCTGCGGTCTCAGAGGCAACCACTGAGTCGCCAACCTTCATGCCGTTGCAGGCAATCATGTAGCGCTTTTCACCATCTTTATAGTTAATGAGAGCGATCCGGGCAGTGCGGTTCGGATCATATTCCAACGCCGCAACTTTTCCTGGCACTTCGCGCTTGTCGCGATTGAAATCGATAATACGGTATTTTCGTTTGTGTCCACCGCCACGAAACCGCGACGTGATACGACCCAGACTATTTCGGCCACCGGTGGAGCGTTTGCCCTCGACGAGACGTTTTTCAGGACGTTTTTTTGTCAACTCAGAGAAATCAAGCTGAGTGATAAATCTTCGCGAAGGAGTCGTTGGATTGAATAACTTAATTGCCATCTCAGCTTGCGACAAAATCGAACTTGTCGCCCTCCCGCAGTTTTACGATCGCTTTTTTCCACAGTTTGCGCGGCCCCGCTTGGCGGCCCAGCTTGCGGGATTCGCGTCGATTGATTTGGGTGTTAACTCGCAATACTTTCACACCAAAAAGCTTTTCAACCGCTTGTTTGATTGCGGTACGATTCGCTTCAATTGACACTTCAAATGCATACTCATTCAAACTAGCGGCATGCCTGGTGTTTTTCTCGGTGACCAGAGGCCGTTTAATAATGTCAAACATTAGTCAACCTCTCGGAAAGCTTGCGCACAGCCGACTGACTGATCACTAAGTTTTTATATTTAAGAAGGTCAAAAACGTTGACCCCTTCAGGTTTCAATAGCTTCACGGCCTTCACATTACGAAGGCTCTGATTAAAACTTTTTTCAGCTTCGCTTTCATCGCCGTTCACGACCAAGGCTTGCTTCAATCCCAGGTTTTTCATGAACTGTGATGCGGCTTTCGAGCTGACTTTCTCAAGGCTCATTTTATCAATTACGAAAAGGCGATCTTCCTTTTGGTTCAAAGTGAGCGTGCTACACAAGGCAGCCTTCATCACTCTTTTATTGATTTTGTGCTTAACTCGACGCGGCTTTGGGCCATGAGCCTTACCGCCACCAGAAAAGATAGGAGCTTTAGCGTCGCCATGGCGAGCCTGCCCGGTTCCCTTCTGTTTAAACATTTTCTTGCCGGTACCCGCCACTTCAGAGCGAGTACGAGAATTAGCAGTGCGGTACTCATACCACCATGCCATTTGGGCACGAACAGCTTCATTGATAAGATGGGGCTTCACTTCGCCAGCGAAGACAGCATCACTCAAATCGATCTGGCCGATCTTCTTTTTTGCAATGTCATAAAGCGGTAACGACGGCATACTTCCTCACAACGTAATACTCACATCAATGCCCGCAGAGAGATCCAGCTTCATGAGGGAGTCAATGGTGTGTTGGGTCGGCTCAAGAATATCAATTAAACGCTTGTGGGTACGGATCTCGAACTGCTCACGGGACTTTTTATCCACATGAGGAGAACGGAGAACCGTATAACGATTTATCTTCGTTGGAAGCGGGATAGGCCCCGCCACCTTGGCACCCGTGCGTTTAGCTGTATCGACAATCTCCGAGACTGATTGGTCTAGGAGTTTATAATCGAAGGCTTTTAACCTAATTCGAATTTTTTGACTCTGCACCGCTAACTCCAAAAGGCCGGGACAATGGCCTCACTACTTAACTAATGATCTCCGTCACCACACCCGCGCCTACGGTACGTCCACCTTCACGAATTGCGAAGCGAACCTCTTTTTCCATAGCGATTGGAGTGATGAGCTCAATTTCCACCGCGAC